>CALXGE010000151.1 GCA_944387775.1 uncultured Oscillospiraceae bacterium | reverse complement strand
GGTTTCTCCCATTTTTTCTCTGCTCCTTTTTCTGTTGTAGCGCCGGTATCAGCCCCGCTTGAGCTTCTTGCCGGCAAGGGACGCCGCCAGGTTGATAAGAACGGTGATGCCCAGAAGGATGGTGGCGATGGAGAAGGCCACGGCAAAGTTGGCGTTCTCCTTGGCATAGACGTACAGGGCCACGGTGAGGGTGGCGCCGGAGCTCTTCATGATCTCGCTGATGCCGGAGAAGTCCTGCATGGCAGTGCTCAGGCCCGCAGTGTACATCAGCACCGCGCTCTCACCCACGATGCGGCCTACCGCCAGGATGCAGCCGGTGACGATGCCGTCCACGCTGGAGGGCAGCACCACGGTGCGGATCATGTGCCACTTGCCGCTGCCAAGGCCCAGAGACCCCTCCCGGTAGGACTGAGGCACGGTCTTGAGACTCTCCTGGGTGGTACGGATGATGGTGGGCAGCGTCATGATCACCAGGGTCAGGGAGCCGGCAATCAGGGTCTTTTCAAGGCCCAGGGCGGTACAGAAGATGATGACGCCCACCAGAGCGTAAATGATAGAGGGGATGCCCGCCAGGGTCTCGGTGGCAAACTCGATAGCTGTCACCAGGCGGCGGTTCCTGGCGTACTCCGTCAGGTAGATGGCCGCGCCTACCCCCAGGGGCAGTACGATGATGAGGGACACGAAAATCACAAACAGGGTGTTATAAATAGCGGGTAATATACCCACTGTATCGTTCAGGACGCTCTCCTCAGTGGTGAGGAACTGCCAGGAGATCCCCGGAATGCCCTTGACACAGATATAGCCGATGATGAACAGCAGCAGGGCACAGGTGAGGAAGGCGCTGAAGTAGAGCAGGGCGCGCATGGTAATCTCATAGGCCCGGCGGCTGGGGGAGAGGCTGTTTTTATGTTCCATATCAATTCTCCTTTTCCCGCTTGAGCACTACGTTGAGCACCACATTGATGAGCATGATGAAGAGGAACAGCACAAGGCCGATGGAGTAGAGGGCGTTGCGCTGGAGGGAGCCGGGACTGGCGTAGTTCATCTCCACGGCGATACCGGTGGTGAGGAACCGGACACTGGAGAAGAGGGAGGGCATATTGGCCACGTTGCCGGCCACCATGATGATGGCCATGGCCTCACCGATGGCCCGGCCGATGCCCAGCACCACCGCCGCGGCGATGCCGCTCTTGGCGGCAGGGACGCTGACCCGGAAGTAGGTCTCCAGCTCCGTGGCCCCCAGGGCAAGGCTTGCCTCCTCGTACTCCTTGGGTACCGCCTGAAGGGCGGTCTCCGACACGGAGATAATGGAGGGCAGGATCATGACCGCCAGGACGATAATAGCGGCAAAGAGACTGTCGCCGGCAGGGAGGTTGAAGGTAGTGCGGATCCAGGGCACCAGCACCATCATACCCACCAGGCCGTAGACCACGGAGGGGATGCCCGCCAACAGCTCCACGGCGGGGCGGATCAGCCGCACCAGCCAGGCGGGAGCCACCTTGGCCAGGAACACGGCGGTGAGAAAGCCCACGGGCACACCGATGACGATGGCCCCGGCAGTACCGTATACAGAGGTCAGGATCATAGCCAGAATGCCGTACTGGTCATTCCGGGCGGACCAGGTATCCCCAAAGAGGAAGTTGAACAGTCCAACCTCCCGGATGGCGGGAATACCGGAAATAATGAGATAAATACTGATGAGCAGCACGAAAGCCACCGCAATGAGGCCGCAGACCAGGAAAATGCCCTGCATGACCACTTCGGCTTTCCGCAGTCCCCCGCTCAGCTTCCGCCGGGGAGCGCCGCTCTTTTTGGGGGATGCCCCTGCACCCGCCCGGGGCAGCGTCAGATTCTGCGCGTCTTTCATAGGATCAAACCAGCCTTTCAAGCGGATTTCGACAGGACAAGACACGTCCGTTGCCGGGCGTGTCTTGCCTCTCCATCTCGGTCAGATATCAGGATCAGGGAGCCACGGCACCGGCGGCGGCGATGTACTCAGCCACATCAGCGCTGGTGGCATAGCTCAGGAAGTCCTCAGCGGCGGGGGAGAGCTCGGCGCCTTCCAGAGTGACCATGAGGAAGGGACGCTGGATCTCATAGGAGCCATCCTTGATGGTGGCCTCGGAGCACTCCACACCGCCGACCTTCACGGCCTTCACGGTGTCATCCACAGCGGACAGGGAGGCATAGCCGATGGCATTGGGGTTGGAAGCTACATTGCCGATGACGTCGCCGGTGGAGCTGTACTCGTTGGTGTACTTGCACTCACCGTCCACACCCACGATCTCCTCGAAGGCGCTGCGGGTGCCGGAACCATCCTCACGGCCCAGGACCGCGATGGCAGCATCCTCGCCGTCCAGCTCGCTCCAGTTGGTGATCTCGCCCTTGAAGATCTGGGCGATCTGCTCAACAGAGAGGTCCTCCACGCCGTTGGCGGGGTTGACGACGATGGCTACACCGTCCAGAGCCACGGTGTGGCCCACAGCGCCCTTCTCTTCCTCCTCAGGCTTCAGAGCGCGGCTGGAGAGTCCGATGTCCACGTTGCCGGCCAGGACAGCCTCGATGCCGGCGCCGGAACCAGTACCGGAGTAGTTGACGGTGACGTCGGGCTGGACATCCCGGTAGGTCTCGGTGAGAACGCCCATGACGTCCTTCATGGAGGTGGAGCCGTCGGTATTCACGATGCCGGAGAGAGCGGCGGTGTCGCCGGTGCTGTCCTCGGCGCCGTTGTTGGCGGTGTCGTTGGTAGCGGAATTGTTGGTGGTGTTGCCGGCGTTGCTGCCATTATTGGTGCCGCCGCAGCCGGCCAGGACGGCCATCATCAAAGTAGCGGCCATCAGAAGTGCAAGAAACTTTTTCATACTGAATGATCCTTTCCATTTTTCATTGTCTTGTCCTTTGGAACGGTATCAGCATA
>CALXGE010000150.1 GCA_944387775.1 uncultured Oscillospiraceae bacterium | reverse complement strand
CCATGACCTCAAAGATCCGCTCCGCACCGGCAATGGCCGCCAGAACGTTGTTGACCTGCTGGCTGATCATACCCACCGGCTGGCTGACCTGACGGACATACTGAAGATACATCACCAGAGAACCCAGGTCCAGGCCCATATAGATGGAGAGCAGTGCCCCGGTGCAGCAGGTGAGCGCATAGTTGATATGGGAGATATTGCCCATAGCCGGCATGATGGCACCGGCAAAGGACTGAGCTGCCGTTGCACTGCGGCGGTAGGCCTCATTGCGCTGCGCAAAGCCCTGCCGCGCCTTTTCCTCATGGTTGAATACCTTGATGACCTTCTGTCCCTCGATCATCTCCTCGATATATCCATTGACAATACCAATGTCCCGCTGCTGCTCTGCAAAAAAGTAGCGGCTGCGCTTACCCACTGTCATTACCACCAGCAGCATCAGTCCCAGGCAGAAAACGGTCACCAGGAACAGAACAGGACTGGTAATGACCATCATGAGCACCACGCCTACAAAGGTCAGTCCGCCGGAGATCAGGCTGGCAAGGCCGTTGTTCATGATCTCGGTGATGGTCTCAATATCGTTGGTATAGCGGCTCATGAGTTCGCCATGGGTATGGGTGTCAAAGTAGCTCAGAGGCAGGGTCTGCATCTTGGCAAAGAGATCCCGCCGTAGAGCAAAGCTGGTTTTCTGGGAGACATGGACCATGATCCGGGTGTAGGTGAAGGAGAAGCCCGCTCCTGCCACATAGATGCAGGCCATAAGGCCCAAAGTCCGGGCCAGCTTGCCGTAATCTCCGGGAATGATCGCCTCATTCACCAGTGGCTTGAGGAGGTAGGATCCGCCGATGGTGCACACACTGTAGAGCACCAGGCATACAGCGACAATCAGCAGCAGCCATTTGGAGCGGCCCAGATATTCCATCAATTTTCGAATGGTTTTGCCCATGTTTTTGGGTTTCTGATACCCGTGACGGTTCCGGCCGCCGGGGCCACCCATGGGCCGTGGATTAGCCATCGATACTCGCTCCTTCCTGCTGAGATTGATAGACGTCCCGATAGATCTCGCTGGTTTTCATCAGTTCGTCGTGAGTGCCCATGGCGGAGATCCTTCCGTCATCCATGACCAGGATCAGGTCCGCATCCATGACAGAGATAATCCGCTGGGCGATGATAATTTTGGTGGTGTCCGGCAGCTGCGTCCGGAAGGCCTGCCGGATCTTGGCGTCGGTAGCGGTATCCACGGCGGAGGTGGAATCGTCCAGAATCAAGACCTTGGGCTTTTTCAAAATAGCGCGGGCGATGCACAGCCGCTGCTTCTGGCCGCCGGAGACGTTGACGCCTCCCTGGCCCAAATCCATATCCAGACCGCCGGGAAGACGGGAGATGAATTCGTCGGCACAGGCGGCAGCACAGGCCTGCGCAATTTCTTCCTCCGTGGCGTGTTCGTTGCCCCAGAGGAGGTTCTCGCGGATGGTGCCGGAGAAGAGGGTGTTCTTCTGCAGCACCATGGCGCAGGAATCCCGCAGATGCTCCATGGTGTAGTCCGCCACCGGGCGGCCGCCCACCCGGACAGTACCCTCCGTGGCCTCATAGAGCCGGGGGATCAGCTGCACCAGGGTGCTCTTGGCCGAACCGGTGGCACCGATGATGCCCACTGTCTGGCCGCTCTTGATGTGGAGGTCAATGTCCTCCAGGTTCCAGGCCTCGCTGGCGGTATTGTATTTGAACCAGACGTGGTCGAAGTCGATGGAGCCGTTCTCCACCCGGGCATCCGGGTCAGCAGAGGTATCCCCAATATCCGGCTGTTCATCCAGCACCTCAATGATTCGCTTGCCGCAGGCCACAGACCGGGTCAGCATCATCATGATCATGGAGACCATCATGAGACTCATGAGGACCTGTGTGATATAGGTGAAGAAGGTGGTGAGAAGGCCCACCTCCAGCTCGCCGGCCTGAACCATGGGGGTGCCGTACCACATGACGGCAATGATGGTGCCGTAGGTGATGAGCATCATGACGGGCATGTTGATGACCACCCGGCCGAAGGCCTGCTCAGAGATGCTGCGCAGGGCAGTGTTCCGCCCCTCGAACTTCTCATTCTCAAAGTCCTGACGGACGAAGGACTTCACTACCCGGATGGCGTTGAGGTTCTCCTGGACCACCAGATTCAGACCGTCGGTGCGCTCCTGGAGGAGCTTGAACTTGGGGGCCACCGTAAGAATGATGGAGAGGATCACCACTGCCAGCAGCGGCAGGGCCACCAGGAACACCTGGCTAAGGCGGGTGGAAATGCCGATAGCCAGCACCAGGGCGCTCACCAGCATCACCGGGGCCCGGACCAGCATGCGCATGCTCAGCATCAGCGTCATCTGCATGGTGTTGCAGTCGGTGGTCAGGCGGGTGATGAGAGAGGCGGTGGAAAATTTCTCAATGTTCCGGAAGGCATACTCCTGAATGTGGTCGTACTGGGCCTGGCGAAGATTGGCGCCAAACCCCTGGCCCGCCCGGGCAGCCAAAAACGCTGCCGAAACTCCCAGGAACATGGAAAAGAGCGCCATGGCCACCATCAGTGCGCCGTAGCGGAAGATGGCGCCGGTGTCACCCGCCGGAATGTAGGTATCCACGATCGCTGCCATTACCAGAGGCAGCAGCAGCTCAAATACCGCCTCCGAGCCGGAGCACAGGATACCGGTAAATATCCACTTTCGATAGCCACGGGTGTAGGGCCACAGTTTCTTGATCATGTATGTGCCACCTCGTTTTCCAGATTCCGAATCAGTCGGGCCAGCATATCCCGCAGCTGCGTTTGCTCTTCTGCAGACAGCACCGCACAGAAAACACGGTCCGTGTCCTCCAGAGCCGCCCGGAAATCCTCTGTGATTGCTTGTCCTGCCTCGGTAAGGCTTAACATCCTGCGCCGACCGTCTTCCTGGCTTTGGCGCCGGAGGACATACCCTTTCTCCTCCAGCCGATCCACAATACCGTTGACAGTGGACGCCTTCAAATGCAGCTCCCGTTCCAGGTCTCGCTGCATAACCTCCCGGCCTTCGCTGAGCTTGGCCAGGTATAAAAGCGTGTAGGACTGAGGGGCTGTGACATTATATTGTTCCCGCAAACGCGTATCCAGATATAGCTTCCCCAGGTGGCCGCAATACCCGATCATACGGCTAAGAGGTACCTGTTCTGCCATCCAAAGGTCTCCTTTCTTTTTCGTTCAAAAATTTAGCTCACTAAATATAATACACATTTATTGGTTCGTCAAGTTGATTTTTGAATGGATTTTGAATCAGGTGTGAACTTTCCGTGAATTGTAGCGGTGGTGTGTTGACTTCCGTCAAGAGCTGTACTAAGATAAACTCATCCAAAGATGATTTTTCTTTTTCTCCCTCTCTCCATTTTCAAGCGACAGGAGCCGGGACCGTATGGTCCCGGCTCCTGCCGCTTTTCTGCTGTTTTTATTACCAAGAAGGATCTTCTACCGTAAACAATCCATTGAGCACCGTCCAGCCCTGAGGCCAGGGCCGCATCAGATTCCAGAAGCCGCAGCCCGCCAGGCCATACTCTTTCACCAGGTCCAATTTTGCCTCCAAACTGCGTGCATCCTCAAACCACACCTCTCTGCGCTGTCCGTCCCGGTCCGTGTACTGGAACCAGGGACTTTGCACTTTCTCGTCATACTGAATTACCGCGCCGTTCTCCACTGCCAGAGAAATTGCCTCCTGATTGGACAGCGATACCGCCCGGGTAACTCCCTGCCGATAGGGAACGGGCCAGTTGTAGCCGTAGTTGGGAATCCCCAGCAGCAGCTTTTCCCGCGGGACGGCAGTAACCGCATAGTCCAGGACCTGTCGAACCTGGGGCAGCGGTGCTACCGCCATCGGCGGTCCTGCGGCGTAGCCCCATTCGTAGGTCATCAGCAGCAGGTAATCCACTGCCTCTCCCAGCTCGGGATAGCCGTGCCCCTCATAGAGAAGGCCCGGCTGATCGTCACTGGTCTTAGGGGCTACTGCCGCCATAAGCGGATACCCCATAGGTTGCAGACGGCTGCGGAGTGCTCTCAGGAAGGCGGCATAAGGGACTCGTTGCTCCGCAGTCAGATTTTCAAAGTCCACGTCCAGACCTCTGTAGCCCTTTCGCTCCATAGTGGAGAGGATTTGAGCAATCAGGTCGGCCTGTTTCTCACTGTTGAACAACACCTGAGCGCTACGCTCAGGTGAAAATTCGTCGTCCTCTGTGAGATTGGACAGGTGCATTAATGGCGCAGCCCCCAGCCGCACCGTCTCCGCCAGCAGCCGCTGATCGTCCAGAGGCCGCAAGTCCCCGTCCTTGTCAAGTCCGTAGGTAAAGGGAGCCATGGCGGTCATATAGGGCAGGGTGGCGCTGAGGAGACGGGCCAGAATAAAAGGATAGGCATAGCTGGTGGTGAAGGTGCGAGGACGATCCGCCCCCTGGTAGCTGATAACCAGCACCTGACCCGGAAAAATATCCGGGTTTCCATAGAGCCAGTAGTTGTTGCGGTACAAGGTTCGCAGGGAGACGTCGTACTTCCGGGAGATAGACCACAGGGTGTCCCCCGGCAGGACCACGTGGAACAAGCGGACCTTCTCCACTGCCAGAGCCTGCCCAACAGCCAGCCGTCCGTCACCTGCCACACCGTTGGCCGCAGCCAGCAGCCCAGGCTCCACCTGATATTGGGCCGCAATGGAGCAGATGGTCTCTCCCGGACCCACTACATGTATGATCATGAACACATCACCTCAGAACAGACTATGCGGCGGCACGGGGTGTTCATTCTTTTCTTCTTGAAAAAAGAAAAGAGCCAAAAGAAAAACTTTTTGCGCAAAGCGTATGCTTTGCTTGTCATTTTCTCTCTTTTGCCGATGCACGAATTTGAGCAACAAAAAGCCGTTACACACCAAGTGTGTAACGGTTTTTTCACCGGGACAAAATACGACAAGGAGAGTTTTGGATGAATTATACAACTAATTATCACTTACCTCAGTGGGTAGCCGAGGATCGCATCTTGATGGAGGACTTCAACGAGGCCATGAGCGGCATTGATGCGGGACTACATGAGCAAAAACAACTTTGGGATGGAGTACTTCAACTAGCAGCACATCATCTTCAGCAAAGTTATTATCCCTACAAAGATAGTGCTCTTATTCAAGATACCAATCTGTTGTTTAATCCATTATCAAATGAAGAAATGGCCAATACATTAGAGGGTGCCCAATGGGACGAAGAGCGAAAAGTACATATCGGCTGTGGTTCTGAAGTTGATCGTACACTTCTGCGTGGTTTCTGCACAAAATATGAAGCTGGCTCTGTTAGTCTGACATATAGTGCCGATACAGCGGTGTATGAATTTGTTTCACCCATGGATGGCACTGTGACCGAATTCGATTTGCGATACTATCTCCAATTTACTACAACATTTAATGCGTTTACAAACGGCAAGTTAACATTTAATGCCTATGAAAAAACTGATAGCAGCTATTTTTCAATATACCAAAAAAAAGAAATCCCTTTTGATATGGAGGGAACTACAACCAAATGGGGTGTGGTTCCGGTAGAAGTAGAAGTACCCTTAGAAAAGGGGAAAAATTATCGCTTTACCCTTCGTATTGACAGCGGATCTGGCACTTTGGGCTACTTGGGATTTACCGCATACGACAGCAGCAGCGATTCTTTTCCCGACAACAGTGGATTTACTATTATCCCTCTCCTGGTGACAGACGGCAGTCACAGCAGGCAAATGGCCGTTTTGGGAACACCCAGTCACGCCGCAGCTGTCATTTGGTATCGCCAGGATCAGAACAGCGGCACTGTTACGGCTACCCTTGACGGCACTCCTATGCATGAGATCAGAAGATCTATTATACAGGCAGCTGGAGGTAAGGATTGTGAGGTACTGGCACTGAGCTGTGAAGGAAGCTTTGCAGAGGAGACGTCGTTGAGAATTTCTATGTCATGCAGCGAGACGGATAACCTCTATCTGATGGGATATGCTGTGCTTTTGCTGTGAGACAAACATCAACCCCCCCAAGGGCAAAGCCCTTGGGGGGGTCTTCTGGTTACCTTTTGCGTAGGCGCAGAAATTACCAGATAACAGTTACCGCAATGGTCTCAGTAACAGGATCGCATACAACACCAGCATAGCTGTTGGTGACAGAAACTTCAACCTCAACGGTCTTGGTACCACTTACGCCAGTACCAGTCTCAAAATCACCAGCAGTTACAGTCAGGGTGTACTCGGGGTCGGCAGCTTCGGTGCTGCAAGCAGCATCGATGGCACTCTCAACCTCGTCCGCCAGGGTGGTGCTACCAGTCCAAGAAACGGGATTCTTCAGAGCAGCCTTAATTGCGGTCATATAAGCCTCGGCCTTTGCAGCAGCCAGGGCCTTGTAGCCAGCGGTAGTCTGGTCAGCGGCCACAGCAGCAACATAGGCACTAGCCAAGCTGGCGTAATTGCCAGCGATAGCAGCGGCCTGACTGTTTACCTCGGCAATAGTGCCCTTGTTGTTGATTTCCTCAGTCCACTTGGCCAGAGCAGCCGCTACGGTCTCGTAGCCCTCACCCCAGCCAGTGGCGCTGATGTCGGTGGTGTCATCAGTCAGGACAGCCTCGTAGTCCTCGATAATGTCACCCGTGTCAGCAGCCTCAACAGCAGCGACGATGGCATCCTTCATGCTATCAATAGCCTCGATCTTGGCCTCGTCCAGAGCTTCAGCATCAGCGAAGGGCTGCAGAGCGGTCTCGATGTCGGCCACCAGGGCATTGACATAGGCCTCCTGCTCAACGGTCAGGCTGGTGGTATCCAGATCATTCAGCAGCTTCAAAGCCTCTTCCAGGTCGCCCTTAACGTGGGGATTAGCAGCAAGAGCATCCTCAGCAGCAGCCACGGCCTTCTCGTAATCGGAAACCACGATCTCCTTGGCAGCGGGGGTGTTCCAAGCCCAAACATCCTGAGCGAAGTCAACAATACCCTTCTTCTCGTTCTCCCACTGGGCGAAGGAGATAGCGTAGACGATCTCGTTGTCGCTGTTGTACTTCACCAGGACTTCGTTCTCGCCGCCGTCCTTGCGCTGAGGCAGAACATCCTCGCGGTCACCCTCGGTCAGATCGCCAACATAGTCGCCGTACTTGTTCGTGCTGTACTCCAGCTCGTAGTACTTGGTGTCAGCAGTGTTGCGCTTCTCGGTCTCGCCGTTGTCATTGAAGATAACAAAGCCAGACAGATCAGTGATGTAGTTGGTGTTGTTGTAGTAGGGAGTGAAGCTGGTCCAGTCATCAGCGCCGGTAGCGGTGTCCTTCAGAACGGTACCCACCACGTAGCGGTTAGCAGCGATGTCATTCCAAGACATCTTGCTGATTACGTAGACATCCTTCACATCGGACTCCCACATGTAGTACAGACCGGGCATGATGTACTTACCCCAAGCAGGATCGTACTCACGGTAAGCAGAGAAGTCAGACTTGGCCAGGTCAATGGTAACAGTCTCAGCAGTACCATCGGCACGGATCACGCTGACATCCTCGTACTTCACACCGGCAGAAGCCACAGGCAGATCATAGATGAAGACCTGCTCGGAGTCGATCTCGGTGTAGCCGTCCTCCAGCTCCACAACAACGATCTCAGCGGTGTAGTACTCGTCGGCACGGGCATCCTCGGCACGGGTACCAACTACGTACACGTCCTCAACCTTGTCGGCATCCTTGCCCAGATCGGGGATGTTGGCGTAACCAACATACTCGCGGACCACAGTGTTGCCGTTGGGGGTGTTGTAGACGTAGTAGTAAACGGTGCTGGCCAGAGCGCGGACGTCAACGGAAGCACCTTCCTCAGCATAAGCAGCGTTCTTGGTGCTCTCATAGATGGTGCCGTTCTCGGTGTGAGCGCGGACAGGAATGGTGGTGTCCATGTCGATCATGGCCACGTTCATGCGGTAACGATAGATCTCATCCACAGGGGTCAGGCTGCCATCCTCGCCCAGAGCGGCCACGATGGTGTGGATGTCGTCACCACGTGCAGTGCAGTTGACAGGAATAAACTCATGCAGGTTGCCCCAGTCGTTGTCATCACCATTGGTGTTGATGAACAGCTTGCCGCCATCAGTGATGTCGGTATCGACCAGCTTCTGCTCCTCACGATCCCAAACCATAGCGGCAAAGGTATCGTTGGTGCGGCCAGTCTCATAGTAACCATCGGTCAGCAGCACGAAGCCGGCATTGTTGTCGGACTCAGTGAAAGCAGCCAGATAGCCGAAGCGATCCAGATACAGATCGTAGTTGACATCGCCAGCCAGGTTACGGACGCCGGAGACGATCTCATCCCAAGAGCTGTGCTCATGGACACCGGACTCCACATACTCATCACCATCGGTGGTGGTGGCAGTGAGGGTGTTGCGGTTGACCTTGTCGATCTTAGCGGTCACAACCTCAGCCTTGTAGGTGTAGGCGTTACCATCGATCAGGGCGTAGTAAACGATATCGCCCTCGGCCAGCTCATCCTCGGTAACAACATCGTTGTCATCGGTGATCTCGTTGAGAGCATCGTCATTATCAAAGGTATCATCCTCACAGGAGAGGGTGATGGTGCCGTCCTTGGCGACCTTCTGAACGCCAGCCACGGTGTAGATGACCTGCAGGACCACATCGGCCTCGCCGTCACCGTCGTTGTCGATGGCCTTCAGCCAGTTACCATTCTCGTTCTCGTCGATGGCAACAGCATTCTCGTCAGTGACAACATACTTATCCACGAACTGCTTGTAGGAGATCTCATCGGAGATGTCAGTGCTGGACTGAGTGCCAACATAGACTTCACCAATAAAATCATTCTCATCGGCCTCATCAGAAGCAGCAAAGATGCCCTTGATCAGGCTCAAATCGGTGGAGGTGAGCTTGCCGCCGACCTTGATGGTCTTGGTGTAGGTATCCTTGTTATCGTTGTAGGAGCCGCCGTTGGCCTTCACCAGATCGGCACCGTCCTTGTCAGTCCAGTCCTCGGTCTTGGAGAAGTCGACAACGTACTCGATACGCCAGTCAGAAGCCTCGTAGGTGTTGCCACCCTCGAAGTTGATGAACTGCTCGGTATCGGTAGTGCGCTCCAGACCAGTGACCTTCTCAAACTTGGAAGCGGTAGCGATGTCAGCCTCAGCACCAGTCTCGAAAACGGTGTTGCCAGCGTCGCCGATGGCCAGGACATTCTTGCCCTCGGTCACGTAAGCATAGCGGGCCTCGCCGATATCGTCGAAGGTGGTGGTGTAGGCCAGGGAGTAGGTCTCGCCGTCAACGTCCATCTCAGTGCGGCCAGCCTTCAGGGGCTCGGTGCCGTACAGATCAGCATACTCGTTGGCGATAACAACGCCCTCGATCTCCTCCAGCTCGAAGGTATCCCAGCCGATGGAAGTGTCATCCAGCTGATAACCGAAAGCGGGAGTGTAGTTCACCTTCTCCACCAGGATGGCACGGAACAGGATCTCAGCCACAACCTCACGGGTAGCAGCGGTGCCCAGAGTGCCAGCGCTGATGTTCTTGGTGATGCCACGGTTCTCGCCCACAGCGGCGGTCTGGACCTGCCAGCTGGCGCCGGTGAACTCACCGTTCTTGTCGTAACCCAGGGCACGCAGGATCATGGCAAGGGCCTGATAGCCGGTGACAGGATCGTTGGGGCCAAAGGTCTTGGCGTCATAGCCCTTGATGTACTCGGCGTTGGCGCAGAAGTTCACGTAGCCGGCGTACCAGGAAGTGCTCTTGACGTCGTCGAACTTGTTGTAGTCAGCATAGATGCCGACCTGGGTGTCGTTCACATCGCCGGTAACGATGCGATAGATGATAGCAGCAACCTCAGCGCGGGTGATGGAACCCTGGGGCAGGAAGCTGCCGTCATCGTAGCCCTGGAATACCTTCAGGCCGGAGAGAACGGTCACGGCGGTCTCATAGGTATCCGTGATCTTCTCATCGTCCGTAAAGGCATTGGCGGTGGCCATCAGAGAGAA
>CALXGE010000149.1 GCA_944387775.1 uncultured Oscillospiraceae bacterium | reverse complement strand
ACCAGAACCAGAGTGATTCCTATGAAGGAGCACACCTGGGGCACTGAGTACAAATATGACGGCACCTATCACTGGCATGAGTGCACGGAATGCCATGCGAAGAAGGACGAGGCTACCCATACTCCGTCTGAGACTTTGGAAAATAGCGAGGATGGTACCAAGCATGTGACAAAGTGCACAGTTTGTGGCTATGTAATTAGTTCGGAACCCCACAACTGGGAGTGGAGCAAGACTGACGGCGACTACCATTCCGGCCGTTGCAAGACCCCTGGCTGCAACGTGACGGTGGATAAGCAGAAGCACACCTTCGGCACCGACGGCAAGTGCACCCTGTGCGGAGCAGTGAATACGGCGCCTGTCAAGAGCGTAGAACTTAAGGTAACTACCTCTACTATTGGTGTTGGTCAGAAGGCCTCCTTTAAAGTTATTGCCTACAGCGACGATGCGGGAAAGATCGTTACCCAGTATAATGAAAATGACCTTACTTTCTCTACCAACAGCGATAATGTTCGGATTTCTGGTAACGATGTGATCGGACGGTACCCGGGATCTGCATCTGTTTGGGCCAATATTGGCAATATCCCCTCCAATAAGGTGACCCTGACTGTTGAGGCCAAGCAGGACCTGGAGGTCACTATCAGCCAGAGCCTTGAGACCTATTCCTTCGGCGACAGCGATACCCTGAAGGGTGATTCCTTGTATGACCAGCTGGACGATGCCCTGGATGAGATCGCGAATTATTACGACTACAGCAATCTGAAGTTTATTATCAGCGGCGGGACCTCCTCCATCGGCTCCATTGACGACTCCAAACTCACCTATGTGGATGAGTTTGATAAGGTGGAGTTTACCATCAAGAAGGCCGGTACCTTCTCTGCGGACTATACTATTAAAGAAGGAACTACCACCGTCCTTTCCGGTAAGATTGTGATTACTGTCGAGGAAGGAACCGCCTCCGCCGGCGATGTTATCTACACTGCTGTGACAGACAAGAACGTTGCCCTGGATGTGAAGGACTTTGAGAACTTCTGGGAGGACGAGTTTTCCAAGGGTACTCTGAAGTATGTGACTTTTGGTTCCGCTAGCAGCCGTCAGGGCTCCCTGGTAGACGGTGATGGCGACAAGCTCACCAGCCGTGATAAATGCTATGTGGACCCTGACAAGAAAGATATTGACCTGGACGATGTGACCTTTGAGCCCAAGAAGGGGTATACCGGTGCGGTGACCATTGACTTTACCGCTACTGGAACTACTTCCTCCAGCTCCAAGAGCACAAAGGACCTCAAGGGTACTCTGGTGATTCTGTACACCAAGAATGAGCCCAAGGCCATCACTTACTCCGTCACCAACAAGCCTGTGACCCTGGATGGCGATGACTTCCTGGCCAACTACAAGGATACCATGGGAACCTCTGCCAAGACCCTGCAGATCAAGTTCCTGGATGCCCCCTCCAACGGTACCCTGTACTACAACTACAACGAGAAGACTGAGAAGGGCACCGAGCTGACCAGCAAGAATGTAGGCAGCTACACCTTCTCCACCAACAGCAAGGCTACGAAGTCCATTGAGGACGTGACCTATGTGCCCGACAGCAAGGGCCGCAGCGATACCGTGAAATTTGCCTGCTATGACAGCAACGGCGACCTGTGCTACTACGGCGAGGTGACCTTTGGCGCCACTGTGAAGGATGTCACCGTCTCCCTGAGCAGCACCAGCGCCGGCGTGACCTTCAACTCCGCCGACTTCTTCGGTGCCAGCGAGGATATGCTGGCGGTCACCTACCTGACCTTCGGCACTCCCAGCAATGGTACTCTGTATAAGAACTGGACCGGCATCAACGGTACCCGCGTGAGCTCCACCGACAAGTTCTCCTACGTGGCCTCCGTCACCGGTTACACCAGCATCGGCACCGTGACCTATGTACCCACCGCCGGCTACAGCGGAACCGTCACCATCCCCTTCTCCGCCTACACCGCCAGCGGCACTGTGATTAACGGCACCGTGAGCATCAAGGTCACCGCTACTTCTACTGTGATCTTTACCGACGTGCCTACCACTGGTCCCCAGTCCTGGGCTTATCCCTACATCAACCGTCTGGCTTCCGCCGGTGTGGTGGGCGGCATCACTCCCACTACCTACGGTCCCAAGCAGCAGGTCAAGTGGGGCGAGGTGCTGAAGATGGTCCTGCTGGGTGCCGGTCATCCCGCTCAGACCGAGGGCACCGGTGCCAACTGGGCTGCCAACTACCTGACCTACGCCTATCAGAAGGGCATTGTCAACAGCAACAAGATCGACCTCAGCAAGCCCATCACCCGCGTCGAGATGGCTGAGCTGGCGGCCAAGGCCCTGGGCCTGAGCCCCGAGACCAGCATCAAGACCGGTATCATCGGGCCCACCGACACCACCAATGGCTATGTGTATGCTCTGTACAACAGAGGCATTGTGGGCGGTGATTCCTCCAGCGGCAAGAACCTCTACAACCCCAACAGCACCCTGCTCCGCGACGAGATGGCTAAGATCGTCTGCGGTGTCATGGACAACGCCAAGTAAGTTCTGCTATTCAACCCGCAACCCCCGGCTCACCTGAGCCGGGGGTTCTTTTTGCCTCTGCCCGTAACCGGTCTGTAACTTGACAGACATATTATACGGCTGTATAATATAACCATAAGATATACAAATGTATAACAGGAGGGCAGGCTATGGATAAAAAGAACAGACGGCTGGGGGACGCGGAGTTGGAGATCATGCTGGCGATTTGGGAGGCGGCGGAACCGGTGACCTCCGGCTATGTCCACGAGAAGCTGAAGGGAAGTCGAGACTGGGCCCTGCCGGCGGTGATTACCAGCCTGAACCGGCTGGTGGAGAAGGGGTTTCTTTCCTGCGAGAAGCAGGGGCGAGGCAACCGATATCAAGCCCTGATCAGCGAAGAGGAGTATAAGGCTTCCGAGGGACGGGGCCTTTTGGACCGCCTCTACGGCAGCAGCTGCCGCTCCCTGGTAGCCTCTCTGGTGGACGGCGGAAAAATTGGGAAAAAGGAACTGGAGGAGCTGCGGGCCTATCTGGATGAGCTGGAGGTGAAGTAAGATGGAGCTTCTGCTGCGGATGGTGAAATGGAGTGTTCTGGCGGGGAGCCTAACTTTGCTGCTCCTGGCCCTGAAGGGGCCGTTGGACCGGCGGTACCGGGCCAAGTGGCGCTACTGGCTGTGGCTGGTGTTGGCGGCGGCGCTGGTGCTGTCTCCCGTGCCCTGGGGGAAACTGCTGCCGGAGCAGGTCCAGGAGCTGGAGCCACCGGTGGTGGTCCAGGTGCCTCAAACTACCATCGTGGTGGGTGCAGGGGGACTGTCCCTGGCGCCCCAACAGGAACTTGAGAGAAATATTCTTCCCGTGGAGCCGGTCACCGACGCATCTGATGCTCAGGCGCAGCCTGAGACCGCTGGGACGGAGATGCGGCAGGTGCCTCTGGAGAAGGTGTTGACCACGCTGTGGCTCGCCGGGGCGGTGGGAATATTGGCGTGGCGGCTGGCGGGGGGCTGGGCATTTTCCCGCAAGGTTCGCCGCTGGAGCCGTCCGGCCCCGGCGGAGACCCTGGCCCTCTGTGATCAGGTGCGACAGGATATGGGGATCAAACGGATGGTGCCCATGGCGGTGTGTGCCGCTGTGGATTCTCCCATGGCGGTAGGGGTGCTCCAGCCCCGGTTATTGCTGCCCCGTGGGGACTACGGGGAGGAGGAGCTTACTTTCATTCTCCGCCATGAACTGACCCATATCCGCCGCCGGGACCTGTGGTATAAGCTGGTGCTGCTGCTGGCCCAAACGGTCCACTGGTTCAACCCTCTGGTGTGGCTGATGGTCCGGCAGGCGGAGGCGGATATCGAGCTGACCTGCGACGACGCGGTGATGGCGGGCCGGGAGACCGCGGACCGCCGGGCCTACAGCGAAACCCTGCTGCGGAGCCTCCACCGCCAGAAGGGACTGGCCAAAGCCGCCCTCTCCACCCACTTCTACGGCGGGGCGGAGGTGATGAAGGCACGGTTCCGAAACATCCTGGGCGGCGGCCAGCGGCGCTGGGGCGGCGTGGCCCTGGCCGTTGCCTTGACAGCTGTGGCGGTGGCAGGCTGCGCCGTGGGGGTGTCCGCCGCGGCGGAGGAGCCCCTCAGCGACGAGGAGCTGGCGGCCTGGCAGGAGAAGCTCAGTGACCCGGCCTATAATGGCTTTCTTGCTGCTATGTACTCCGACGTGTCCCGATTGCCGGTGGGGCAGGTGTTCTATAACGGCGCCGGGGTAAACCACGAGATGACAGAGGAGGAACGCGCGGCGGTGGTCGAGGCCATGGGCGGTGATCCTGACTGCCCCATTGTGGCTGTTGCTGCTCAGGCCGCCGACGATTTCCTCCGGGAGCACACGGGGCTGGGCCTGGACGGCATCGCCGGGGGTTTTGGCAGCGGGTGGCTCTACCTCCCGGAGTATGACAGTTACTACTTCGCCCACGGGGACACCAACGTGGTGAACTGCACCCTCACCGGCGGCGTCCGCCGGGGGGACACGGTGGAGCTGACCATCGAGCTCCCCGGCGGCAATCTGACATGGCTGGACGCGGGCGTCCTCACGGTGGTGGACGGGAAGATCAAAAGCTTCACCACCCCCCTCTACACCGCCGTGGAGACCATGGCCTGGCAGGTCATGAACGACCAGGCGGAGACCTACGAGAGCGCCGAGGACGGCCCCGCCTTCGTGGACCGGTATATCAGCGGCCTCTGGTGCGGCGACAGCTTTACCATCGACGGCACCACCTACTCCGTGTGGAACGTCAGCTACCGGCTGCTGCCGGAGGACCTGAGCAAGGTGGTGCTGACGGGAGACATGGACCTGGAGAACGGCTGGCTGACGGAAGCCGCCTCCATGGGCTCCCCGGTGCTCATCGTCAGCGTGGACGAGGCGGGGAACATCACCCTGGAGGAGGAGGCCTGGGCCTACGCCCTGTGGCGGGAGGACGGCTTCACCTGGGAGGAGTACATCTACTGCAGGCTCCACCTGGGCATGGAGCTGACCTACAAGCTGGGGGGCTGGCCGGAGCTCACCACCCCCTTTATCACCGACCTGCTGGAGGGCCACAACACCTGGTCCC
>CALXGE010000148.1 GCA_944387775.1 uncultured Oscillospiraceae bacterium | reverse complement strand
GCGTAGCCCCCGGCAACAAGCGCCGGGGTCCAGGGGTGGAGCCCCCGGCGGCAAGAACCGGGGTTTGGGGGCGGAGTCCTCACAAAAAAGGAGGAGGACCTACCGCCCTCCCCCTTTATGATATACCGGAATCCCACAGACCACTTCCACCACGGTCTCCGCCCGGTCAGCCAGGGCCTGGTGCAGCCGCCCCAAGCTCTGGACATATCGTGCCATGTCATCGGTCCACTCCGCACCGTCGGAAAAGATCTCGTTCGACACCACCACCAGCAGCGCCGCCCGATCCAGGATGGCATTGATGCCGGAAAGGATGGTGGTTTCCGCCTGCTCTCCCGCCCCGGTAGGACTCCAGATCTCGTTGGAGAGGAGGTTTCCCAGATCCTCCAGCAGCACGCAGTCGCCCGGTTCCACTGCCGCGCCGCCAATATCTACCGGCCGCTCCACCGTGACGAAGGACTTCCCTGCCGCTGCCCCGTGGCGCTGCCGCATATCCCGGTGCCGGGCAATCCGGCGGAGGGACTCATCATCCCGCTGGTCCATGGTGGCCAGGTACACCGGCCGCCCCTCCACCAGAGAGAGCAGTGTCCGCTCGGCAAAGGCGGACTTGCCGCTGCCGCTGCCGCCGGTGACCAGAATCAGCCGACCCCTCACAGGGGCTTATAGGCTTCGATGCCGATCCCGTCAAAGGAGGGCATATCGAAGTACACCCGCAGGGCCATGTCGATGAGGGGCATGGCGGACACCGCACCAGTGCCCTCCCCCAAGGCCATCCCCAGCCGCAGCAGAGGCGGAAGGCCCAGGGCCTCCATCACATATCCCGCCCCTGGTTCCGCCGAGAGGTGGGAAGGAATAAGGGCATCCCGGGCGGCGGGGCACAGCCGTACCGCCACCAGGGCCGCTACCGTAGAGATGTACCCATCCATGATGGCAGGCACCCGGTACCGGGCGCAGCCCAGGTAGAAGCCGGTCATGGCGGCGATATCAAAGCCGCCCACCTTGCTGAGCACGTCCACCGGGTCAGAGGGGTCCGGCTGATGGAGGGCAATGGCTTTATCAATGACAGCGATCTTCCTCTGGAGGCCCTCATTGCTGAGGCCCGCACCTTTTCCGGTCATCTCCACCGCCGGACGGCCCAGCAGGGCCGCCGCCACAGCGCTGGTGGTGGTGGTGTTGCCAATACCCATCTCCCCGGCAGCCAGAAGGGTGTAGCCCTTTTCCTGGAGCTCCCGGGCAATCTCCATACCTCCCAGCAGCACCGACAATGCCTCCTGCCGGGTCATGGCGGGCTCGTGGGCCAGATTTTTGGTGCCTCGGGCCACTTTGATGGTCCGCATTTCCGGTACCTCTACCAGCATTCCCGCATCTACCGGTATCACATCTGCTCCGGTAACCCGGCCCATGCAGCAGACACTTGAGTCTCCGGTGAGCATATTCTTCGCCACCACAGCGGTGACGCTGCTGTCCGTCTGGGTAACACCCTCCGCCACCACGCCGTTGTCGGCGCAGAAGGCCGCCACGCACTTGCGGTACTCCCGGCGCAGAGGCGCCACCGCTGCCATCCGGGCCACCACACCCTCCAGCTGGCCCAGGCCGTGGAGAGGCTTAGCCACTGCATCCCAGTGGCGCAGGGCCTTCTCCTCCTCCACCTTGTCCCCGGGTCGGATATCCGCCAGGGCTGCTGCCAGCTCCGCTTCCAATACCGTCAGATCCTTCATCCTGCTTTGCCTCGCCATTTCTGTAGTCTCTTTTGGCCCCGCAGGGCCGCATTTTCCTCTACTATACCCCTCCAGGGCCAATTTTGCAACCACGGGACCGGCAGCAAACGGGAAAAGGGCCGGTGGAAGCATTCCACCGGCCCTCTTATGCTTATCATGGGCAAATCATGTGTGTGCAGGCGTACTCTGTCCCTCTGCCCAGATCTCCGCCGCCCCCATGATTCCCGCCAACATCCCGGCGGCCCGGAGCAGCTCCTCCTCGGTCAGCGGAGTGGGCTCCTCTCCCTGGTAGTCATGGCTCTCCGTCTGGAGCACCTTCCCCGCCGCCAGATCCACAGTAAAGGTGCGGCTGGGGCCGTCCACCGTGCCTCCGCTATTCAGAGGGCTGTTCTCGGTGAGGCGCACCTCCAGCTGCTCCCGGCTTTCATCGGTCCAACGGGCGATGCCCTCCATGGTCCTGCCCCGGAAGCTGTCGCCCAGGAAGTAGGGACTCGCAATATACAGCCATCCCTCCGGCTCGGCCTCACTGGGGAGGTGCCAGTCCAGGCAGGCGGCGTCATATCCCAGGACGGAGCACACCCCGTTTATGAGGGAATAGGCCACGCTCCCGTCCGTATCGGCTACGCCCTCCAGCCGGCGGCGGAGGGTCAGGTTCCCCGCCCCGTCCCAGGCGTAGCGGTCCTCATAGGAGACGCCGTCCTCGGTGTAGGCTGAGATCACTTCCCGACTCTCTCCGTCCGTCCCCACGCCCCGCAGGCAGAAGGCATACTGGAAGCTCGACCTCTCCGGGTCGAAGAGCCAGAAGTACTCGTACCAGCTGCCGCTGTCCCCGTCCCGCCAGGCCTGGAGGCCGATGTCC
>CALXGE010000147.1 GCA_944387775.1 uncultured Oscillospiraceae bacterium | reverse complement strand
ATACCAACTTTGATGCTCATAGTGAAAAACTCCTCTCAAATTCTTAAAAGGTTTTCTAGTGTCATTATACACCGCACTTTTTTAATTGAAAAGTATTTTTTGTGAGATTTTTGACATTCCTATAATTTTCTTGTAATTTTGACAAATTTTTGATATGATACCTCTGCAATAACAGGAAAAATGACATCGATTTTGGGTGGCGAATTTTACCTTTCCATTTTTACCGGTAATTGCGCAGACTAAAAGCCGGGAGGTGCCTTATGGCCATAGAAGACAACGAGAAAAAACCTGAGCTGGGCGAGGTGCTGCAGCAGGTCTCCGGCCAGCTGCGCAGCTCCCTGAACAACATTTACCGCTCTTTGGAACGCATTGCTCCGCCGGAGCTCCGGGACCAGGAAAACGGACTGGATGTGGATGCCGCTATTCTCTGCCAGAGCTACTACCGGATCCTGCGTCTGGCCAACAACCTCTCCGACGCCGCCATTCTGGATAAGCCCATCCGGGCCAGGCTCCGCAACGACGACATCGTAGGCTTTTGTCGGGACGTGATTCGCCGGGTTCAGATGCCGGCGGAACTGCTGGGCCTGGAGCTGGACTTCCGCTGTGCCAAGAGTTCCCATATTATCGCTATAGACCGGGACCGGCTGGAGCGGCTGCTGCTGAACCTCCTTTCCAACGCTTTTAAGTTTACCCCAAAAGGGGGGCGCGTAACCCTAGAAGTGCGGATTGAGGCCCAGCGGGTAGAGCTGCGACTGTCGGATACCGGCTGCGGCATTGCCCCGGAGCTGTTGGAGACAGTGTTTGACCGGTATCTCCACACGGAGCGCATTGATCCGCCGCCCCATGGTCTGGGACTAGGTCTGCCCATCTGCCGGCGGATTGCCCAGGAGCATGGAGGCAGCCTGCTGCTGACCTCCCGCCCCGGAGAGGGCACCACTGTCACAGTGTCCCTGCCAAACCAGAAGGCCGCCGTTCAGGAGCTTAATTCCTTTATCGTGGACTATTCCGGCGGCTTTAACCCTGTTTTGCTGGAACTGTGTGACGCATTGCCCAAGCAGGCATTTACTCAAAAATTTTTGGATTAGTATACAGCGAGGAGATCCCTATGGCACAAAAGAAGGTTCTGGTAGGTATGAGCGGCGGCGTGGACAGTGCTGCCGCAGCAGCGCTGCTTCTGGAGCAGGGCTATGCGGTCACCGGCTGCCTTCTGCGCCTCCACCTGGGGCCGGAGGACCCCGGCTGGGCCCAAAGTCTGGCCGACGCCCAGGCGGTGGCAGACAAGCTGGGAATCCAGCTCCTCTGCGCCGACTACAGTGAACTCTTCCGCCGCCAGGTGATGGATTATTTTGCCGACGCCTATCGGGCCGGACTCACCCCTAATCCCTGCGTGAAGTGCAACGAGCACGTCAAGTTCGCCGCCCTCTGCCAGGAAGCAGACGCCAGGGGAATTTCCTATATTGCTACCGGTCACTACGCACAGGTGGACCAGGATTCCGCCACCGGTCGGGCTCGGCTGCTCCGGGGTGCGGACCGGAGGAAGGACCAGAGCTATTTTCTCTATCCCCTGTCCCAGGAGGTGCTCCGTCGGCTGCTGCTGCCCATCGGAGACCATACAAAGGAGGCTGTCCGTAATCTGGCAGAAGCACAGGGCCTCGTCAATGCCAGGAAGCGGGACAGTCAGGATATCTGCTTTATTCCCGAAGGAGATTACGGCGCTTTCCTGGAAAGCCAAGGTCTTGTCTCTCAGCCCGGTGATTTTCTGGATACCAGTGGCCGGATACTGGGTCGCCATTCAGGACTGGAGCGCTACACCACCGGCCAGCGCCGGGGCCTGGGGGTCAGCGGCGGCAGGCCGCTGTACGTCGTGCGCAAGGATCTCACCGCCAATACCGTCATTCTGGGGGATGAGGCGGATCTCTATACCCAAGCTGTATGGGCAGAGGACTTCCGCTGGGTATCGCTGCCCATGCAGAGTTTCCCCCTTCCCGTCACCGCCAAGACCAGATACAGCCAGGGAGAGGCGGCAGCAATGCTGTATCCCGAGGGGGAGAATCGTGTCCGGGTGGTATTTGATGCTCCCCAGCGGGCAGTAACGCAGGGCCAGTCTTTGGTGGTCTATATTGGGGACGCCGTGGCCGGCGGCGGTATTATATGTCAGGCGGAGTAGCCTACTTCTTTTTCCGCATAAAGACCGACCCGGAAGTCCAGGGTCATCCCCGTCCCTCCGGGCCGTCCTATTTCCAAGCAGTGCCGCCATATTCCGGCTCCGCGTTTTTCACCGGCTTACCGGGCACTGGCAAACCACTCCTCCTGGTAGATCATATCATCTACGTCCCCATGGGGGTATGTCATATCCATTGTTACATTCCTCCTCACTTGACCCCAGCCGGCCTCTTTTACCCTGGTCGGCAAAAGGGTGTACAGGTCAGCATATGCGACAGGACGCTGAAACGTTCCTCCAATAGAATCTTTAAAAATTTATCTTCTGAAGAGAAACCCCTTGACATGTGACGGCACATGTGGTATTCTATCAATTGCCGATATTCGCCGGTGTGGTGGAATTGGTAGACACAAGGGACTTAAAATCCCTCGGTAGCGATACCGTACCGGTTCGAGCCCG
>CALXGE010000146.1 GCA_944387775.1 uncultured Oscillospiraceae bacterium | reverse complement strand
GCCAGGAAGCCGCTCTTCTGGAGAATGATTTCCCGGCCCGGGGCGATGGAGAAGGGGCGGATACTGCCGGGGAAGCTGGAGGCAAAGGCAATCATGCCGGGGCCGCCCTGGGCGGTGTAGCGGTTCTGGAACAGAGCCTCGCCGGCAAACATCCGGCCCAGTGCCTTGCCCAGGCCGCCGCCGGTGGTGGTCTCCATCTGCATGTTGGGGCTCATCCAGCTCATGCTGCCCCGCTCAGTGATCATGGCCTCGCCGCTGCTGAGCTGACAGATGACGACAGGGAGGGTTCCTCCCTCAATGGTATATTCCATACGATGCGATCCTCCTTGTTGATTGATCAGGGACACACTACCTGCAGTATACAGGGAGAAAAATTTTTTGTCGACAGAATTCTGGAATTTTTAACACGAATAGGCAAAAATTTAACGCTGAGGCCCTCCTCTTGCCAAACGGGGGAAACGTGCTATACTGAGACAAAATACGCCTCCATCGGCGCAGTACCCGAGAAAAGGAGCCTATACCCCATGAAACAGCTGTTTTCCTCCTGTGTCATTGCCTTTTCCACCTACTCAAGGATCCCTATGCCTCAGGTGGAGTGGAATGAAAAAAATATGCGCCACACCCTGGCATTCTTCCCCCTGGTGGGGGCGGCGGTGGGGCTGATCTTCTGGCTGGTGGATGTGATCGGTTACCAGCTGGGACTCGGTATGGTCCTCCGCTCCGCCCTTCTGACAGCAGTACCGGTGGTGGTCACCGGCGGTATCCACCTGGACGGCTACTGCGACACGGTGGACGCCCTGGCCTCCCACGCCAGCCGGGAGAAAAAGCTGGAGATCCTCAAAGACTCCTCTGCCGGCGCCTTTGCGGTGATCTGGTGCGCCGTGTGGTTCCTGGCTTATTTCGGCTTTATGACGGAGAAGGGAGGCAACCTTACCATCACCGTGGCGGCGGGCTTTCTCCTCAGCCGGACCCTCAGCGCCTTGGCCATTGAACAGCTACCCTCCGCCCGGGCCGGTATGGGGGCTACCCTCAAGTCCGGCAGCCGGTTCCCCTGGTGGGTAACGGCCCTGTATGTAGCCGTCTACCTGGCGGTGGTGCTGCTGATGGGCGCGCCGGTGCCGGGCCTGGTGGCTCTGGTGGCGGCAGGGGTATTCTTCTTCATCTATAAGCGGATGGCCCTGAAAGTATTCGGCGGCTTTACCGGAGATCTGGCGGGATGGTTTCTGACGGTCTGCGAGCTGGTGATATTGGCCGCTGTGATTCTGACGGAAAAGGTGGTGACGCTGTGGTTCTGATCGTAGGGGGCATGGCCCAGGGAAAGCTGGCCTTTGCCCGCCGGGAGCTGGGGGTAGATGCCTGGAGCGACGGCGTTATTGGCAAGGAAGCCTGCATTTACAATCTTCACCGGGCTCTCCGGGATCAGCCGGAGGCGGACGATTTGCTGGAGCAGTGGCTCACAGAACACCCCGATGGTATCGTTATCTGCGATGAGGTGGGCTGCGGTGTGGTGCCCGTGGGCAGGGAGGACCGGTCCTGGCGGGAGCGGGTGGGCCGCACCTGCTGCCGCCTGGCGGAGCGGGCCTCGGCAGTCTATCGAGTGACCTGCGGACTGGGGGTGCGCCTGAAATGACGGTGTATCTCCTTCGCCACGGGAAGACCCAGGGGAATGTGGAGCGGCGGTACATCGGCTCCACGGACCAGCCCCTCTGCTCCCAGGGCCGGGCGGAGCTTCGTAACAAAACCGGACCGGAGGCGGACCGAATCATTGCCTCGCCTCTGCTCCGGTGCCGGGAGACGGCGGAGATCCTCTATCCTGGGAAGGACGTAGAAATTGTGGACGACCTCCGGGAGACGGACTTCGGGGCCTTTGAGAACCACACCTACGAGGAGCTGAAGGACGATCCTCAATACCGCGCCTGGCTGGATGGGGCCGGTGAGGCGGCCCCTCCCGGCGGGGAGAGCAAAGCGGAGCAACAGGCGCGGACGGTCCGGGCCTTTCAGAAGGTCATGGCGGCGTGCGGGGAGGACGAGCGAGTGGCGTTTGTGGTCCACGGCGGTACCATCATGTGTCTCCTGGAGGCCCTGGAGCCCTCCCACCGGTTCTACGACTGGCAGGCCCCTAACGGCGGCGGCTACGCCTGCGGCTGGGACGGGGAGCGCTTGACGGTGGCTGCGACTATATAAATCATGCGAGGGAGATATCCTTTTCTTGAAAGAAAAGGACCAAAAGAACTTTGTCCGGCAAAGCCTCGCTTTGCCGGTGGGAAGGGATGAAACCCATCCCGGATGGATAAACCTGAACGAGGAAAGAGCCGCCCCACAGGGGGCGGCTCTCATTTTTCACCTGTTTTTATTTGTGGTGACAGATTTGGCCTTTCAGCGTCGTTATATAGGCAGAAGGAGGTGATGGCCCTTGGAGGAGGAACGGGCCCGGGAACTTGTGGAGCGCTACGGTGATCTGCTGGTACGTCTGGGCTACACCTGGCTGGGAGATCTGGACGACGCCCAGGACGTGTGTCAAACGGTGCTTCTGAAGTTGCTGGAGGACCAGCGGACGTTTCCTGATCAAGGGCAGGAGCGGGCCTGGGTGATCCGCCTGGGGATCAATGTGTGCAAGGACTGGCGCAAAAGCGCCTGGTACCGCC
>CALXGE010000145.1 GCA_944387775.1 uncultured Oscillospiraceae bacterium | reverse complement strand
GCCAAGAACATCGTGGCCTCCGGCCTTGCCCGGCGCTGCCACATCGAGCTGGCCTACGCCATCGGCGTCAGCGAGCCGGTGAGCGTGCTGGTGGACACCCAGGGTACCGGCAAGATCAGCGACGAGAAGCTCAGCCAGATCGTCACCCGGGTCTTTGACCTGCGGCCCGGCAAGATCATCACCCACCTGGACCTCCGCCGCCCCATCTACGAGCAGACTGCCGCCTACGGCCACTTCGGCCGCAGCGACCTGGACCTGCCCTGGGAGCGTACCGACATGGTGGATGCCCTCCTGGGCGCCTGCTGAGCCCGTTCCTGCGGACCAAAAGGTCCCCCGCCCATACCGGGCGGGGGACCTTTTTTGTTTTGACTTGTATTGCGGGTCAGTCCTGCTGGTCTGTCTGCCCACGCTTGCGGTGCCTGTGCACCAGGCGGCAGATCACCTGCACCGCCAGGGAGATGGCTGCAAAAAGTGCCAGCTGCCCCAGAACGGTATACTCACCGGCGCAGACGCAGCCGATGACGATCATAATGATACAGACCAGGTAGAACACGTCTGTGCCGTCCATCCGAAAGCGCTTCATGTGCTCACTCCCTTTTTCCACGGCTTTCCTGATCCTAATGTACCACATTTCCCGGGAAAAGACAAGAAAAAGGGAATCTGGCCGTGGGAAAACAAGGACGGCAGCCTTGGTTGGCGGCTGCCCTGCCCAGGAGAAGCATTACCGGCTTCGCAGGTATTTGATGCAGCAGGCGATGCCGAGGATCATCAAAACCAGCTGGACCACGGCTGAGAGGCCGTTGAGCCACATCAGGAGCGAGGGCAACGCAAAGATTTCCACGATAGCTTCCTCCTTCCTCTGGACAAGTGGTTGACGGTAGTGTTTCTCTTACCATTGTATTGGCCGGGAGAAGTAAAGTCAATAACACTTTGCCGGGAGAAAAACCTGAAGAAGAATCAATGTCTTAGTTCAGCCGCCGCTCAAAGTTGTTGCTGACGTGGATTCCCTCCTGAATGATGAAGAAAGCCTTGGGGTCCACCTTGAGAAGCTCCTGCTGCAGATCCTCTACCTGATACTTGTTGAGGCATACGCAGAGGATGTGGGTGTCCTCGCCGGTGTAGACCCCCTTCCCTTCCCAGCGGGTGATGCCCCGGTGGAGGTTGTCCAGAATGAAGTGGTTGAGCTCCGCGCTCTCCGCCTTGGTGAAGATGAGCATCTGGACGTTGACGCTCTGCTGGTGGGCGCGGTCGATGGCCACGGCCTGGAAGATGGTATTGAGGATGGAGTAGATCATGGTGGATACATCGAAGAGGAGGCCGCACAGCAGAAAGAGTACGGCATTGAACACCAGGTTGAACTGCCCGATGGTGAACTTGGCGCCCTTCCGGGACAGGTGGAGGCCCAGGGCGTCCAGTCCGCCGCCGGAGCAGCCGCAGGTGAGCACCAGCCCTGTGCCCACGCCGGAAATGACGCCTCCCAGCAGGCAGCTGGTGAGGATGTCGTCTACCAGGGGCTGGGCCGGCACCGGCACCAGACTCACGAAGAGGGTGTAGGTGGTGGCGCAGATGACGGTGTTGCGGAAGAAAATGGGCCCCATGGATTTCCAGGCGACGGCCAGGAGAGGAACGTTGATAGCATAGAAGATAATGCCTGCCAGATCCAGAGGCAGGCTGGAGATGTGGAGGGCGGAGAGGATCACCGTGCGCAGCAGCTGGCAGAAGCCCATGAGCCCGCCGGTGTAGAGACCCAGTGGTGTGACAAAAAGATTGATACCCAGGGCGTAAATGAGGCTCCCCAGCACCGCCAGGGCCAGCCGGACCCAGCCGGCCTTCATAGTTGCCTTCAGCATTTGCGCATATCTCCTTTTCCCGGGGGCTTTCCGCCCCGCGAAAAAAGTGTAGCAGATTAAAAGCTGTATTGCAAGCACCGCCTGAGCCGTTCCCGGCCCCGGGCAATGGTCCGGGACACGGAGGATTTGTTGATCCCCAGCTCCCGGGCCACCTGGGTCATGGTGAGGCCCTGGTCGTAGTAGAGGTGGAGCATCTGGGCCTGCCGGGGAGTGAGCTCCGCCTTCCTGGCCCGGCGGAGGTTCCGCCGCAGCCGCTGGAGCTGCTCACTGTTGTCCTCGCCGTTTTCCCGGTTCCAGGCGGCCAGATCCGCCAGAAACTCCTTGCCCCGGCTGGGGTCCCGATCCGAATCAGAGCGTATAGCGCTCATTTTTGTGATACCTCCTGTCGTAGTATCGCTCCAGGACCTGGGCGATCTCCCGGGTGTCCCGATAGAGGGCGGTGAGATCCCGGATCCGCTGTTCCAGCCTGGCCCGCTCGTCACCGTCAGCGGTTTTGGCCTCGTCCCGCAGGGCGATGATCCGCAGGCGGATCAGATCCCCGCTTTGCCGGTAGCTGGCCGCCATATGTAAAAGAGTCATGGCTCCACCTCCCCTGCCCGGCCCCGGTAGGGGGCCAGCTCCTGTAAAAGCCAGGGGACCACGCAGTCCTCACAGAGGGTTCGTCCCCAGAAATGCCAGCAGGGATTGCCGGGGTAAAGTTCCCTGCCGCAGCACGTGCACTCCTCAGCAGGAACAGCCCGCTGGAGGTCGGTGCGTCTCTTTCGAATGTACCGCAAAAAAATTCCTCCCAAAACATAAAATAACAGTTGACAAATAGAAAACCTTCTGCTAGAATACAATTCGCTGCTGATAATGCTGGTATAGCTCAGTTGGTAGAGCAGCTGATTTGTAATCAGCAGGTCGGGGGTTCGAGTCCGTCTACCAGCTCC
>CALXGE010000144.1 GCA_944387775.1 uncultured Oscillospiraceae bacterium | reverse complement strand
CTGCAGCCCCAGGGCCCTGGCCCGGCACAGGTCCCGCAGGGGGCACTCCCCGCACAGGGGCGCCCCGCCTGGCAGACATACCGTGGCCCCCAGGTCCATGAGGGCCTGGTTGTAGCCCCCGGGGTCCGCTGCCGGCACCACCGCCTCCATGGCGGCGGCGATGTCCCGCCGGACCTTGGGATCCAGCACGTTCTCCCGGACGTCCGCCACCCGGGCCGCCACCCGCAGCACGTTGCCGTCCACCGCCGGCACCGGCTGGCCGAAGGCGATGGAGGCCACCGCCCCCGCGGTGTACTCCCCCACCCCCGGCAGGGCCAGCAGGCCCTCCCGGGTGGCGGGGAAGACGCCGCCCAAATCGCTTACGATCAGCTTGGCGGCCTTCTGGAGGTTCCGGGCCCGGCTGTAGTAGCCCAGGCCCTCCCACAGCTTGAGGAGGGCCTCCTCCCCCACCGCCGCCAGGGCCGCCACATCCGGCAGGGCCGCCATCCACCGCTCATAGTAGGGGATCACCGCCGCCACCCGGGTCTGCTGGAGCATGATCTCCGACACCCAGATCCGGTAGGGGTCCCGGGTGTGCCGCCAGGGCAGGTCCCGGCGGTTTTCGGCGTACCAGGCCAGAAGGGGTTCTCCCGTGGCCCGGAGAATATCGATCTTTTCCCGTTCCATAGCGCCCTCCTATCCGAACCGCTCCGCAAAGCCGCACCGGCGGCACAGTGCCTCCGGGGGCTTCCCCCGGGAGAAGCCCTCGTACAGGGCCCGGGCCCGGGGGGAGGAGAGGATCTCCTCCATGGGGGCGTCAAAGAGATTGCCCAGGGGGATGTCCCCCTCGTGGTCCAGACAGCAGGGCACCACCGTGCCGTCCACCAGCACCGCCGCCTGGTCCCGGAGGGCCAGACAGAAGCGGGTCTCCCGCTCCGCTGCCCCCAGATCTGGCCAGTCGAACTTCTCCGCCTGCTCCAGATACAGACTCTCCCCCAGCCGCCAGCTGCCCCGGCGGGGCTGTGGCAGGTCCAGCGGGTGGGTACCCAGCTTCCCCTCCAGAAAGGAGAGAATTTCCCCGTTGCGCTCCTCCGCGCCTCCAAGATTCCACAGCCGGAGGGCACAGATGCGTCCTGCGGCCGATGCCTGCTCTGCAAACGCCCACACGGTCTCCAGATAGCCGGTCAGGGCCGCCACGCCGTTTCCCTCCATGCTGTGGAGGGAGACACTGACCTTCCGCACCGCCGGAGCGGAGAGGAGCAGCGCCCCCTTCTCCCCCAGGAGGGTGCCGTTGGTGGTGATGTACACGTGATAGCCCGCCTCTCCCGCCAGAGCCAGGATGGTGGGAAGCTCCGGGTGGAGGAGAGGCTCCCCCATGACGTGGAGGTAGATGTGCTCCGTGATCCCCTGAAGGCGGCGGAGGACCCGGGAAAAGTCCTCTGCTGTCATAAAGGCGCTCTTGCGCCGGGTGCCGGGGCAGAAGGAGCAGGCGAGGTTGCAGACGTTGGTGATCTCGATATAGACCCGCTTGAGCATCGGTCCCGCCCCCTTCCCGGCTCCTCCGGCCAAAGTAAATTTCATTCTACCACACCGCCGCTCCCTTGGCAACCGGGCTTCCGTGGTGGGCTTTCTGCCGTTTTACAAAAATGGGGACGAAAAAACGTAAAAATTTTCGAAATTCCTGTTGACAACAGGCAAAATGGTGCCTATAATAATTCAGGATCTTTTGATCTGTACAATTTCATCCCTTATCAAGAGTGGCGGAGGGAACGGCCCGATGAAGCCACGGCAACCTGCCCCAGCGGGGGCAAGGTGCCAATTCCGGCGGAAACGCAAGATGAGGAAAACCAACCGTTTTCAGCACGCGCCGTCGGTAAGACGGCGCGTGTTTTTCTCGTTTTGCCTGTGAAAAAAGAAAGGAGAACCAATGCCACATCGTATTTTTACTTCTGAATCTGTTACCGAAGGACATCCCGACAAGGTCTGCGACCAGATCTCCGACGCGGTACTGGACGCCATCCTGGCCCAGGACCCCTATGGCCGCGTAGCCTGTGAGACAGTGACCACCACCGGCCTTGTCATGGTCATGGGCGAGATCTCCACCAGCTGCTATGTGGATATCCCCGGCATCGTCCGCCGCACGGTGGACAAGATCGGCTACAACGACCCCGCTTACGGCTTTGACGCCAAGAGCTGCGCCGTCATGACCACCATCGACGAGCAGAGCAAGGACATCGCCATGGGCGTGGACGGCGACAGCGATGAGGACATCGGCGCCGGTGACCAGGGCATGATGTTCGGCTACGCCTGCGACGAGACCCCTGAGCTGATGCCCGCCCCCATCGCCATGGCCCACGCCCTGTGCCGCCGCCTGACAGCCGTCCGCAAGAGCGGGGAGCTGAGCTGGCTGCGGCCTGACGGCAAGAGCCAGGTCACCGTGGAGTATGATGCCGAGGGCAACGTCCTGCGCTGCCCTGCTATCGTGGTGTCCACCCAGCACAGCCCTGACATCGCCATCGAGAAGCTTCGTGAGGCGGTGATCGACACCGTGGTCAAGCCGGTGATCCCGGAGAAGTACATCGACAGCACCACCAAGTTCTATATCAACCCCACCGGCCGCTTCGTCATCGGCGGCCCTGTGGGCGACAGCGGCCTCACCGGTCGGAAGATCATCGTGGACACCTACGGCGGCTCTGCCAGCCACGGCGGCGGCTGCTTCAGCGGCAAGGATCCCACCAAGGTGGACCGCTCCGCCGCCTACATGGCCCGGTACATTGCCAAGAACATCGTGGCCTCCGGCCTTGCCCGGCGCTGCCACATCGAGCTGGCCTACGCCATCGGCGTCAGCGAGCC
>CALXGE010000143.1 GCA_944387775.1 uncultured Oscillospiraceae bacterium | reverse complement strand
AGGGCCTGGGAGAAGCTCTCCCCGGCCAGAAGGCCGTCCCGGACGGTATCCGTCTGGTCGCCGTTGGTGACGATCAGGCGGTTTTCAAGCCGACGGACGGGGTGATAGATGATAAGGCTAGGGTCCTTGAGCTTGGCGGGGTCGAAGGCCTGGGTACGGATGCCGTCCTCGGTGGCGGCAAAGACCCGGTTGCGGCTGTTTTCGCTGCGGCCCATGATGAAGTAGGCCACGGCGGCATGACGGCCGTCAGCGCTCTTGCCCACCACGATGCCCCGGCCGGGGTAGGGGTTACCAGCAAGCAGGGTTCCCAGATCATGCAGTGCGTAGGTATCCATGGGACAACTTCCTCCTCGTATTCGTCATTCCTCAGCGGCGCGGACCAACTCCGCCGCTACCAGCTCCGCCGCCGCCGGCAGGAGCTTCCACTCGGCCTGCTCCATCACCCGGCGCTGCAGCACCTCCGCCGTATCGCCGGGGAGGATCTCCACCGCCCGCTGGAGGATGATCTTTCCTCCGTCGGGCACCTCGTTGACATAGTGGACGGTGGCGCCGGTGACTTTGACGCCGTAGTCCAGGGCGGCCTGGTGGACACGAAGGCCGTAGAACCCCTTCCCGCAGAACGAGGGGATCAGGGAGGGGTGGATATTGATGATGGGGCCGCGGAACGCCTCGATGAAATTCTTGGAGAGGATCCCCAGGAATCCCGCCAGCACCACCATGTCGATCTGATAATTGCGAAGGGCCGTGAGGACCTTCTCCTCAAAGCCCGGCTCTTTCCGAGGGATGACGGCGCAGGCCACGTCCCCCTCCCGGGCCCGGTCGATGGCCCGGATGCCCGGTTTGTCGGCAATGACCAGGGCCAGAGAGCCGTGGGGCAGCTCCCCCCGGTCCCGGGCGTCCATAAGGGCCTGGAGGTTGGTGCCGCCGCCGGAGACCAGCACGGCGATCCGGGCGGTCAGCATAGGACCACCTTCTCCTCACCGGCAACGATCTCACCCAGAAGATAGGCGTCCTCGCCCTGCTCCTTCAGGATGGCAATGGCCCGGTCCGCCTGGTCCCGGGGCACCACGATGCTCATGCCAACGCCCATGTTGAAGGTGTTGAACATATCCCGCTCGGGGATATTGCCGGTCTTGGCAAGAAGATCGAAGATGGGCAGCACCCGGACAGCGGAGCGCTCAATTCTGGCGCAGAGCCCGTCGGGGATGCTGCGGGGAATATTCTCATAGAAGCCGCCGCCGGTGATGTGGGACACACCCCGGACATCCACCTCCTCCATAAGGGCCAGAAGAGGCTTTACGTAGATCCGGGTGGGGGTGAGGAGAGTCTCACCCAGGCTTTTGCCGCCCAGAGCTTCCACAGGGCTCTTCAGATCCGCGTGCTCCACATTGAACACCCGGCGGACCAGGGAGAAGCCGTTGGAATGGACGCCGGAGGAGGGCAGAGCGATCACCACATCTCCCGCCGCCATGCGGCTGCGGTCGATGATCTTCTTCTTGTCCACCACGCCGACGGAGAAGCCCGCGAGATCATAGTCGTCCTCGGCCATCATACCCGGGTGCTCGGCGGTCTCACCGCCCACCAGGGCGCAGCCCGCCTGGACGCAGCCCTCGGCTACACCGGCCACAATGGAGGCGATCTTCTCCGGGAAGTTCTTGCCGCAGGCGATGTAGTCCAGGAAGAAGAGGGGCTTCGCCCCGCAGCAGATCACGTCGTTGACGCACATGGCCACGCAGTCGATACCGATGGTATCGTGCTTGTCCATGAGCTGAGCAATGCGCAGCTTGGTGCCCACGCCGTCGGTGCCGCTGACCAGCACCGGCCGCTCCATGCCGGTGGTATCCAGCTCAAAGAGGCCGCCGAAGCCTCCGATATCGGAGGCCACCCCGGCGGTCATGGTCCGGGCAATATGGGCTTTCATCAGCTCTACCGCCTGGTAGCCGGCGGTGATATCCACACCGGCGGCAGCGTAGGCCTCGGAGTGGGAAGAAGTGTTCATCGTCATGGCTTATTCCTTTCCTGTCCAGCAATAGGTACAGATTTTACTGCGGTCAATGCCAATGGCCTCCAGAAGGCCGTCGATAGACTGATATCCCAGAGAAGTAAAGCCGAATTTCTGGCAGATGGCCCGCAGCAGGCAGCCGCCCCGCTCTGTGGTGCCGTCGGCGTACTCCTCCAGATGGTTCTGGCCCTCATCTCCCTCCAGCTCCTGAACCACCCGGCGGGCCAGCAGGTCCATATCCGAGTTGCCCCGGGAGAAGTTGAGGTACTTGCAGCTGTACATGATGGGGGGGCAGGCGGAACGCATATGGACTTCCTCCGCCCCGGACTCATAGAGGAATTCCACCGTCTCCTGCAGCTGGGTGCCCCGGACAATGGAGTCGTCCACAAAGAGGAGCTTTTTCCCCTCAATGAGCTCAGGGACAGGGATCTGCTTCATCTTGGCCACCTGGTTGCGGACGGCCTGATTCTCCGGCATAAAGGACCGGGGCCAGGTGGGAGTGTACTTGACGAAGGGCCGGGCAAAAGGCTTGCCGCTGCGGTTGGCAAAGCCGATGGCGTGGGGCAGGCCGCTGTCCGGCACACCCGCCACGTAGTCCACCTTGGGCAGCATCCCCCGGGAGACCTCATCCCGGGCCATAATTTCTCCGTTGCGGTAGCGCATGACCTCCACGTTGACCCCCTCGTAGTTGGAGTTGGGGTAGCCGTAGTAGGTCCAGAGGAAGGCGCAGATCCGCATATCCTTCCCCGCAGGAGCCAGGGTCTTAAAGCCGTCGGCGGTGATCTCCACGATCTCCCCGGGGCCCAGCTCATAGGCGTCGCTGTAGCCCAGCTTGTGGTAGGCAAAGGACTCAAAGGAGACGCAGCAGCCGTCATTATTCTTTCCG
>CALXGE010000142.1 GCA_944387775.1 uncultured Oscillospiraceae bacterium | reverse complement strand
ATACTCCTTCTTTGGCCGCTACATGACCCAAACCCGGCGTATGCTTGACGCATAAGCCGGGTTTTTCGACAGCCTGAGGGGAGAGGACATAAGTCCTCTCCCTTTTTGCGTGGCCATTGTCAACCCGCTGGGGATGTGGTATGATACCCATACTTGCAAGCAAAAGGAGTAACCAATATGGGATATATCGTGACGATCCTCCTGTGTATCGCGGTGGATCAGGTGGTAAAATTCTGGACCGTGGCCAACCTGGCCCTTTTTGAGACCAAACCATTGATCCCCGGCCTGGTGGAGCTGTGCTATGTGCAGAATACCGGCGGCGGCTTTTCCATTTTGACGGAGCACACCTGGCTCCTGACGGTGGTGACAGCTGTTTTGATGGCGGTGATCGCCGCCGCCATGGTGAAGAAGATGTTCCCCCATCCGGCAGCCATGTGGACCCTGACCCTGATTCTGGGGGGCGGACTGGGGAACCTTGTGGACCGGGTGCGGCTGGGCTATGTGGTGGATATGTTCCACTTTGAGTTTCTGCCCTCCTTCCCGGTGTTCAATGTGGCGGATATGCTGATTGTCTGCGGCACCATCGGCTTTGCGGCCTACTATCTGCTGCTCCACGAGAAGGTAATGGCGAGGAAGAAGGAGGATACCAGTGGAAGCGACCATCCTGACGGCAACGCCTGAGGCGGCGGGACAGCGGCTGGACGCCTTTCTGGCGGAGACCCTGCCGGAGCTGACCCGGTCAGCGGCCCAGCGTCTCATTGCCGAGGGCCAGGTGGCGGTGGACGGGAAGATCCCCGCCAAAAGCCTGAAGCTTGCCGGCGGGGAGACGGTTTCGGTGCGTCTGCCGGAACCGGAGGAGGCCCAGGCCCTGCCGGAGGATATTCCTCTGGATGTGGTCTATGAGGATGACGATGTGATTGTGGTGAACAAGCCGGTGGGTATGGTGGTCCACCCGGCTCCGGGCCACAGCGGCGGCACCTTGGTCAACGCCCTGCTCCACCACTGCGGCGACAGCCTCAGCGGTATTGGGGGAGAGCTGCGGCCCGGTATCGTCCACCGCATTGACCGGGACACCAGCGGTCTCATCATCGCCGCCAAAAATGACTTTGCCCACCAGGCCCTCTCCGCCCAGCTCCAGGACCACAGCCTGTGCCGCACCTACGAGGCGGTGGTGGTGGGGAACCTCCGGGAGGACAGCGGTACTGTGGATGCCCCCATCGGCCGCTGCCCCAGCGACCGTAAAAAGATGGCAGTGGTCCGCCAGGGGGGCAGGAACGCCGTTACTCACTGGCAGGTGCTGGAGCGGTTTCCCGGCTATACCTATGTCCGCTGCCGGCTGGAGACAGGCCGCACCCATCAGATCCGGGTCCATATGGCCTACATTGATCACCCTCTCTATGGTGACACGGTGTACGGAGCCAAAAAGCCGGCGCCCGGTATGACGGGCCAGTGCCTCCACGCCGTGGGCCTTACCTTCCGCCACCCCCGCACCGGGGAAATGGTGGAACTCAGCTGTCCCCTCAATGAGGAGTTCACAGCATTTTTACGGAAACTGAGAGGGGGAGCCTGATGGATCACTCTAAAATCATAACCTATCTGGAGGGGGATATCCTCCAGAATGCGCCGCTTCTGGCGGCTCTCCGCCGGGGTACTGGTGAGATCCTGGCCGGCGGGGAGGAAAGTGCTCTGCTGCGGGAGGCCTCCGGTGTGTATATGCTCTCTGCGACTTCCCGGGAGGCTGCGGAAGAGGTGCTGGAAGCGCTGCCCGCTTGCACCACTTTGGTTGCCTGCCAGGCGGACCTGGCGGATATTCCGGCCAGGAAATACGGCTTGGTAAGCGGGGGCAACTGTTACCAGGCGGTATACACCGGCGGGCCTCTGCCCCTGGACGACGTGCTCACCTTCCACGCTCCCAACGAGGAGGAGCTGGATATCATTGACGCCACCTACGACCTGGATGACCGGGCGGGCCTTGCAAAGCTCCGGGACCGGGGGATGCTCTTTGCCGGCTTTGCCGGGGAGGAATTTGTGGGCTATGTGGGCCGCCACCGGGAGGGCAGCGTAGGGCTTCTCAATGTATTTCCCCAGTACCGCCGCAAGGGCTACGGCCAGCGGCTGGAGACCTTCATCCTCAATCGGGTGGTGGCAGCGGGGGAGCGGCCTTACTGCCAGATCTTCGAGGGGAACGAGGCCAGCCTGGCCCTCCAGGCCAAGTTGGGCTGGCAGCTGGCGGAAAAGCCTATCTGCTGGTTGTTCCTACCGGAGGAATGATGGAATATAAAAAGACCGCCGCGGAGAGAAAGTCCACGGCGGTCTTTTTATTTGTTTTTCGGAGGGCGGTGCCGCCGAAAGGACTTTTATCAGCCTTCCTGGCTGGGGCGCTCCGCGGGCCTACTTTTCCTGCGCGGGAAAAGTAGGCAAAAGCGCGCTGGGGAGACCCCAGACCCCCTTTGTTTGCCTAATCGGACGTCTGCAAGGGAAAAACCAGTTGCCACTGAATTTCCTTTAGGCCGCTGGCCTCCTCGTAATCGGTGCGGTGGGCGTCTGACTTCGCCTGACGGCCCTCGGGATGAGGGATTTGGCAGATTTTTGTTGTCGGGAGTAAGTCGGTTTTCAATAGACGCAGGCAGCCCATCACAGAAAATAGATGAATCTCTCCCTTTAACAGGGCGACAGCCGAAGTTGGACGAGATACCCGGTGGAGATCAGATGCCCGGAGGATTCTGTGATTCAGTGGCACCGTAGCGGCAAATCTTATCCAGACCGATTGGGCAACAGCGGGGGTCCAGCCCGAAGGGGGCTGGCGCTTTTTTGGTGACTTTTTGTGCGAACAAAAAGTTAACCGGGCCCGGGCCGGGGAGGCCCGGGAGCCAGATGCCCTCGCCCGGCTGGCGAGAAGCCTGTTCCTTACAGTCCCTCCAGCTCATCCAGCCACAGCTGGGCTACAGCATCCGACGGCATCCGCCTCGTCGGCGCAAGCTGCG
>CALXGE010000141.1 GCA_944387775.1 uncultured Oscillospiraceae bacterium | reverse complement strand
TATCATGCTGTCTTGTCTGCTGCACCTGGTTTTCATTCATCGTGGTGCAAGCATGTAATGCGGCATGAAGTTTCATGGGTAAATAGACCTCCTCTATGGATTTCTTGACTCAGTATAGCATATATCCGATTTTTCCGCAAGCTACCGCCGGATGCAGCAGTCCAGTAGAAGCCAAAGACAGCCGTCGTGGCGGAGAAAGTTCTCCCCCCAACGGCTGTCTTTGTCATACAGGAAAATAGTAATTACAGTGCCTCCATGGCGGCATTGATGTCCGCCTCGCAGGCGCGCATAGCCTGGATAGTCCGCTCAAAAAGGGTATCCAGCTCCCAGCCCAGGTTTTCCGCTCCCTGGCGGATCACATCCCGGCTGCAGCCGGCGGCAAATTTCTTGTCCTTGAATTTCTTTTTGAGACTGCTGACCTCCATGTCCATGACGCTGCGGCTGGGCCGCATGAGGGCGGCGGCACCGATCAGGCCGGTAAGCTCGTCGACGGCAAAGAGGACCTTCTCCATCTCATGCTCCGGTGCCACGTCGGAGCAGAGGCCGTAGGCATGGCTGACCACAGCATGGATCAGCCGCTCGTCGGCTCCCGCTGCTGCCAGCAGTTCCGGTGCCTTCTTGCAGTGTTCCTCGGGCCACTGCTCAAAGTCGATATCGTGGAGCAGACCCACCAAAGCCCAGAAATCCGCCTCATCGCCGTAGCCCAGCTCCTTGGCGTACCAGGCCATAACGCCTTCCACTGTAAAGGCGTGCTGAAGGTGGAAGGGTTCCTTGTTGTACTGGCGCAGCAGAGCCAGCGCCTCGTCTCTTATGTTCAGCATGGTATCGTTTCTCCTTTGTTACTGTTGATTAAGTACTAGCAGAGGACCTCGCCCAGCATGCGCATGACCGTATCTGCCCGGCGATAGGATTGGCGGCTGAGCTCCTCCAAGAGAGCTTCCAGACAGGGATCTGATGTACTCTCCGCTGCCTGCTGATAGGCGTAACCGTTGCAGGCGTCCTGGTGGTAGCAGTGGCGCAGGGCCTCCGGCAGGCTTCCAAATCGGGTGTGCTCCAAAGGTGCCTCCACAGGGCAGCAGCGGCCGTTGATGAGGTAGCAAGCTGCCTGCAGACGACGTGCCGCCTCCCGTTTTTCCATAGCCATACGGCGCAGAAGCTGGGCAGCGTTCCGTGAGCACACCTGCCGTGACAGGGACATGCAGCAGCGGCTCTCCGCCAACTCCTCCTCCAGGAAGCCCTTCAGCGTATCCATGGAGCCCCTGGCGGCGGTACCCATACAGCACTGCGTCATCACGGGAGCCGCTCCCGCAGATTCTTCCTGCTGTTCAGAAATGGGGGCAAGGCTCTGCTCCTCCTGGTGGGGAACAGGGAGCTGCACGCCCTCCTCCGGGGGAGTGATCTCATCCTCGCCGCCGTCCCGAATGTGGGGATAGGGGTTCAGGTCCGGAGAGACCCGCTGCCAGATCCGGTCGTACATGCGGTAATCACACACGGCGCCGGTCTCCCGATCCGGGCCATAGTCAGAATATACCATAGAAACAGCCTCCTTTACAGGCCATTCTATGCGGCAGCGGGAAAAACGGTCATTCTTTTTTCAAAGAGAGCAGGTATTCCGCCGCTTTTCGGTAGCCTGCAAAGCCGTAGCCGGCATAGGTCTTGACGCAGGCCATACCGGCATAGGACACCTGGCGGAAATCTTCCCGCTGGGATATATCGGACAAGTGGACCTCCACCGCCGGCAGAGCCACCGCCTTCAGCGCGTCCAGGATAGCCACGCTGGTGTGGGTATAGGCAGCGGGGTTGATGACGATGCCGTCCATCTTTCCCCAGGCAGCCTGGATGGCATCCACCAGGGCTCCCTCGTGGTTGGACTGGAAGATTTCGCAGGAGATATCCAGCTCCCGGCAGAAGTTCTGGATGTAGGCCTCCAAGTCGGCATAGGTCTGCCTTCCATAGATATCCGGCTCCCGGATGCCCAGCATGTTCAGGTTGGGGCCGTTGAGAAACAAAATTTTCATCTTCATTTCAACACCCTTTCGATCTGGGCCAGCGTGTGGTCCAGCGGCCCGTTGTTGTCAATGACCGCGTCGGCGAAAGCGGCGTAAAGGGCTTTCCGCTGCCGCCAGAGTTCCTCCGCCGGAGTCTGCTGAGAGATGGGACGCCCCGCCGAGGGCAAGAGGGACAGATCCCGCAGCAGGTGGATGATCTTCCCATTTTGCCGGAGAGGGTCCCGGTTCTCCGGTCGGGTGACCACGCCGCCGCCGGTGCTGATGACACAGCCGGTGCGGCAGCCCACTTCCCGGACCGCCTGGCTCTCCCGGCAGCGGAAGCCCGCCTCGCCCTCCCGGGCGAAGATCTCCGGGATAGACAGGCCCGCTTCCCGGACGATCTCCTCATCCACGTCCACAAAGTCTTTTCCCAGCCGCTGGGCCAGGGCTTGGCCCACGGTGGTCTTGCCGCAGCCGGGCATACCGATGAGGACCACGTTTTGCTGGGCGGCAGTCAGTGCTCCCAGAACGTCCTCCACCCGGCTCTCCGGGATACTCTCTCCCGTAAATAGCTCTGCCGCCCGCCAGGCCTGGGCCACTAACATGGGAAGGCCCCCGGAGCAGGGGATGCCCCGCTCCTCTGCCGCCAGGATTAGGGCGGTGTGCAGCGGGTTGTATACCACGTCCAGCACTCCGGTGAGCTGGGGAAAGTTCGAAAGGTCCACCGCCGCCTGGCCGCAGTGGGGGTACATTCCTACAGGAGTGGTGTTGATGAGGACCTGCGCGTCGGCGTGGCGGGAGAGGTTCTGATAGTTGTCCGCTCCCTTCCGGGAGATCACCACAATCTCCCCGGCCCCCAGGGCCTTGGCGGCGGCCTGGGCGGTATGGCTGGTACCACCGCTGCCCAGGATCACCACCTTTTTTCCCGCCATGTCCACGCCTGCCCTGCAGGCGAGGTAGATAAGGCCGTCGATGTCCGTGTTGTAGCCCATCAGGCGGCCATTTCGGTTCACGATGGTGTTCACCGCGCCGATGGCGGCAGCTCGGGGCTCCACCTCATCGCAGAGGGGAATCACCACCTGCTTATAGGGGATAGTCACATTGAGGCCCCGGAACTCCCTGCGGCGGAGGAGAGGCTCCACCTCCTCCGGGGGCGTGGGGAGAAGGACATACTCATAGCCCGCCAAGGCGCGGTGGATCTGCGGGGAGAAGCTGTGGCCCAGCTTTTCCCCCAACAGGCCGTATTCCATCTCAGAACACCTCGCTGTAGGCCCCCAGGAAGGTGAAGAACTCCTCCTTCTCCAGCTGACTGAGGACGGTCTGGGTATCCTTGTTCCACACGGAGGCCTCCACGTCGAAGTAGAAGCGGAACTCGAAGTCCTTGCCGGGGATGGGGCGGCTCTCCAGCTTGCAGATGTT
>CALXGE010000140.1 GCA_944387775.1 uncultured Oscillospiraceae bacterium | reverse complement strand
AGGCCCAGGACCTCTGCGGTCTGGACCGCCACGAGCTGGACATGGTGTTCTCCTTTGAGCACATGGAGTGCGACCAGGTATTCATCAAGTGGTTCAAAACCAAGTTCAAACCCCAGAAACTCTTTACCTGTCTCACCAAGTGGCAGAAATCCCTGCCCTGGAACGCGCTGTATCTTGAGAACCACGACCAGCCCCGGTCCGTCTCCCGGTTTGGCAGCAAGGCCCACCCTCTGGAGAGCGGCAAGCTCCTGGCCACCCTGCTGCTGACCCTCCGGGGCACCCCCTTTATCTACCAAGGCCAGGAGATCGGCATGACCAACTTCGACTTCACCCGGCTCCGGCAGCTCAATGACGTGGAGAGCCTCAATGTGGACCGGGTCCTGGCCCGGCTCCACGTACCTCAGAGGCTCCGCTGGCGGATTATTTCCCCCACCAGCCGGGACAACGCCCGGACCCCCTTCCAGTGGGAGAGCGGCGACGGAGCAGGCTTCACCACCGGCCGGCCATGGCTTGGCATCAACCACAACTGCAAGGACGTGAATCTGGCCGCCCAGGAGAGGGACCTAAACTCCCTCTACCACTGGTATCAGGACCTCATCGCCCTGCGGCGAGACACCAAGGTCCTCCGCCGGGGAGCCTTCATCCCCCTGGAATCCACCAAGCAGGTTTTCGCCTACCGGCGGGAGCTGCCGGGGAACGATCCCCTCACCATCGTCCTCAATTTCAGCGACAAGAATGCCACTACCGCCTGCCGGGGGACCGTCCTGCGGGACAACTACGGTAAGGAATCCTTTGACGGCACCTTGCAGCCCTGGGAGGCTGTGATTTTGGCGTGAGCCGCCAGTAAAAGGCGGCCCGCCCCAATCTGGAGGGACCTATGACAAATCTGGACAGGCGCAACAAGTACTGCTTCGGTCTCGGCACCATCGGCCGGGATATGTTCTATTCCCTGGAGAGCATGTATCTTCTCTTCTTCCTCACGGAGGTGCGGCAGCTGGACGACGCCATGCTGGCCCTGGTGGGCGGCGTATTGACCGTCCTGCGAATTCTGGATGCCTTCAACGACCCCATCACCGGCGTCATCATCGACAACACCCACTCCCGCTGGGGTAAGTTCAAGCCGTGGATCCTCACCGGCGCTCTGGTAAGCGCCCTGTGCCTGCTGGTCCTGTTCGGCGATATCCCGGTGACCGGCGCCGGCTATGTGGTGATCTTCGCCCTGGCCTACATCCTCTGGGACATCTTCTACGGCGTCAACGACATCGCCTACTGGACCTTGCTTCCCGCATTGAGCCTGGACCAGCAGCAGCGGGAGCGCTACGGTGCCTTTGCCCGGATCTGCGCCAACATCGGCATGTATGCCGTGGTGGTGGGGGTCCTGCCCGCCACCTCCGCCCTCACCGACGTCTTCGGCGGCGACGGGAAGAAGGGGTGGTTTACCTTCGCCTTCATCGTCTGCGTCCTGATGATCGGCTTCCAGCTCTTTACCCTCCTGGGCGTAAAGGAGCGTCGGGACTTTAAGGAGGAGAGCAGTACTTCCCTCCGGGAGCTGGGAAAGGTCCTCTTTGCCAATGACCAGCTCCTCTGGACCGCCGTGAGCATGGCCCTCTTCATGATCGGCTACTGCACCACCACCAGCTTTGGCACCTACTACTTCAAGTTCGCCTACGGCGACGAGAATATGTACTCCGTCTTCGCCGGGGTACTGGGGGTGAGCCAGCTGGCGGCCCTGCTGGTATTTCCCCGGTTCGCCGCCAAATTCAGCCGGAAGAAGCTCTACTCCGCCGCCACGGTGCTGGTGGTCATCGGCTACGCTGTGTTCTTCTTCGCCCCCATGAACATGGTCCCCATCGCTGTGGCGGGGGTACTGCTGTTTGTAGGCCAGGCCTTTATCCAGACCTTGATGCTGATGTTCCTGGCGGACACCATTGAGTACGGCCAGTGGAAGCTGGGCCGGCGCAATGATTCCATCACGTTCTCCGTCCAGCCCTTCATCAACAAGATCGGTGCCGCCATCGCCACCGGCGTTGTGACGGTTACCCTGATCATCTCCGGCATCAACCGGGCGGAGACCGCCCAGGACGTCACCGCCCAAGGGCTCCTCATCATGAAGTTTGCCATGATGGCTCTGCCTCTTCTGGCCATTCTGGTGGGCTATGTGGTATACCTCCGGAAATACCGCATCGACGCGGCCTACTACGACCACATTCTGGAGGAGCTGCGTCGGCGGGGAGATATCCGGTAAGGCGCCCCACCGCCCTTGTTTCAGCCTTTTGATACCGCCCCCGTATACCAGGGGGCGGTATTTTTTGACAAAGCGCGCCTTTCTTCTTGCTTTTTCTGTAAAGTTCGTGCATACTGATGGAAGAATCATGCAAGGAGGCCGCCTATGGAGCGTATAAGCAAGGAAAATTACTATCTGGATATTGCCGAGACCGTCATCGGGCGGGCCACCTGCCTGCGTCGCTGCTACGGAGCGATCATCGTCAAAAACGACGAGATCATCTCCACCGGTTACAACGGCGCCCCCCGGGGCCGGAAGAACTGTGTCGATTTGGGCTACTGCACCCGGGAAGCTATGAAGGTGCCCCGGGGCCAGCGCTATGAGCTCTGCCGCAGCGTTCATGCCGAAGCCAACGCCATCATCTCCGCCGCCCGGCGGGACATGGTAGGCGGCACCCTGTATCTGGCGGGCAAGGACGCCGCCACCGGGGAGATCCTGTCCGACGCCACCTCCTGCGCCATGTGCCGCAGGATGATCATCAATGCCGGGTTGGAGCAGGTCATTATCCGCACCAGCCCTACGGAGTATGTTGTGGTCAAGGTCCAGGACTGGGTCCAGGATGACGACTCTCTGCCGGAGACTACAGAATAATGATCTGATTTTATTTTACTGTTTTATCGTGTGAGAAGGAGGACCCTGTATGCTGACACCGGAAATTACCACCGCTTACATCAACATCCTGCGGGAGGAGCTGATTCCCGCCACCGGCTGCACGGAACCCATTGCCATCGCCTACGGCGCCGCCAAGCTCCGGGAGGCCCTGGGCCAGGCCCCGGAAAAGATCCTGGCTGAAGTATCCGGCAACATTATCAAAAACGTCAAGAGCGTCATCGTCCCCAACACCGGCGGTCTCAAGGGTATTCAGGCCGCCATTGCCGCCGGCGTGGTGGCCGGCGAGGCCGATCAGATCCTGCAGGTCATCTCCCGGGTACCCCAGGAGGCTCACGCTGACATTGCCCGCTACGCCAAAGAGGTGCCCATTGAGATCGTCTGTGCGGATACCCCCCGGCTGCTGGACATCTACCTCACCGGCTGGGCGGGAGAGCATACCGCTATGATCCACATTGCCAACAGCCACAGCAACATCGTCCACATCGAGAAGGACGGCCAGGTCCTGCTGGACAAGCCTGTGACCGATTCCTCCGAGGACAGCCTCACTGACAAGAGCCTTCTCAATGTGGCAGACATTCTGGCCTTTGCCGACACAGTGGACCTGTCCCTGGTCAGCGAGCTCATCGACCGCCAGATCAATTATAACTCCGCCATTGCCCAGGCCGGCCTGGAAAACAGCTGGGGCGCCAATATCGGCTCCGTTCTGCTGGGAGATTACCCC
>CALXGE010000139.1 GCA_944387775.1 uncultured Oscillospiraceae bacterium | reverse complement strand
ATCGTCATCGGCGGTCTGGAGGCCAGCCTCCGCCGCTTTGCCCACTACGACTACTGGGATGATAAGGTCCGCCGCTCCATTCTCTTTGATGCCCAGGCGGATCTGCTCACCTATGGCATGGGAGAGCGGGCCACCCGTGAGATTGCCCGGCGGCTGAGCCGGGGGGAGAAGGTGGAGACCCTCACCGATATTCGGGGCACCGCCTACGCCGCCCGGGAGCCCCAGTGCGCCTATGAAGCGGTGACGGTACCCTCCTATGAGGCGGTGTGCACCGATAAGCGGGACTACGCCCTCGCCACCAAGATCGAATACGAGGAGCACGACGCCATCCGGGGCAAGGCCATCCTTCAGGCCCATGGGGACCAGATGCTGGTGGTGAATCCCCCGGCCATGCCCCTCAATCAGCAGGAGCTGGACCACATCGCCGAGCTGCCTTACGCTCGGGAGGTCCACCCCATGTACGACGCCATGGGCGGCGTGGCGGCGATCGAGGAGGTCCGTTTCTCCGTGGCCCACAACCGGGGGTGCTTTGGCGGGTGCAACTTCTGCTCCCTTGCCTTCCACCAGGGTCGTATGGTCACCTCCCGCAGCCATGAGAGCGTCATCCGGGAGGTGGAGGGCTTCACCCACGACCCAAAGTTCAAGGGCTACGTCCACGACATCGGCGGCCCCAGCGCCAACTTCCGCCACCCCTCCTGCAAGCAGCAGCTGAAAAACGGCATGTGCAAGAACCGCTCCTGTCTGGCCCCCACCCCCTGCAAGAACCTGGACCCCAGCCACAGCGACTATCTCCAGCTTCTGCGGAAGGTCCGGGCCATCCCTGGGGTGAAGAAGGTGTTCATCCGCAGCGGCATTCGCTTTGACTACATGCTGGCGGAGAAGAACAGCGAGTTTTTCTCCGACCTGGTGCGCTACCACATCTCCGGCCAGCTGAAGGTGGCCCCGGAGCACTGTGCCAGCCGGGTGCTGGACTACATGGGCAAGCCCCACTTTGACGTGTACCTCAAGTTCAAGGAGAAGTACGAGCGGCTCAACCAGCGCTACGGCCTGGAGCAGTACATCGTCCCCTACCTCATGAGCAGCCATCCCGGGTGCACTCTGGAGGACGCGGTGGAGCTGGCGGAGTACCTCAATAAGACGGGCCGCCAGCCGGAGCAGGTCCAGGACTTCTACCCCACCCCTGGCACTCTCTCCACCTGCATGTGGTACACGGAGATCGACCCCCGGACCATGGAGCCGGTGTACGTGGCCAAAAGTGCCCACGACAAGGCCCTCCAGCGGGCCCTGCTCCAGTGGAAGCGGCCGGAGATGCGCCGTCTGGTGACGGAGGCCCTCCATAAAGCCGGACGCACCGACCTCATCGGCTACGGCAAGGACTGTCTGATCCGTCCCCTCCACAGCGGCCAGGGATCCGACAAGCCCGCCGCTGAGCACAAGCCCCGGGTGGAAAAAGGGCCCCGTTCGGAGGATCGCCGGGGAAAAGGGACCGTCCGCCGCGAGAGCAAGCCCCCCGCCTCTGCCTCCGGCAGGAGCCGGTATGGAAAGACTGCCCCCGCTGGAAAAACCGCTGTCAGCCGGGTAAAAGGCCGGAGCACGGAGGGAGTCGGAAAGGCTCCGTCCCGTGGCGCTGTCAAGGGCTCCGCCGCTGCCCGGAAGAGTGAAGGACAGGGCAAAAATCGCCGGGGCCGGTGAGGTGTCCAGCGGCAGCTTTTCCCTGTTTGCCGTATAAAAATGCAAAAAGCGTCTTGACAAGGCGTGAAAATTGGTGTAAACTCCCTGTCAAGTGAATCAGAAAAGCGATGACGAAGACGGACGAGAAAGTTCTGCCCGCAGAGAGCCGGGGATGGTGAGATCCCGGCGGCATGAGGTCTCAAGGTCCCATCCCTTCCGAGCTGGAGGTTTGAACACCCCGGGCGGGGTAAGTAGACGCCTCCCGTAGCTGCCGCGTCAGTGCATAGGGCTTGTTGGAGCCTGAAGGTGGCGTCCGTACCGGGACGCAATTTGAGTGGTACCGCGGGTAATGATTTTTACTCGTCTCAAAGGAAATTCCTTTGAGACGAGTTTTTTTGTTGCTTGCAAGCGGCGTCTTTTCTCGTTCACAGAATCATTTACTTCTCTAAGGAGGATCTGTTATGGAGACCAGTCGTGTAGCGAACCAGTTGGCGGAGGTGGCCTTCCGTATCAAGGAGATGCGGCATATCTGCGGCTTCACCGAGGCTGAGATGGCGGCCAATACCGACACCACTGTGGAGCAGTACCACGCCTACGAGGCGGGCCTTGCGGACCTGCCCTTCACCTTTATTCATAAGTGTGCCCTGGCCTTTGGCCTTGGCATCACCGACCTGCTGGAGGGCCACAGCGGCGCCCACCTCATGAGCTATACCGTCACCCGCAAGGGCGAGGGCCAGCAGACCGCCAAGGAGCAGGGCATCTCCATCTGCAACCTGGCCCCCTACTTCCGCAACAAGCTGGCGGAGCCCTACTACGTCACCTACGAGTACGACGAGGCCCAGCAGCACCGGCCCATCCACCTCACCACCCACTCCGGCCAGGAGTTCGACATCATCCTCTCCGGCCAGCTGAAGGTCCAGGTGGGCGAACATACCGAGATCCTCAATGAGGGCGACAGCATCCTCTACAACTCCTCCACCCCCCACGGCATGATCGCCGTAGGCGGCAAAGAGTGCGTTTTCTGCGCCGTGGTCATCTCCGGTGAGGAGACCGACGAGCGGGCGGTCCGGGAGAGCATCGTCCGGGCCGGCACCAGTGAGGAGTACCTGTGCCAGAAGTTCGTCCACGCCGTGGAGGACGAGAAGGGCGCCCTCAAGTCTCTGACTTTCGAAAACGCCGACGAGTACAACTTCGCCTTTGACACCGTGGACGCCATTGCCGCCAAGTACCCCGACAAGCTGGCCATGCTCCATCTGGACCACAACAAGGTGGAGCGGCGCCTCACCTTCACCGATATGAGCAAGGCCTCCAACCGGGCGGCCAACTACTTCAAAGCCCTGGGCATCAAGAAGGGTGACCGGGTGATGCTGGTGCTCAAGCGCCACTACCAGTTCTGGTTTGCCATCCTGGGCCTCCATAAGCTGGGTGCCATCGCTGTACCCGCCACCAACCTTCTCCAGGAGCATGATTTCACCTACCGCTTCAATGCTGCCGGTATCAGCGCCATCCTCTGCACCGCTGACGGCGACGTGGCCCATCAGGTGGAGCTGGCAGAGAAGGACAGCCCCACGCTCACAACCAAGGTCCTGGTAGGCGGCAGCCGGGAGGGCTGGCACAACTTCGATGAGGAGTACCTCATGTACCGCAGCTCCTTCCCCCGGACGGCAGACTCCCCCAAGGGCGACGACCTGATGCTGATGTTCTTCACCTCCGGCACCACCGGCTACCCCAAGATCGCCGCTCACAGCTATAAGTACGCTCTGGGCCACTACATCACCGCCAAGTACTGGCACTGCGTCCACTCCGACGGCCTCCACTTCACCATCAGCGAGACCGGATGGGGCAAAGCCCTGTGGGGTAAGCTCTACGGTCAGTGGCTATGCGAGGGCGCGGTGTTCACCTACGACTTCGACAAGTTTGACGCCGCCGATATCCTGCCCCTCTTCAAGCAGTACAATATCACCACCTTCTGCGCACCGCCCACCATGTACCGCAT
>CALXGE010000138.1 GCA_944387775.1 uncultured Oscillospiraceae bacterium | reverse complement strand
ATCCGGGTGGAGTTCTTCGGTGACGAGATCGACCGCATCAGCCACATCAACCCCGTCACCGGCCTGCCCACCAAGATTGTCAGCCATGTGGTCATCTACCCCGCCAGCCACTATGTCACCTCCAAGGACAAGATGGACCGGGCTCTGGTGGAAATCGAGAAGGAGCTGGACGAGCGGGAGGCCTGGTTTATTGAGCACGGCAAGCTGGTGGAGGCTCAGCGCATCCGCCAGCGGACCACCTACGATATGGAGATGATGCGGGAGCTGGGGTACTGCTCCGGCATCGAGAACTACTCCCGGATTATTTCCAACCGGCCGGTGGGCTCCCCGCCCCTGACCCTCATGGATTACTTCCCCGAGGACTTTGTCCTCTTTGTGGACGAGAGCCACGTGACGCTGCCCCAGGTTCGGGCCATGTACAACGGCGACCGAGCCCGGAAAGAGAGTCTTGTGGAGTATGGCTTCCGTCTGCCCTGCGCCTTCGACAACCGGCCCCTGAAATTTGAGGAGTTTGAGGGCCGCTTCTCCCAGGCCATCTATGTCTCCGCCACTCCCGCCGACTACGAGCGGCAGCAGGCGGACCAGGTGGTGGAGCAGGTGATCCGGCCCACGGGCCTCCTGGACCCCAAGGTGGAGGTCCGGCCTGTATCGGGCCAGATCGACGATTTGATTGGGGAAATCAACACCCGCGCGGCCCGGAATGAGCGGGTACTGGTGACCACCCTCACCAAAAAAATGGCGGAGGACCTCACCGAGTATCTGAAAAAGGCGGGCATCCGGGTGCGGTATATGCACCACGACGTGGAGACCATCGAGCGGATGCAGCTCATTCGGGATCTGCGGCTGGGCGAGTTCGATGTGCTGGTGGGTATCAACCTCCTGCGTGAGGGCCTGGACATGCCGGAGGTGAGCCTGGTGGCCATTCTGGATGCCGACAAGGAGGGCTTCCTCCGCAGCGAGACCAGTCTCATTCAGACCATCGGCCGCGCCGCCCGAAATGCCGACGGCATGGTCACTCTCTACGCCGACACCATCACCCGCAGCATGAAAGCCGCCATGGACGAGACGGAGCGCCGCCGGAAGATCCAGGACGACTACAACAAGGCCCACGGCATCGTGCCCAAGACCATCATCAAGTCGGTGCGGGAGATCCTGGAGATCTCCAAATCTGCTGAGGATGCCCAGCGCAAGTCGGGCAAGAAGCTCACCCGCCGTGAGGTGGAGGAAGAGATCGAGCGCACGGAGAAGCAGATGAAAGAGGCGGCAAAGATGCTGGAGTTCGAGTATGCAGCGATTTTGAGAGACCGCTTGGTGGAATTGAGGAAGGAGCTCAAATAGCCGCCTCTTTTCCCGGTCCTAAGCCTGGTGTTTATTATTGGGGCCTTCCCGGCCCGGACCCGGGTCACTTTTTCCCCGGCGAAAAAGTGACCAAAACGCCGCCGGGGTTCCCCCGGACCCCGATTTTTGCCCAATCAGTCTGGAGCAGACTTGCCACTGCAGTGCCACTGAACCACCGAATCCTTCGGGTATCTGATCTCCGCCAGGTATCTTATCGGACTTCGGTTGTCGCCCTGTTAAAGGGGTAGATTTATCTAGGTTTCTTTGACGAACTGCCTGCATCTCTTGGAACTACACAGACTATCGTCAGCAAAAATCGCAAAATCCTTCATCCCGAGGGCCGACAGGCGAAGTTTGTGGATCGCCAGACCGATTACGAGGGCAGCGGAGCTGCGGCGTCTCAGTGGCTGCGCAGGATGCTCTTGCAGGCGTCCGATTGGGCAAAAAAAGGGGTCCAGGGTCTCCCCGGCACCTTTTTGGTGACTTTTTGTGTGTACAAAAAGTTACCCGTCGGAGACAAAACCAGCCTGAAGGGCTGAATCAAGAGCGATTCAGAGGCCCCATCCTCTGATAAGAAGTCCGGCAGCAGCCGGCAAGTAAGAAAGGAGGCCACCATGTACGAGGAGACCACCGGACGTACTTTGTTGCAAAAGATCCTGTTGATCCTGCTTCTGGCTACGGCCCTTTTATTTACTGTCCTGACTGCTGTTTTCCGCAGCCAGCTTCGGGTCCAGTGGGCCGACAGCCTGCTGCGTCCCGCCCAAACAGGAGATACATCGGTTTACACCGGTGCCTCCCACGGACAGGACGTGGCCGTCCGGGTTTACCCCGACGGAGCGGACACCGTGGTGGACTTCGCCATCGGCAGCTTTCGGCACCATGTGGGCCGGGTGACCTGGCCGGAGGGAACCATTTCCCGGGAATACGGCGGTACCGTGCCCCAGGTGAAGGTTTTTCTGGATGATGCCGTGGTCTTTTCCGGCGGCTATGATAAGTCCTCCGGCCTTCTTTACCATAAGGACGGCTCCTGGGAGCCGGGGTTCTCCATAAGCGCCAGCACCTCCTACTCCTCCTACTGGAGCAGTTATCAGCTGGATGCTTTTGATATCCTCTATTTTGCCTTGGAGCCGGAGACTGTCCATCGGGGCAGTTGGGCCATTTATTTCCTAGCGCTGTTTCTCAGTGCCATCACCGCCATTGATGTGGCATTCCCTAAGGCGCTTTTTTATCTCCAGCACTGCCTTTCCGTCCAGGATCCGGAGCCCACGGATCTGTATCTCGCCATGCAAAAGGTGAGCTGGGTCATTCTAGCGGCGGTGGTACTGGGTGTGTACATCTGGGGCCTCACTCTGGTCTCATAATGATGAGGTAAACGAAATATGGCAAAGCATAAGGAAGAAAAAACCAACGTCATGCGGACGCTGGAACAGAAAAAGATTCCCTACACAGCCTACACCTACCCCCACGAGGAGGGCGTGCCGGTGGACGGGGCCTCGGTGGCCCGGAGCCTGGGCCAGGACCCGGCGGCGGTGTTCAAGACACTGGTAGCTCGGGGAGCCAGCAACGGTATCTACGTATTCGTGGTGCCGGTGGAGGAGAGCCTGGACCTGAAAAAGGCCGCCAAGGCAGTGGGGGAGAAGTCCATCGCCATGGTCCATGTCAGCGAGATCAACGGCCTCACCGGCTATGTCCGTGGAGGCTGCAGCCCCGTGGGCATGAAGAAGCTCTACCCCACGGTGTTCCACGCCTCTGCCCTGGAGCACGAGATTATCATGGTCTCTGCCGGGAAGATCGGCTGGCAGGTGGCCCTGGCTCCCCAGGCGCTGATGGACCTGGTGCGGGGAAAAGCGGTGGATATTATTGTGGGGTAACCCCCGGCAGTTTTTGACGGGGGTTTTACCCCCGAACCTGGGTGCTCTCCGACGGGGGCTCTACCCCCGGGCCCCGGGTTCACTTTTGGCCGCCCAAAAGTGAACCGAAAAAGCGCCAAAACCAAGGTTTTGGAATCCTTTGTCTAATCGGTACCGATAAGATTTGATACCCGGTTGCCACTGAATTACAGAATCCTTCGGGCATCTCCCCTGATACCGACCGATTAGACAAACAATGGGGGTCTGGGGTCTCCCCAGCGCCTTTTGGTGACTTTTGTGCGTACAAAAGTCACCCGTCGGAGACAAAACAGCCTGAAAGACTGAAAAAGAGAAGTTCAGAGGATGTTTCCTCTGATAAGAACCCCCGCTGGCAACAGCCGGCACGAAAGAAAAAGAAAGGAACCCCCTATGATGGAAGCGGCAAAAACGGTCCTCACCGCCTATGAGGTACGAAAAACCAAACAGCAGAAGGAGGCCTTCCGGACCTTCCTCTGCGAGGAACTGGA
>CALXGE010000137.1 GCA_944387775.1 uncultured Oscillospiraceae bacterium | reverse complement strand
TCATGCTGTCTTGTCTGCTGCACCTGGTTTTCATTCATCGTGGTGCAAGCATGTAATGCGGCATGAAGTTTCATTTCCAAAAACACTGAAAATGCTTCCGCTCTTTTGTTGTATCGTATGCTGACGTAAATTTCAACTAATAATTTTGCTGATACGCTAAATATTTTTTAGGTTTTTATACAAAAGAACGGAGATGTTTCCATCGACACCAGGAAAAAGAGGCCCATTTGCCGGAGAAATCCCACAATTGACCGCCAGGTCCTTGCTCCGCTGCATAAAATTTCGGCAAAACCAACAGAAAGGAGAAATCGGTCACCTTGTTACGCGTAAGCCGGAGATACTCTGGATAGCAGCAGGAAAAAAAGACCGCCCTGTGTCGTTTTACAGGGCGGCCCGTTTTTCGGAGCAAGGAAGTAAATATGGTTATTGATGTATCACAGTGCCTGTCTTGCCGGCAATGCCGTCTCTGGCCTTCTCCAGAAGGGTGATGAGGGCGGTGCGCCCGGCCTTGGACTCGGCGAACTTCACAGCCGCCTCCACCTTGGGCAGCATGGAGCCAGGGGCAAACTGGCCCTCGGCTATGTACCGCCGGGCTTCCTCCGGGGTCATGGAGCTGAGCCACTGCTCGTTCTCCTTGCGGAAGTTGATAGCCACCTTCTCCACGGCGGTGAGAATGATGAGCATATCGGCGTCCAGCTGCTCCGCCAGAAGCTCGGAGGCGAAGTCCTTGTCGATGACCGCCGCCGCGCCCTTGAGGTGGTTACGCTCCGTGCGGTAGACGGGGATGCCGCCGCCGCCGCAGCAGATCACCAGGTGCCCGTCCTCTGTAAGGGCCCGGACAGCGCCTGCCTCAATGATGTGCTTGGGCTTGGGGGAGGCCACATACCGCCGCCAGCCCCGGCCGGCGTCCTCCTTCACCAGATAGCCGGTCTTGGCGGCGTAGTCCGCTGCCTCCTCCTCCGTCATGAACTTGCCGATAGGTTTGGAGGGGTTCGCAAAAGCGGGGTCGGCAGGGTCCACCTCCACCTGGGTGACGATGGAGCACACCGGCATGTTGGTGATGCCCCGGTCAAGAAGCTCCTCCCGGAAGGCATTCTGAAGGTCATAGCCAATGTATGCCTGGCTCATGGCGCCGCAGACGGACAGGGGAGTGATCCCCTGGGTGGGGTCCACCTTCTGAAGGGCCGCCATGGCGTTGTTGATGATGCCCACTTGGGGGCCGTTGCCGTGGGCTACCACTACCTGGTTGCCGTCCTCGATAAGATCTACGATGGCCCGGGCGGTAATCTTCACGGCCTGTGCCTGCTCCGGCAGGGTGTTGCCCAGAGCGTTACCGCCCAGGGCGATGACAATTCGTTTCATCAGTCGCACTTCTCCTTCATATCATACGGCTTGTGAGGTACGGCTCATGCCGTGGGCCAGATCAGATAAAGCGGACCCACGGCGCCGGAAACTGGAAATGGAGTACCGCGGGGGTACTCCATTTCGTGTGTTGTGTGATGGAAAACAGGAGATCAGAACGCCTTGCGCTTCTCACCGCGGGCCTCCAGAGCACGAAGGGCTCCCACGGGATCCTTTACCTTGCTCAGGAAGATCATGGCGGCAATGATGTAGGGCTTGAAGGAGGCCTCTTTGTACAGAGGCTCGATGTAGCGGTCAAAGACGCTGTTGTCCACTTCGCCTTCCTTGCAGCTCAGGCCGGAGATATCGGCGGGCAGGCAGTGCATGTACAGGGCCTTGCCGTCCTTGGTGAGCTTCATCATCTCCTCAGAGCAGGTCCAGTCCTTGTGCTGGGCGTTCTGGGCCAGCAGCTCCTGCTCCAGCTGGTCGATGCCGGCCTTGTCGCCCTCGCGGTACAGCTGGGTGCGCTTCTCCATGGCCTTGAAGGGGGCCCAGCTCTTGGGGTAGACGATGTCGGCGTCCTTGAAGGCCTCTTCCATGGAGTTTACCTTGGTGAAGGAGCCGCCGGACTTCTCAGCGTTGGCCTTGGCGATGTCCTCCACCTCGGGCATGATTTCGTAGCCCTCGGGGTGGGCCAGCACCACGTCCATGCCGAAACGGGTGAAGAGGCCAATGATGCCCTGGGGCACGCTCAGGGGCTTGCCGTAGCTGGGGGAGTAGGCCCATGTCATGGCCACCTTCTTCCCCTTCAGGTTTTCCACGCCGCCCATCTCATGAATGACGTGCAGCAGGTCGGCCATGGCCTGGGTGGGGTGGTCCACGTCGCACTGGAGGTTCACCAGGGTGGGCCGCTGCTCCAGAATACCCTTGCTGTTGCCTTCGTCCAGAGCGTCCATAAAGGTCTTCTGGTACTTGTGGCCCTCCTCGATAAACATATCATCCCGGATGCCGATGACGTCAGCCATGAAGGAGACCATGTTGGCGGTCTCGCGGACGGTCTCGCCGTGGGCGATCTGGCTCTTCTTCTCGTCCAGATCATTTACCTCCAGGCCCAGCAGGTTGCAGGCGGAGGCGAAGGAGAAGCGGGTACGGGTGGAGTTGTCCCGGAAGATGGAGATGCCCAGGCCGGAATCAAAGACCTTGGTGGAGATGTTGCGCTCCCGCAGGTCCCGCAGGGCGTCGGCCACGGTGAAAATGGCGTCCAGCTCGTCGTCAGTCTTGTCCCAGGTCCAGTAGAAGTCGTTCTTGTACATATTGTTGATCTGGAGTTTCTCCAGATGCTGGGCCAGCTTTTCCGTCTTGCTCATAGTCATGCTCTCCTTATGTTATTGGTTGAGATCGCGAAACGAGAGTTTCGCGCAAAGTTTTCTTTTGATTCTTTTCTTTTTGAAAAGAAAAGAATGGAGCCAGTGCGTCGTTACTGAATATCGTTGTCGGTAAGGCTCTGGCGGAACTGGGTGACGTCCTTGGTCTTGTTCTCCTCCTTGTACAGGCCGGGCACGGAGGCGTACAGGGCAGCACAGGTCACCAGATCCTGCTTCCAGGTGATCTCGTTGGGGGCGTGGGCCTGGCTCTCGGCGCCGGGGCCGAAGCCCACACAGGGGATGCCGTAGCGGCCCTGGATGGATACGCCGTTGGTGGAGAAGGTCCACTTATCGGTGAGGGGCCGGTTGCGCAGGTGCATGGCGTCGTACTTGGGGTCCGCGTCGGCGTGGCCGATGCGCTTGTCGCCCCAGAGGGCGTGGTGGGCGTCGATGAGGGCCTGAACGTGGGCGGCGGACTCCTTGTTGATCCAGGTGGGGAAGAAGCATTCGGTCTCGTAGACGGTGCCGGTCCAGGCGGGACGGTCGTACATGTACATGCTGACCTTCACGTCGTCGCCGTACTTCTTGACAGAGGGCAGAGCGCGGATCTCATCCAGGCAGCTGTCCCAGGTCTCGCCGGCGGTCATGCGGCGGTCAATGGAGACGGCGCAGCTGTCGGCCACGGCGCAGCGGCTGGGGGAGGTGTAGAAGATCTGGCTGACGGTGCAGGTGCCCCGGCCCAGGAACTGGGCGTCCTCATAGTGCTCGGGATTGTACTTGGGATTGAGCATCTTCACGAGACCCTTGATCTCGGTGCTGTCGGCGTCGTCGTTTTCGTTAAGGGCCCGGATCTCCTGGACGATGTCCGCCATCTTGTAGATAGCGTTGTCGCCGCGCTCGGGAGCGGAGCCGTGGCAGGAGACACCCTTCACGTCCACACGGATCTCCATGCGGCCCCGGTGACCGCGGTAGATGCCGCCGTCGGTAGGCTCGGTGGAGATAACGAACTCGATCTGCTTCTGGGCCTCCTCCTTGGAGGGGAAGTACTTGTTGACGATGTACTGCCAGCACATGCCGTCGCAGTCCTCCTCCTGGACGGAGCCCACCACCATGA
>CALXGE010000136.1 GCA_944387775.1 uncultured Oscillospiraceae bacterium | reverse complement strand
GGCGGCAAGATGACCATCATTGCCCACGTGGCCTGCAACAACACCGAGGACAGCCGTATTCTGGCCGCCCACGCTGAGAGCCTGGGTGTGGACGCCATTGCCGCCATCCCCCCCATCTACTTCCACCTGCCTCCCAAGGCCATTGCCAAGTACTGGAACGACATCTCTGACGCCGCTCCCAACACCGACTTTATCATCTACAACATCCCCCAGCTGGCAGGCGTGGCCCTCACCGTGCCCCTGCTCAAGGAGATGCTGAAGAATCCCCGGGTCATCGGCGTGAAGAACTCCTCCATGCCTGTCCAGGACATCCAGATGTTCCACGACGAGGGCGCTGTGGTGTTCAACGGTCCCGATGAGCAGCTGCTCTCCGGTCTGGCTGCCGGCGCCATCGGCGGTATCGGCGGTACCTACGCTGTGATGCCCGAGCTGTACCTGAAGGTACGGGAGCTGTTCCTGGCCGGCGACATGGCCAAGGGCCGCGAGGTGCAGAACGAGTGCTGCCGCATCATCTACAAGCTCTGCTCCGCCGAGGGCAATATGTACGCCGTCATCAAGGAAGTTATCCGTCTCCAGGGCGGTCCCGATGTGGGTGGCGTCCGGGCTCCTCTGCTGAACCTGGCAGAGGCCGATCATGCGGTCACCGTGGAGTGCGCCCAGATGATCGCCGACGCTATCGCCAAATACTGCTGAGATTCCGCCGCCGGGTGCGGGCGGAGGGCAGGCGGTTTGCCTGCCCTCCACCTGCCCGGCGCCGCGCTGCGTCCGGGGGAATTTTCCCGGCGCTGAGAAGAACCATTATGATACGCTGAGAGGAGTATGTTATCATGAAAATCTATGTGTCTGAGGATTATAAGGATATGAGCCGCAAGGCGGCCAATATCGTGTCCGCCCATGTGATCCTGAATCCTGCCTGTGTGCTGGGCCTTGCCACCGGCTCCACCCCTATCGGAATGTACAAGCAGCTCATTGACTGGTACAATAAGGGCGATTTGGATTTCAGCCAGGTCAAGAGCGTGAACCTGGATGAGTATGTGGGCTTAGCTCCCACCCATGACCAGAGCTACCGCTACTTTATGCAGACCAATCTGTTTGACCATGTGAACATCGACCCCGCCAACACCAATGTCCCCAACGGCCTGGCCTCCGATCCCGAGGCGGAGTGTGAGCGCTACAACCAGGTCATCCGCAGCATGGGCGGCATTGACGTCCAGGTGCTGGGCATGGGCCACAACGGCCACATCGGCTTCAATGAGCCCGGTCACGCCTTCGAGCTGGAGACCCATGTGGTGAACCTCACCGAGCGGACCATCGAGGCCAATGCCCGGTTCTTCGCCTCCAAGGACGAGGTGCCCAAGCGGGCCATCACCATGGGCATCAAGTCCATCATGCAGGCCCGCCAGATCCTGGTGGTGGTGTCCGGCGAGGACAAGGCGGAGATCGTCAAGAAGGCCTTCTATGGCCCTGTGGTGCCTGAGGTGCCCGCTTCTATCCTCCAGATGCACGCTAATGTTGTCCTCTGCGGCGACAAGGCACCCCTGAGCAAGATCATGTAAAACCCTGATTTTTTGCGGCGGTTCCGGTTTCGGGCCGCCGCTTTTTTCTCATTGATGGTGGGCGAATTCGTGTCGGGAAGGCAAAAAAGGAAATTCCCCCCTCTTGACAATGTCCGCCTGCGGTGATACACTATCGGCGTAAAAATGGCAGAGAAGGGGACAGCGCCTGTGGAAGGGCCCAGAGAGGGAGTGCATTTTGCTGGAAGCGCTCCTGCCGGGAGACAGAGCCGCCCACCACCCCTGAGCCGCCCGTCGAAACCCTATGGGGAGTAGACCGGGACGGGTCCTCCCGTTACAGAGGTCACGAGCGACGGCCTGTAGGCCGTAAGCAGGGTGGAACCGTGGAGTATGAAAAATTGCTACTTCACCCCTGAATTTGTATCAGGGGTGAATTTTTTTGCCCCTATGTAAGAAAGGAGCCATTTCCCATGAGTGACGAGAACCTGTATACCTTTGACAATCCCGAGTATCGGAAAACCTATTGGCATACCTGCTCCCACGTTCTGGCCCAGGCCATGAAGCGCCTGCACCCGGAGGTGAAGCTGGCCATTGGCCCCAGCATTGACAACGGCTTTTACTACGACTTTGACACCCCCCAGCCCTTCTCTGAGAAGGAGCTGGAGGAGCTGGAAGCAGAGATGCGGAAGATCTGCAAGGAAAAGCTGAAGCTGGAGCGCTTTGAGCTGCCCCGCGAGGAGGCAGTGAAGTTTATGGAGGAGAAGGGCGAGCCCTACAAGGTGGAGCTTATCAACGACCTTCCGGAGGACGCCGTCATTTCCTTCTACAAGCAGGGCGAGTTTACGGACCTCTGCGCCGGTCCCCACGTGGATTCCACCGGCCGTATCAAGGGCAACGCCATCAAGCTCACCGCCTGCAACGCCGCTTACTGGCGGGGCGACTCCAACCGCCAGACCCTCCAGCGGATCTACGGCGTAGCCTTCCCCAAGAAGGAGGAACTGGACGAGTATCTCCAGCGGCTGGAGGAGGCCAAGCGCCGGGATCACCGGAAGCTGGGCAAGGAGCTGGGGCTGTTCATGATGGCCGACGAGGGCCCGGGTTTCCCCTTCTTCCTGCCCAAAGGCATGGTGCTGCGCAACACCCTGCTGGACTACTGGCGGCAGGCCCACAAGCGCTACGGCTATGTGGAGATTTCTACCCCCATCATTCTCAACCAGGAGCTCTGGCACCGCAGCGGCCACTGGGATCACTATAAGAACAACATGTATACCACCGTCATTGACGGGGAGGACTACGCGGTCAAGCCCATGAACTGCCCCGGCGGCATGCTGGTATACAAGAATGAGCCTCACTCCTACCGGGATCTGCCCCTGCGGATGGCGGAGCTGGGCCTGGTCCACCGCCATGAGCTCTCTGGAGCCCTTCATGGTCTGTTCCGGGTCCGCTGCTTCACCCAGGACGATGCCCACATCTTCATGACTCCCGCCCAGATGAAGGATGAGATCAAGAACGTGGTGAAACTCTTTGACGAGATCTACTCCACCTTCGGCCTGAGCTACCAGATCGAGTTGAGCACCATGCCCGAGGATCACATGGGTGATGAGAAAGTCTGGCACTTTGCAGAGGATACCCTCCAGGCTGCCATCACCGAGATGGGCAAGGAGTTTGTCATCAACGCCGGCGACGGCGCCTTCTACGGTCCCAAGCTGGACTTCCACCTGTCCGACTCCCTGGGCCGCACCTGGCAGTGCGGTACCATCCAGCTGGACTTCCAGATGCCCGAGCGCTTCGAGCTGGAGTACGTGGGCGAGGACGGCGAGAAGCATCGCCCCGTCATGATCCACCGGGCACTGCTGGGCTCCATTGAGCGGTTTATCGGCGTTATTACTGAGCACTTTGCCGGCGCCTTCCCCACCTGGCTGGCCCCGGTGCAGGTCAAGGTGCTGCCGGTCACGGACCGTGCGGCGGAGTATGCCGACCAGGTAGCCAAGACCCTGGACGATCAGGGCTTCCGGGTAGAGGTGGACCACCGCAGCGAGAAGATCGGCAAGAAGATCCGGGAGGCTCAGCTGGAGAAGGTGCCCTACATGCTGGTGGTAGGCGATCGGGATATGGAGAACGGTACCGTCTCCCCCCGTCACCGCGCCGACGGCGACCTGGGTGCCATGTCCCTGGATGCCTTTGCCGCCATGCTCAAGGATGTGGTGGATACCAAAGCCATTAATTGATGGCCGTTTGCTAAGCCTATCAGGCGCCGCCCCTTTTGGGGCGGCGCTTCAGGCTGTCGAAAAACCCGGCTTATGCGTCAAGCATACGCCGGGTTTGGGTCATGTAGCGGCCAAAGAAGGAGTAT
>CALXGE010000135.1 GCA_944387775.1 uncultured Oscillospiraceae bacterium | reverse complement strand
TCCCCGCAGATAACAGGCCGGTACTGGCAAGTGTGGGCCGGCGGAAGGAGAGAGGCATGGAAACGTTGAAGCAGGCAAAAGTGGGCTCCACCGTCAAAGTGGTAAAGCTCCACGGGGAGGGCGCGGTGAAGCGCCGGATCATGGATATGGGGATCACCAAGGGTGTGGAGATCTATGTCCGCAAGGTGGCCCCCCTGGGGGACCCGGTGGAGGTCAGCGTCCGGGGCTATGAGCTGTCCCTCAGAAAAGCGGACGCGGAGATGATCGAGGTACAATAGAGGAATCCCATCCGGGCGGCGGCCCGGTATTTTCAGACTGATAAGTTAGCAAATACTAACTGCTGGCGGCGCAGAAACTGTCTGCCCGCGGTAGGTTTTATTTGGGAGGGAGCATGCCATGAAGATCAAAATCGCCCTTGCCGGTAACCCCAACACCGGCAAGACGACCCTGTTCAATGCCCTGACGGGTACCAATCAATTTGTGGGCAACTGGCCCGGCGTCACCGTGGAGAAGAAGGAGGGCGGCCTCAAGGGTCACAAGGATGTGACGGTGGTGGACCTGCCGGGCATCTATTCCCTGAGCCCCTACACTTTGGAGGAAGTGGTGGCCCGCAACTATCTGATCCAGGAGCGACCTGACGCCATCCTCAATATCATCGACGGCACCAACCTGGAGCGGAACCTCTACCTCACCACCCAGCTGATGGAGCTGGGGCTTCCGGTGGTGGTGGCGGTGAACATGATAGACGTGGTCCGCCGCAGCGGCGACAGGCTCAACACCAAAAAGCTTTCGGAGGTTTTGGGCTGTCCGGTGGTGGAGATCTCCGCCCTGAAGGGGGACGGCGTCAAGGAGGCTGCCGACATGGCGGTGAAGGCCGCCGCCGGTGAGGGAGTTGTGCCCCTCCACCGCTTCTCCGGCACCGTGGAGCACGCCCTGGCCCACATCGAGGAGTTGGCGCTCCACAAGCTGCCGGAGGACCAGCAGAGGTGGTACGCGGTAAAGCTCTTTGAGCGGGACGAGAAGATTATTGGCCAGCTTGGCCTGGAGCGGGCTGTGGTGGACCACATCGAGCACGACATCCGTGCCTGCGAGGAGGAGCTGGACGACGACGCGGAGAGCATCATCACCGCCGAGCGCTACAACTGGATCGGCTCCATCATCCACGACTGCTATACCCGCAAAAATCAGGGCAAGCTGTCGGTGTCCGATAAAATCGACAGGATCGTTACCAACCGCATTCTGGCCCTGCCCATCTTTGTGGTGGTGATGGGCCTGGTGTACGCCCTCTCCATGGGAGGGTGGTCCATCTCCATCGGCACCATGGCTACTGACTGGGCCAACGATGTGCTCTTCGGCCAGTGGGTCCCCGGCTGGTTCGACGCTCTGCTGGGAGCTCTGAATGTGGCAGAGGGCAGCTGGGTCTACGCCCTGATTCAGGACGGTATCGTGGCCGGTGTGGGCGCTGTGCTGGGATTTGTGCCCCAGATGCTGGTGCTGTTTTTCCTCCTGTGTATCCTGGAGGACGTGGGCTACATGGCCCGCATCGCCTTCATTATGGACCGGATCTTCCGGCGCTTCGGCCTCAGCGGCAAGAGCTTTATCCCCATGCTGGTGGCCACCGGCTGCGGCGTCCCAGGCATCATGGCCTCCCGGACCATCGAGCAGGACCGGGACCGGAAGATGACGGTCATGACCACCGGCTTCATCCCCTGCGGCGCCAAAATGCCCATCGTGGGCCTCTTTGCCGGCGCCCTCTTCGGCGGCGCCTGGTGGGTGGCCACCTCCGCCTACTTCATCGGCGTGGCGGCGGTGATTATCTCCGGCGTGATGCTCAAGAAGTTCAAGGTGTTTGCCGGTGAGCCTGCTCCCTTCGTTATGGAGCTGCCCGCCTACCACATCCCGGCGGCGGGCAACGTCCTCCGGGGTACCTGGGAGCGGGGCTGGTCCTTCATCAAGCGGGCCGGCACCGTGATCCTGGTGTCCACCATTGTCCTCTGGTTCCTCCAGGGCTATGGCGTGGTGGACGGCGTGTTCCAGGCGGTGGAGGACAATAACCACTCTCTGCTGGCGTCTATCGGCAACGCGGTGGCCTGGATCTTTGCCCCTCTGGGCTGGGTCGGCGACTGGGCCTGGAAGGCCGCGGTGGCTACGGTAACGGGCCTCATCGCCAAGGAGGAAGTGGTTTCCACCTTCGGTGTGCTGTACCAGTATTTTGGAGAAGAGCTGGGCGATAACGGTGAGGCCATCTGGACTCTGGTGGCGGCGGACTTCACTGCTCTGAGCGCCTATTCCTTCATGATTTTCAATCTCCTCTGCGCTCCCTGCTTTGCGGCCATGGGCGCCATCAAGCGGGAGATGAACAACCCCAAGTGGACCCTGGCGGCCATCGGCTACATGTGCGGCTTTGCCTATGTGGTGGCCCTTATCGTCTACCAGATCGGCGGCCTGATTACCGGCGCAGTGGCCTTTAACCTCTGGACCGTGGTGGCCATCGCCCTGCTGGCGGGCCTTCTGTACCTGGTATTCCGGCCCTACCGGGAGAGTACCACCCTGCGTACCGGCGACCGCTCCGTGGCCCGGGTATAATACCCTTTGAAAGGAGCATGATACTATGCTGACATTCCTGTCCCTGCATGGCGGGGAGATCCTGGTGTGTCTGATTCTGCTGCTGATCGTCAGCGCCATCATTGCCCGGATGGTCAGGGACCGGCGGGCAGGCAAAGGTGGCTGCGGCTGCAACTGCGGCGGCTGCCCCAACGCCGGAGCCTGTCACCCCCATCGGGAGGAAAAAACCTGATTCCTCCCTCCACCTAGTGTTCGATCGCTTCTCCTGCGATTTGACAGCCATACCTGAATTGTTCCCAAGGCAAGGGCCCCGGACGGAAGTCCGGGGCCTTTGTCCCTCCGGAATCAGGCCTGGCACACCTGTAAGCAAAGTGGGCATTATGCTGGAAAGATGTGGCTAAAATCAAAATTATTTCGAGAAATTTAGCTAAAACGCCGCATATAGAAGAAATCTATATAAAAAATTTCGAAGTTTCCTTGACGGACCGAGAAAAAGAGAGTATGTTAAGAATATATCAAACAACCGCATAGAGAAAGCGGGAGCGCACACAGGTCTGCTGATGCCAGAAAAATTGGCAAAGAGTGTTCCGAGGCGCTGCCTGCGCTCTGGAGAATCCCGATAATGGGGGCCGAAGGTGTAAGGCGGGTATCCGCCGATCTCTCAGGCAAAAGGACAGAGCAGACCGCAGGGGGCACGTTGAGCCCTCGACCAGCGTTTTGCAAAGCCGGCCCATTTTGGGGCCGGCTTTTTTGCTGGACAGGAGCAAATGACAGTTTTCCGATGGGGAAGGTCCTTTACACTCGTGGGACGAGCAGAGCAGCTTCTGTAAAATACGTTATGCCCATGCACACGCATGGGCTCGTTGCGCGTATATGGCAGGAGAATCGTTGCATACATTCACAGTGAAGGCAGGGAGGTGAATGCGGACAAACATATGTTGGTCTTCTGATTGCGAAAAAGAGAGAGATGTTTCCCCCTAGGGGAGAGAAAGGAAAAGAAAGGTAAACTATGGAACAGATTATGAATCAGCTGACGGGAATCGTTGATAAGGCCAGCGATTTCGTATGGAACAGCGTACTGCTGTACGTACTGGTATTCACCGGCATTCTCTTTACCATCCGCCTGGGCTTCATCCAGGTACGGAAGTTCGGCGCCGGCTGGCGCCAGATGTTCGGCAGCTTCAGCCTCTCCGGCAAGAAGGCGGGCAAGGACGGTATGAGTTCCTTCCAGGCTGCTGCTACCTCCATCGCTGCCCAGGTAGGTACCGGCAATATCGTGGGCTGCTGCACCGCGCTGCTCTCCGGCGGACCCGGCGCCATTTTCTGGATGTGGCTGGCTGCCTTCTTTGGCATGGCTACCATCTACGGCGAGGCAGTGCTGGCCCAGAAGTACAAGACCCGTGACGACCAGGGCCAG
>CALXGE010000134.1 GCA_944387775.1 uncultured Oscillospiraceae bacterium | reverse complement strand
TAGCGGTAGCAGCTCACCTTGTGGGTGGGGCTGAGACTGATCTCATGGGGATACTCCCCTTCGCAGCCCGCCACACACATCTCACAGCGGTCCTTGAAGTAGCAGTAGTTGGGCATGTTGATGGGGTTAGGCACCTTGCCGGGGATGGAATAGAGCTTATCCACCTGCTTGCCCACCACAGGCTTGGAGGCCATAAGGCCGATGGTATAGGGGTGAGAGGGGTTGTGGAAAATCTCGTCCACAGTGCCCTTCTCCACTACGCGGCCGGCATACATGACCACCACATAGTCCGCCATCTCGGCAATAACACCCAGATCGTGGGTGATGAACATAATGGAGGAATTGATCTTGTCCTTCAGGCTCCGCAGCAGATCCAGCACCTGGGCCTGGATGGTTACATCCAGAGCGGTGGTGGGCTCGTCGGCAATGATCAGACGAGGACTGCAGGCCAGGGCCATAGCGATCATCACGCGCTGACGCATACCGCCGGAGAGCTCGTGGGGGTACATTCTGTAAACACCCTCACTGTTGGCGATACCCACCATCTCCAGAAGCTCAATGGTGCGCTCCTTGATCTGCTCCTTGGTCTTGCCCTCACCGTGGTGCAGGGCGATGACCTCATCCACCTGATCGCCGATGCGGAACACCGGGTTCAGGCTGGTCATGGGCTCCTGGAAGATCATGGACATGAAGTTGCCCCGGAGGTTCTGCATCTTCTCGTTGGGCATCTTGGTGACGTCGTAGGCCTTGTCGCCCAGATTCAGGCGGATGGCACCCTCCACCACCTGGCCCTGGGGCCGCTGGAGCAGCTGCATCAGGGAGAGGCTGGTGACAGACTTGCCGCAGCCGGACTCGCCCACCACACCCACGGTCTTGCCGATGGGCACATCGAAGGACACGCCGTCCACCGCCTTGACCGTACCGGCATCAGTAAAGAAGTAGGTGTGGAGGTTGTCGAATTCCACGGCATTGCTGGGATCCCGCATCTCCGTGAGATACTCGGACTCGGGCACATTCTTACGCTTACGCTGCTTCTCAAAGGCATCGGTGATCCGGCGATTTTCCTTGGAAATCCGCCGCGCCTCCCGGCCAGAGAGGTAGCCTTCCGCTTTTTTCTTTGCCATATGTCTCTCTCCTCCCTTACCGCTTCATCTTCGGGTCAAAGGCATCCCGGAGACCGTCACCTACGAAGTTGAATCCCAGAACCGCCACCAACAGGCAGATACCGGCGGGAATCCACACATACCAGTAGGTTGTCATAACATAGGAGTTGTTTACATCGCTGATGATATTACCCCAGGAGGCGAAGGGGAACTTGACGCCCAGGCCCAGGAAGGACAGCGTCGCCTCCGTGATAATGGTGGAGCCAAGGCCCATGGTGCACAGCACGATCATCTGGGGAATAACATTGGGGATCAGGTGGCGGAAAATACGCCGGGACACGCTGATACCGCAGGCCTCGGTGGCGGTCATAAATTCCTGCTCTCGGAGAGACAGGATCTGACCGCGGATCATACGGGCAAAGCCGGGCCATCCCAGGAAGCCCAGTATCAACATTAGATACATCATTCGCACCTGAGGATCCACCTGCATACCGTCCATGGCGGAACCAATGATGATGATGATGGGCATGGAGGGGATGCAGTAGAACACATCCACGATACGCATGATGAGGTTATCCACCCACTTGCCAAAGTAACCGGCGATGCCGCCCAGGACGATGCCGATAGCCGTCTCAATGAACACGACCACAAAGCCGATCACCAGGGACACACGGCCGCCGTACATCAGGCGGGTAAGCATATCCATGCCGTTGGTATCGCAGCCCAGAGGATGGGCCGCAGAGGGCCTGGCGTAGGAGTCATAGACATAGGTCAGGGTCTCCTGCTTGACAGACCACACATTTGCGGCGGCGTCATAGACGATCTCGTAGGTGTGCTCCTCACCGTCCTCGCCGGTGTAGGCAAACTCGGTTACGTCGTCATTGATGGCGGCTTCCAGTTCTTCCTTGAAGTCCCGGGTAATGGTAGTGCCGCTGACCTTGGACTGGACCACAAAGCGGCTGATATAGCCCTTAATCTCGCCATCGCGAAGAATATTGCCATCCTCATCCAGCTCATAGGTCTCGCCGTCGGCGGTAAAGCTGCTCTCCCCATTGGAGTAGGCCTTCAGGGCGGCATACTTTACAGCAAAAGAGGGCTCCGTGCCGTTGTCAGCGGGGTTGACAATGTCCTTATAGGCAATGGCCAGCAGAGTACCGCCCGAGGAAATGGAATAGAAGTCCTCCCCTTCCTCTGTCAGGGTGTAGGCCACATCCTTATAGTCAAACTCCGTCTTGCCGGTCATCTGAGCCAGCAGGAACTGGGCCTGGGCAGCGGTACCGAACTCCTGTCCGTCGGCCACTGCATAGCGGAAATCCTTGTTCTGGGTCACAGCCACATATTCCTTGGCCATGTAGGTGTAGGTATAGAACTGCTCATCCTGTCCGTAGGGGGAGATCAAGCCGCCCACAAAGGAGAAGACAAACATGACAGCCAGCATAATAAGGCCCAGAACCGCCAGCCGGTTACGGAAAAACCGCTTGGCCACCAGGGCGCCGGGGGAAAGGACTTTCACGCGGCGGTCATCATTCAAAGAGAGGTGCTCCTGGGAGCCGTCCTCCTGCTGAGGATTCATCTTTTTTTCTTCAGACATGAAAGCACCTCCTCTTACGCGATACGCACGCGGGGATCAACCACCGCATACAGAATATCCGAAATCAAATTGCCCAACAACGTCAGGATTGCCAGGAAGGACAGATAGAACATGGAGAAGGGAATATCACCTGCTGTCATGGCCTGGTAAGAGGTCCAGCCGATGCCGGGGATCGCAAACAAGGTCTCGGTGATCAGAGCGCCGGAGAACAGGCCCGGCAGAGAGCCGCCCACCATAGTCACCAGAGGGATGAGGGTGTTGCGGAACGCATGGTGATAGATGACCTTCTTCTCGCTCAGGCCCTTTGCCCGGGCCGTGCGGATATAGTCTGCGTTGAGTACTTCCAGCATGTTGGTGCGGGTGTAGCGCATGAGGGAGCCCACGGAGACGATAGTCAGCGTCACAATGGGCAGCACCAGGTGGTGGGCCATGTCCAGCATCTTCCCCATGGCGTCCAGCTGGGCATAGTTGCGCCCCATCAGGCCGGAGACGTCAAACCACTTCAGCTGCACGGCAAAGATCAGCTTGAGGATCGTAGCAAAGAAGAAGGTAGGCAGAGAAATACCCACCAGCGCGCCGGCAGTGATGGCATAGTCCGCCTTGGAGTACTGTTTGGTGGCAGCCACAATGCCAAGAGGGATCGCAATGATCAACTGCAGGATCAGGGAGATGCCGCCCATGATCACAGAGATCCAGATAACCTCGCTGAATTTCTGGAGCACCGGAACGGTAAACCGCCAGCTGTCACCGAAATTACCGGTGAGCATATTCTTCATCTGTACGAGATAGCCCGGAATAATCTCCAGATCCAGGGCATACTGGGCATTGAGCTGAGCCACCCACTCCTCATAGGGCTTGGATCCCGGGGCTGTGGACAGCTTCATGGCCATGGTCTCCACATAGGAGGCCGGCAGGCACCGCAGCAGTACATAGATAATAAACGTCACGCAAAACAGGATCAGCACGGAAAGCAAAAGACGCTTGATGATAAAATTTCGCAAAACGATCCCTCCAGTTTTCTAGTTTCTCAAGAGTAAACGTACGGGCATGGAAACACCCGCTGTGCATCAAGCAGCCGCCCCTCCCCCCTGGCGGGAAGCTCCTTGACACCCATCGAAAAAGGAACGGGGTTCCCCTGCCCCCTCCAGGAGGGCAGGGGAACCGATTTTACTCTGTTTTCATGCCGCACAGCATCCTTTTCAGGACACAAGCATTACTTCAGGGCCAGCTTCTCGATCTCGTTGAGAGCGTTCCAGTAAGGCGTCATGTCGGTGGGCAGCGTGGAGATATCCACGTGCTCAGTGGAGAACAGGTAGCACTCGGAACGCTGATAGATGGGGATCTCAACGCCCCAGTCCATGATGAT
>CALXGE010000133.1 GCA_944387775.1 uncultured Oscillospiraceae bacterium | reverse complement strand
GAGCAGGAAGTGGTCGTCACCATTGAGGAGAAGCTCATCGACGACAGCGAGGACAAGGCCGAGGACCTGGTGCCCCGTGCCCCCGTGGTGGTGGTCATGGGCCACGTGGACCACGGCAAGACCTCCCTCCTGGACTATATCCGCAACGCCCATGTGGCCTCCGGCGAGGCCGGCGGCATTACCCAGCATATCGGCGCCTATCAGGTGCAGATCAAGGGCAAGCCGATTACCTTCCTGGATACCCCCGGCCACGAGGCATTTACCTCCATGCGCGCCCGGGGCGCCATGGTCACGGATATCGCCATTCTTGTGGTAGCCGCCGAGGACGGCATCAAGCCCCAGACCGTGGAGTCCATCAACCACGCCAAGGCCGCCAAGATTCCCATCATCGTGGCCATCAACAAGATGGATAAGCCCGAAGCCAACCCCGAGCGCATCAAGCAGCAGCTCACCGAGTATGAGCTGGTAGCCGAGGACTGGGGGGGCGACACCATCATCTGCCCCATCTCCGCCAAGACCGGTATGGGCATTGACAACCTGTTGGAGATGGTGACGCTGACTGCCGAGATGGCGGAGCTGAAGGCCAATCCCAACCGTGCCGCCTCCGGTACGGTCATCGAGGCCCGTCTGGACAAGGGCCGTGGCCCTGTGGCTACTCTGCTGGTCCAGAACGGTACCCTCAAGCAGGGCGACATCATTATTGCCGGTACCGCCGTGGGCCGCGTCCGGGCCATGGTGGACGATAAGGGCCAGCGTCTTACCGAGGCAGGCCCCTCCGTGCCTGTGGAGATCACGGGCCTGGGTGAGGTCCCCGGTGCGGGCAACACCTTTAACGCCGTGGCTGACGAGCGTCTGGCCCGGGAGCTGGTGGAGCAGCGCAAGGCCGAGGAGAAGGCAAAGGCCAATGCCCCCATTCAGAAGGTCAGCCTGGAGGACCTGTTCAGCCAGATCCAGGCCGGTGAGGTGAAGGACCTGAACATCATCGTTAAGGCCGACGTTCAGGGTTCCGCCGAGGCGGTGAAGAGCAGTCTCGAGAAGCTCTCCAACGACGAGGTCCGGGTTCGGGTGATTCACTCCGGCGTGGGCGCCATCAGCGAGAGCGACGTGATGCTGGCATCCACCTCCAAGGCCATCATCGTGGGCTTCAACGTGCGGCCTGACGCCGCCGCCCGGGACAGCGCTGCCCGCAGCAACGTGGATATGCGGATGTACCGGGTCATCTATGACGCCATCAACGAGGTGGAGGCCGCTATGAAGGGTATGCTGGCCCCCAAGTTCCGGGAAGCGCTCATCGGCCACGCCGAAGTGCGCCAGACCTACAAGGTATCCGGCGTGGGTACCATCGCCGGCTGCTACGTTCAGGACGGCAAGATCCAGCGCGGCTGCCAGGTCCGTATCGTCCGGGACGGCATCGTCATCCACGAGGGCGAGCTGGCCTCCCTCCAGCGCTTCAAGGATGCGGTCCGTGAGGTGGCCTCCGGCTACGAGTGCGGTATGTCTATCGAGAAGTTCAATGATATCAAGGAAGGCGATATCATCGAGTGCTTCGTCATGGAGCAGATTGCGGTAGACTGATTCTCTGCCTTGCCACGGTCTCTTCGCGGCGTGGCCCAGGCCACCCTCTCTTGGGCCTTCGGCCCAATTCACCTTGCAGCCGCTGCGGCCTACGCTACAAACATGCCGCCGGCATGTTTGCTTGACGCTGCGGTGGAGCAGATTGCAGTCGATTGATCGCATGATTTACAAACGATTGCTGTGATATAATATACCCCAGGGGCGGGCGGACACGCCCGCCCCTGTTCCATCAATGGAGGAAGAATGTACTATGGCCATCCGTCTCATGGAGCTGAAGGAGCTGACCGGCCACGATGTGTACGAGCTGATGTACGCCCACAACAGCTATGGGGAGGAACGTCCCTTTGAGGAAAGACGGGCCGCTTTTTGGACAGCGGAAAACCGCTATCTCAGCGACGATGGGGATGGCAGAGGAATGGACGCGCTGGCCCCTGCTCTCTGCCGGGTGTGCCCAATATTCAACTGGTATGGTCCCAACCAGGTGACCTTGGATCAGTGGCGCCAGGTAGAAACCCTCCATTTGGCGGCCTGTCCAGAGGACAGACCCTTTTTCCAGGAGGTCTGGTATTGGCTGGAAAAGGGAAACCGAGGGGCAGACTGGTTTTGGATTATGGGACCGTAACATGGAAATACTATCAACCAATGACTTTGGGGCGATGCCCCGGAGAGGAGGAAGTTATGGCAAACAATCGGATCGGCCGGATCAATGAGGAGGTCCAGCGGGAGCTCAGCGCCCTGCTGCGGACCGTGAAGGACCCTCGCCTCCAGGGAGGACTGCTCACCATCACCCATGTGGATACCACCAGCGACCTGCGGTACGCTAAAATTTATGTCTCCGCTCTGGACAAGAGCAAGGAGAAGGAGATGCTCAAGGGCCTCAAGTCCGCCTCCGGCTACCTTCGCCGGGAGCTGGGAGCTGCTCTGCAGCTGCGGTACACCCCGGAGCTGCAGTTCGTGGCGGACGACTCTATTGCCCAGGGTGCCCACATTCTAGAGATGCTGCGGGACCCCAACGTGGTGAAACCTGCCAACCCCGCCAACGCCGACATTGTACTGGAAGAAGATGAATAATACCGTGACCACCAAGGAAGCCGCCGAACTGCTGCGGCGGCAGGATAACGTATTGATTTTGACCCACCGCCGCCCCGATGGAGATACGGTGGGCTGTGCCGCGGCGCTGTGCATGGCGCTGCAGCAGCTGGGAAAGACGGCGTGGCTGCTCTATAATCCGGATATTACCGCCACCAACGCCGTCTATGCACAGGGCCTCTGGGCTCCAGAGGGCTTTGTACCGGACTTTGTGGTGGCGGTGGATATTGCCTCCCGGGGGCTGTTTTTCCCCGGCTCTGAGGGCTATCTGGACCGAGTGGACCTGGCCATCGACCACCACCCCTCCCAGGAGTTTTTTGCCGCTCAGACCTGCCTGGAGGCGGACAAGGCCGCCTGCGGCGAGATCATCTATGAGATCTGCCGGGAACTGGGGGCCATTACGCCGGAGGTGGCCCTGCCCCTGTACGTAGCGGTGTCCACGGATACCGGTTGCTTCGTCTATGCCAATACCACCGCCAACACCCACCGGGTAGCGGCGGCCCTGATGGATACTGGCATCGACTACTTTGCCGTCAATAAGCGCCATTTCCGCACCAAGAGCCGCAAGCGGCTGGCGTTGGAGGCAGACCTCCTGAGCAACATGGAGTTCTTCCACGAGGGGAAGGGCGTGTTCATGACGGTGCCTCTGTCCCTGATGGAGCGGGTGGAGGCCTCGGAGAACGATGCCGAGGATCTCAGCGCCCTGGCCAATCTGGTGGAAGGGGTGGACTGCGGCGCAGTGCTGCGGGAGCTGAAGCCGGGGGAGTGGAAGCTGTCCCTCCGCACCGGAGCCGAGGGCCGGGTCAACGCAACGGAGGCCTGCCGGCTCCTGGGCGGCGGCGGCCACGCTATGGCCGCTGGGGCTACTGTCACCGGCAGTCTGCCGGAAGTGAAGGAGAAGGTTTTGGCCGCCATCGACGCGGTGAAGTCCTGGTGAAAAGCGAAAACCATTTCCCTGCCGCTGCCGAATTTCGGCGGCGGCAGGGAGAAGAAAAAATTTCCTGAAAATTTCAAAAAAATTTTGGAAAACCCTTGACAAAACACAAGTTTTTCTGTATAGTAATTCCTGCCCGTTTGAACAGGCAACCTATGGCGGCGTAGCTCAGTTGGCCAGAGCATTCGGTTCATACCCGAAGTGTCACCGGTTCGAATCCAGTCGCCGCTACCATGACCCGCACCGGGTCAGCCCTTGGCGCGTTGGTCAAGCGGCTAAGACACCGCCCTTTCACGGCGGTAACACGGGTTCGATTCCCGTACGCGTCACCACGGACGGGTGGAATCGCTCCCGTCCATTTGGAGGCTTAGCTCAGCTGGTTAGAGCGCCTGCTTCACACGCAGGAGGTCACTGGTTCGAGTCCAGCAGTCTCCACCAAAGAAAACCCTTAGAGCCGCAAGGCTTTGAGGGTTTTTCTTTTTT
>CALXGE010000132.1 GCA_944387775.1 uncultured Oscillospiraceae bacterium | reverse complement strand
GTGGACCCCCGTACCGGCGAGTCCCTGATGAAGCGGACCGTCCTCATCGCCAACACCTCCGATATGCCCGTGGCCGCCCGTGAGGCCTCGGTGTACACAGGCATCACCATCGCCGAGTACTTCCGTGACATGGGCTACGCCGTGGCCGTTATCGCCGACTCCACCTCCCGCTGGGCCGAGGCCCTCCGTGAGATGTCCGGCCGTCTGGAAGAGATGCCCGGTGAAGAGGGCTACCCCGCCTACCTTGCCTCCCGTCTGGCTCAGTTCTATGAGCGTGCCGGCGTGGTGCAGTGTATGGGCAGCGAGGACCGTACCGGCAGCCTTACCGCCGTTGGCGCCGTGTCGCCTCCCGGCGGCGACCTCTCTGAGCCTGTGTCCCAGGGCACCATGCGTATCGTCAAGGTGTTCTGGTCTCTGGACGCCTCTCTGGCCTACCGCCGTCACTTCCCGGCCATCAACTGGCTGAACTCCTACTCCCTGTATCTGGACACCATGAAGCCCTGGTTCGACGAGCACTTCGGCCCCGCCTTCATGCAGAACCGGAACAAGGCCATGAGCATCCTCCAGGAGGAGAACGAGCTCAACGAGATCGTGCAGCTGGTTGGTAAGGACTCCCTCAGCGCCAATGACCAGCTGACCCTGGAGACCGCCAAGATGGTCCGCGAGGACTTCCTCCAGCAGAACGCCTTCATGGATGTGGACTCCTATTCCAGCCATGACCGGCAGATGCGCTTGTTGGCCCTGATCCTGGACTACGACAAGCTGGCCCGGGAGGCCCTGACTAAGGGCGCGCCCCTCCAGCCCATGTTCGACATCCCCGCCAAGGAGAAGATCGGCCGCGCCAAGTTCGTAGAGGCTGACCAGTATGTACAGACCTACGCCGATATCGCCGCGGAGATGGAGCAGGAGATCGTTGCCATCGTGGAGAAAGCAGGTGCTGACGTATGATGAAGGAATACCGTACCATATATGAGGTCTCCGGCCCCCTGATGGTGGTGGAGCAGGTCGAGGGCGTCACCTACGACGAGCTGGCGGAGATCGAGCTGCCTGACGGCAGTATCCGCCGCTGCAAGGTGCTGGAAGTCAACGGCGACAAGGCCGTGGTCCAGCTCTTCGAGTCCTCCGCCGGCATCAACCTCAAGGACAGCAAGATCCGCTTCCTGGGCCACCCCCTGCAGCTGGCCGTCAGCGGCGATATGCTGGGCCGGGTGTTCAACGGCATGGGCCAGCCCATCGACGGCGGTCCGGAGATCCTGCCGGAGAAGTACCTGGACATCAACGGTCTGCCCATGAACCCGGCGGCCCGTGACTACCCCAACGAGTTCATCCAGACCGGTGTTTCTACCATCGACGGTCTGAACACCCTGGTCCGCGGCCAGAAGCTGCCCATTTTCTCCGGCTCCGGTCTGCCCCATGCCCAGCTGGCGGCTCAGACCGCCCGCCAGGCCAAGGTGCTGGGCGGCGAGAGTAACTTCGCCGTGGTGTTCGCCGCCATTGGTATCACCTTCGAGGAGTCGGAGTACTTTGTCAATGAGTTCAAGCGCACCGGCGCCATCGACCGTACGGTGCTGTTTACGAACCTTGCCAACGACCCCGCCGTCGAGCGTATTTCTACCCCCCGTATGGCCCTGACTGCTGCCGAGTATCTGGCCTTTGAGAAGGGCATGCACGTTCTGGTTATCCTGACGGACATCACCAACTACGCCGAGGCCCTCCGTGAGGTCTCCGCTGCCCGGAAGGAAGTTCCCGGCCGCCGCGGCTACCCCGGCTACCTCTACACCGACCTTGCCACTATGTACGAGCGTGCCGGCCGGAAGCTGGGCTATGAGGGCTCCATCACCATGATCCCCATCCTCACCATGCCTGAGGATGACAAGACCCACCCCATCCCCGACCTGACCGGTTACATTACCGAGGGCCAGATTATCCTCTCCCGCGACCTCTACCGCAAGGGCATCCTGCCCCCGGTAGACGTTCTGCCCTCCCTGAGCCGTCTGAAGGATAAGGGTATCGGCGTGGGCAAGACCCGTGAGGATCATGCCTCCACCATGAACCAGCTGTTCGCGGCCTATGCCTCCGGTAAGGAAGCCAAGGAGCTGATGACCATTCTGGGCGAGGCGGCGCTGAGCCCCACGGACCTGCTGTACGCCAAGTTCGCAGACGAGTTTGAGAAGCGCTATGTCTCCCAGGGCCAGGAGGAGAACCGGGACATCGAGGAGACGCTGAATCTGGGCTGGGAGCTGCTGAAGATCCTGCCCCGCAGTGAGCTCAAGCGTATCAAGCAGGATATGATCGACAAGTACCTGCCCAAGGAGGACTGACCCCAGGCAATCTGAGTAGAAAGAGGTGAACCCATGGCCTCTGCGACCATAAACCCAACCAGAATGGAGCTGACCCGGCTGAAAGGCCGGCTGAAGACCGCTGTCCGCGGCCACAAGCTTCTGAAGGATAAGCGGGACGAGCTGATGAAGCAGTTCCTGGAGATCGTGCGGAAGAACCGTGAGCTCCGGGCCAAGGTGGAAAAGGGCCTGGAGCGGGCCAACGCGGCCTTCACCGTGGCCTCTGCCCTCATGTCGCCGGAGATGCTGGAGCAGTCCCTCATGTACCCCAAGCAGAGCGTGGAGCTGGACATGAAGTTCAAGAACATCATGTCGGTAAACGTGCCGGTCTATGAGTTCCACACCCGGAACGAGGACCCCACGGAGATCTACCCCTACGGCTTTGCCCAGACCTCCGGTGAGCTGGATTCGGCTCTGGAGGCTCTCAGCCAGGTGTTCCAGGACATGCTGGAGCTGGCGGAGGTGGAAAAGACCATGCAGCTGTTGGCGGAGGATATCGAAAAGACCCGCCGCCGGGTAAACGCGTTGGAGTATGTGATGATTCCGGACTTCCAGCAGAAGATCCGGTATATCTCCATGAAGCTGGACGAGAATGAGCGCGGCAACATCACCCGCCTGATGAAGGTGAAGGAGATGGTGCTCCAGGACGCCCACAACTTCAAGCCCCCCGCATCCTGATGAAAAAAAGATCCGCCCCGCTCTCAACCGAGAGCGGGGCGGTCCTTTTATAGCGCAGGGAGAGATGATTTTAAGGGACAGAATCATCCCCTGGTGGGGCTTTACAAACCAATCGGTGCTGTGGTATACTAAACACAATCAAATATCGCGCTGTCCACGGCTGCTGATGCGGCACATGGAATAGGGTGAGAAGCCCTGCGAGTCGGTCACTGTGATGCCTCTGTAAGAGGATAAGTCAGATACATGGTGGATGGCGGCGTTCTGCCGGAACCGGAATCGCGTATTTCTGTCCGGCCTCGCCATATGGCGGGGCTTTTGTTGTGCGTCCGGCGGACAGGCCGGGCGCTTTTTGGCGCCCGATAGCACTTTGTGTTTCCACGGCTCGTCTTGGGGCGGCGGGCCGGAAACAAATACATTCTCTTCAAAGCGCAAGTCTGTATGAAAAGGGAAGGGCGTCCAGGTCTCAAGACCGCCTGGACGCCCTTTTCCTATTAGGGATTCTTGAGAGGGAGCAGAAAAATAGCGACTTGCCTCTCTGCGAGCACTATCGGGTGGATCAGATTTTCCGCTGCATGCGAATGGAGCGCAGATCTTTGCCGCAGTTGTAGATTTTTTCTGCGCCGTCAGGAGCAAAGCCGCAGGCCTCATAAAACCGGATCGCCCCAGTATTTTCCGCAAATACCCATAGGATCATACGACTCCTGCCAGCTGCCCGCCCCTTTTCCAAGGCGAAATTCATAGCTGCCGTCCCGATCCCGCGGTGGAAAAACGCAGGGTGGAGGTAGAGACTTTGCAGCTCATAAAAACTGTCATCAATATCCTTCTCACTTTTGTCAGGCGGCGCTACGCCCATGATCCCCACGGTTGTCCCATTTGACGTGATGACATACTGGCTGTCGTTCTCTGCCGTGATGATCCGCCGGAACAGGTCAAGGCGAGTGGCGTTTTTTGCCTGGATCAGATCCATGGGAATGATCTTTTGGTAGGCAGCCTCCCAGGAGCGGGAGATGATCTCTGCCATGTCCGGAGCATCTTCCGGACAGGCAAGCCGGATGGTGATACTCATTTATATACCCTCCAAGCAAAACCGCCCCGGGGCTTTGCTCCGGGGCGGTCGTATTGGTTTCTATTATATCTTACTTCATGCTCTCGGCCACAGCCACAGCGCAGGCCACGGTCATACCGACCATGGGGTTGTTGCCGGCGCCCAGGAAGCCCATCATCTCCACGTGAGCGGGGACGGAGGA
>CALXGE010000131.1 GCA_944387775.1 uncultured Oscillospiraceae bacterium | reverse complement strand
GCCAGTGAGCAGCGCCGGGCCATCCAGCGGAAGCTGGACGAGGCGGAGAGCGAGCTGCGCGCCGCCCAGCGGGAGCTGCGGGACGCGGAGGACGCCCTGGAGGAGGCCGACGGCGCCAACAGCGACCTGAAGGATCAGGTCAAGCTCTACGAGGCCGCCCAGCGGGAGCAGAACGCCCGCATCGAGGCCCTCAACGAGCAGATCACCACCCTGGAGGCGAAGAAGGAGGCCTACGACGCGGCGGTAGAGACCATTGCCGCCAAGGAGCGGGAGCTGGAGGAGAAGCTCAACAGTAAGGATATCGACAAGCAGCTGGACGACCTGGACCTCCAGGCCACCCGGCTGAATATCCAGAAGCAGCAGGAGCTGGTGGACAAGTATAAAGCGGAGGCGATCGGAACGGAGATCAAAGCCAATGTTTCCGGTGTAGTCAGCGCCATCAACGTTTCCGCTGGTAAAGAGACCACCGCCGGCTCTCCCATGGCTGTTATCAATGTGGTGGATCGGGGCTATACCATCAAGATCCCCGTCACCAACGAGCAGGCCAAGCAGGTGAAGGTAGGCGATACCGCCGAGGTAAGCAACTACTATTGGGGCAACGATATCCAGGCGACCCTGGAGTCCATCACCTCTAATCCCGACAAGCCGGGCCAGGGCAAGCTGCTGATCTTCCGCATCACCGGTGAGATCGACGATGGCACGACCATCAGCCTCTCCATCGGTCAGCGCAGCGCCAACTATGACAGCATTATCCCCAAGAGCGCTCTCAGAGAGGACACCAACGGACACTTCGTCCTGGTGGTCACCGCCAAGAGCAGTCCTCTGGGCAACCGCTATATTGCCACCCGTGTGGATGTACAGGTTCTGGCTGAGGATGATACCAATGCCGCTGTTTCCGGCCTTGCCCAGGGCGACTATGTGATCACCACCTCCAGCAAGCCTCTGGAGGCGGGTACCCAGGTCAGATTGGTGGAGAATCCATGAGGGCCCGGGAACTGATGCACCGCCTCGTCGGTGCGCTGCGGGGCTTCGGCTTTAAGCAGTGGTTCCTGCTGATTTTGAATGTGGTCCTTGTAGTGGCCACGATTGCTTCTTTGATCGGATTGAATGTAGTCAGTCATACACTGGAATCGGTCCGGGCCTCAGAGAACTTCCGTGGAGAAAGCGACATGCGCTTTGCCCAGATCGCCTGCTTCATGCCGGTGGGTATGGGGAAAGAGGAGAGCGATATCTTTGCTTTCCGCCAGACCCTGGACAGCAAGCTTATGGAGCAGTCCCTGGAGGCCCCGGAGAACGGCAGCCTGTATCTGGATGCCTACAGTACTACCGCCGATGTGACAGCGTCCAGTGACAGTACTGGTAATGTCCAGGTGAAGGCGATTGCAGTGGGAGGCGAATTTTTCTACTTCCACCCCCTCCAGCTGCGCAGCGGCAGCTACATTTCCTCCGATGACCTGATGGATGACCTGGTGGTTTTGGATGAGGAGCTGGCTTGGCGGCTGTTCGGCGGTGTGGAGCTCAGCGGTATGACCATGACCATCAATGGTCAGCCCTTTGTGGTGGCGGGCGTCATATCCCGGGAGGATGACTTTGCCACCAAGAAGGCCTACAGTGCTGAGGCGGGCCTGTTTATGTCTTACTCCGCGCTCAAGCGCCTGGATGAGACCACGACCATCAGCTGTTACGAAATTATTATGCCGGATCCCATCACCGGATTTGCCATGGGCGTGGTCCAGGAGAGCTTTCCTAAGGAGGACAGCGACGTGGTGGAGAACAGCAGCCGCTACTCACTGGGCCATCTGCTGTCTGTGATCGGCAGCTTCGGAGATCGCTCCATGCGTGTTAACGGCGTCATCTACCCCTACTGGGAGAATGCTGTGCGTCTGACAGAGGACTATGCGGCATTGCTTCTGATCCTCAGCGTGCTCTTTGCCCTGTGCCCCCTGACCTTCGCGGTAGTGCTGGTGATCAAGTACATCGTCCGGGGCTACAGAGCGGTCAAAAAAGCTGTTCCTGAGAAGGTGGAGGCCGCCATCGAGCAGCGACGGGAGGAACGCTTGGAGCGGGAATATGAGAAAAAAGCCGGAGGAGAATAACCTATGGCAGACCTGAGTTTACGACATGTCAAAAAGGTATACGATGGGAACGTGGTGGCAGTCCAGGACTTCAACCTGGAGATTGCCGACAAGGAGTTCATCGTCCTGGTAGGTCCTTCCGGCTGCGGAAAGTCCACTACATTGCGGATGGTAGCGGGGTTGGAGGACATCACCGAAGGGGAGATCTACATCAACGGCGTCCTGGTCAACCGGGTCCCCCCAAAGGACCGGGATATCGCCATGGTGTTCCAGAACTATGCCCTCTACCCCCATATGACCGTATACGACAACATCGCCTACGGCCTGAAGCTGCGGAAATTTCCCAAGCGGGTCATTGATCAGAAGGTCCGGGAGGCGGCAGAGATTCTGGATATCACAGAGCTCTTGCGGCGCAAGCCCAAGGCCCTCTCCGGCGGCCAGCGTCAGCGTGTGGCCATCGGCCGGGCCATCGTTCGGGAGCCCCAGGCCTTCCTCATGGACGAGCCTCTCAGTAACCTGGACGCCAAGCTCCGCAACCAGATGCGCTCGGAGATCATCAAGCTCCGCCAGCGGATCAACACCACTTTCATCTACGTTACCCATGACCAGACGGAGGCCATGACCCTGGGGGACCGGATCGTCATCATGAAGGACGGCTTTGTCCAGCAGGTGGGTACACCCCGGGAGGTCTTCAGCCACCCTGCCAATGTCTTTGTGGCCGGCTTCATTGGTACCCCCCAGATGAACTTCTTCGACGCCCGGTTGGTCCGGGAGGGGCAGCGGTACTTTGTGGAGCTGGAGAGCGCCCGTGTGGAGCTTTCCCGGGAAAAGCAGGCCCGCCTTTTGGCCGGAGATGTGGATTCTCAGGACGTGGTGCTGGGAGTCCGGCCGGAGCATATGATCATCACCCGGGACGACAACGCGGTGCCTGCTGCGGTGGATGTGTCGGAGATGATGGGCAGCGCGGTCCATATCCATGTATCTGCCTGTGGCCGTGACATCATTATCATCGTCCCGGTGTCCGAGGACGAGGAGGAGGCCCGCCGGGCAGTGCCCCAGATGGGGACGCCGGTGCGCTTCACCTTCCACGGTGGCGCCGCCCATGTGTTCCACAAGGAGAGCGGTGTGAACCTAGAGCGGTTCCCGGATAAGGAGGACAAGAAGGCGGATCCTCAGCCTCTCCCGGAGGAGAATGCCCCAGCGGCGGTCTCCGCGGGTGTGGGGGATCCTTTTGCGGAGGCGTAAGCTAGCCAAAACTCGAGAGACATGAGCATTACCTAATATAAAGAGCATAAAGAGGGACGACGGAATCTTCCGTCGTCCCTCTTTCATGTGTGAGAGATTATTTTTCTTGGGCTTCCTTCTCCCGGCGGTATTGGCCCAGCAGCCCGTCGTATCGCTTTCCGGCAGCTCGGTAATAGATTTCAAATCCTATGGTTACAACCACGAATGTCACCGCGAAGCTTCCGCCAAACACCAGCCAGGCACCGGCATACTCCGTGGGGAACCAGCGAAACAGCCACGCCGTGACAGACAGCAGGGGAAAGAACAGCACCAAAAACAGTAGTGTCCGCCGGGTGTAGCGCATCTTCCGGATAATATGGTCTGTAAAGCAGAGCAGCTGAATGGCAGAACCCACAGCGCAGATCAGCAGCAGGGACAGCAGGATCCGCAGCTCCACCGCCCGCTGGCCACAGCCCCAGGCGATGACACTGTAGATGATTACCGCAGCGGTAAAGCTGAGACAAGCACCGGTTTTCCAGGCCACAATATGGGACATTGTTTTTTTCATCTCCCGAAACTCCTTTCCAGCTCCCGCAACTTTTCCTTGATGGAAGCGGCATATTGGCGGGATACATATACCTGTTCTCTGTTCTCCAGAGTCAACAGCAGCCGCCCACCCAGCTCCGGCCGGATCGACTGGATACAGCGGAAGTTGACAATAGCGGAGCGGCTGACCCGGAGAAAATCCAGCCCCGCCAAACTGTCCTCCAATTCGTAAAGTCGCAGAGCGCTCTCATAGACATTCTCCCGGGTGTAGAGGAAGGTGCGTTTGTCGGCAGTGTCGATGTAGAGAATGTCCTTAATATCCAGCAGATGGCTCTCCCCCTCCCGGAGGCCCACCAGCTTGTGCTGGTGGATGCGGAGCATGGCCACCAGCCGGAAGATATCTTCGTCCGCCTGGGGACAGTTGATGATGATCTCCGTCTCCGGAAAGGCGGGATCCTGATTGAGTGTGATCTTCATGTGTCCGCCTCCTTCTGGG
>CALXGE010000130.1 GCA_944387775.1 uncultured Oscillospiraceae bacterium | reverse complement strand
TGTATATTTTAGCTTGATTTGTTTGTGCAGTTTGCTGTTCTAACCGGGCCCGTGTTATGTTGCGCTGGCTCTCCCAGACTGAGCTACGGGCCCAAGTATTCACTTCCATACGCTTTGTAAGCAAAGGCAGGCCACAAAGCTTTATTATTATACTGCCAAGCAGACACTTTGTAAAGCTAAATTCAGCAAAAATTTGAATTTTCTTTTTCGATAGCACAATATATAAGGCCCTGAGCATATTTTGCTGATGTATCTGCAGAGGCTTTCCCTTCCCACCATCTCATTTTTTTCACAGCAGCTGCTCCTTCCTGCCTTCCTCTGCATACGATGTAGGGGGGATATCCCCAGAAGGAGGTAACACAATGGGTGTTACGAATTCAAACAAAGTTATCAGTACCGACCGGATCGACTGTGACGGCTCTCTGAAAGTCACTTTGGCTTTGACTGCCGCCCCGGATATCGTATCCAACCCCACAGACATTATACTGACCTTGGACCGCTCCGGCAGCATGACCGGTACACCGCTGGCCAATATGAAGGAGGGTGCCAAGACCTTTATCGACATTCTCTCTGAGGCTACCGGTGGCTCTCAAAGCGGCACAATCGGCTCCGGCAGCCACATTGCTGTTGTCAGCTTCGCTGACAGTGCCACAGCTGATACGCAGCTCATCACCTCCGTAGATGAGCTGGAAAGCGCTGTAGACGCCCTTACTGCCGGCGGCAGTACCAACCATGCTGACGCTTTTGCCAAGGCCACAGAGCTTCTGGATGCCTCATCCGTATCCAACAAGGTTATTGTCCTCTTCACCGACGGTAAAACCACCGTAGGCCCGCCGCCGGCTCCCGTAGCTGCCGCAGCCAGAGCAAAGGGTATTATTATCTACTGCATTGGCCTGGTTGGCACGGATGGCGTGGACGTGGCCACCCTGGATAACTGGGCTACCGACCCCAGTGCTACCCACGTGGCGGTGACACCGGATGCAGCGGACCTTGAGGAGCTGTTCGCTGAGCTGGCTGCCAATATTTCCAAGGCTGGGGCCACCAACGTGGTCATCGACGAGGTTGTCTCCCCGGACTTCGTCATCACCAGCATGCTGCCTCCCAGCAAGGGCACCGCCACCACCAGTGATACCCACACCATCCAGTGGAAAATCGCTTCCCTGGGCACTACCGCCTCAGAGAGCGCCACGCTGGAGTTCTTTGTCCGCCACACCGCTCAGACACCCGGTACCAAGAAGGTCAATCAATCGATCACCTATTCCGATACAGAGGGGAATCAAGTCACCTTCCCCGATCCTACCGTATCCGTCGATTGCGGTATTGTGATCAATCCGGAGGAGTGCCCCCAACCGGTAGACCTCACTATTGACGGCTGCTCCGATGCCGTTTTGGTGGACTTGGGGGATACCTGGCTGGAGTCCCTGGGCAGAATCATTCAGATCGATGCCACTGTGAAGAACGTCTGCCCCGGCAAGCGGGTCGCTCTTGCCGTTATCCTTACGGAAGTAGACGATGATGGGATGGAGTATCAGCGCGGCATGAAGGCCATCACCATCCCTGCCCATGATCAGCCCGGCTGCCGGGATGTACTGGTGCGCTGCATCAAGTTTGTGGTGCCGGAGGACCTGGATGTGTCCGGCGGCGACCCCAACGCCATGTGCAATCCCCGCAACTTCCGTGTGCGTTTTATTGCCCACAATATCGACACCGACTATCGCTGCTGCGAAGCGGCACTGACCCTCTGAGCAGCCCGCCGCCCCGGCGGCGGGTACATAAGCGCAAGTCTCTCCTGTCCCTTCCGCATCTTCTCTGCTCATCTGCACAAAAAAGCCCTTTCGTATGTGTAGTACTCCCACACACGAAAGGGCTTTTTCTTACTATGGGTTAATGACGCTTAGACCAACTCAATGACAGCGGTCTCAGCGGCGTCACCACGACGCACGCCAGTGCGGGTGATGCGGGTATAGCCGCCGTTACGCTCCGCATAGTTGGGGGCGATCTCCTTGAAGATCTTCTTGACCACATCCTCCCGGGTGATAAAGGTCATAGCCTGGCGATAAGCAGCCAGGTCGCCCTTCTTACCCAGGGTGATCATCTTCTCAGCCAAGGGGCGGATCTCCTTGCAGCGGGTGACGGTGGACTCCATCTTGCCGTTGTCCAGGAAATCGGTCACCTGCTGACGGAGCATCGCTCTGCGCTGATCGGTAGTCTTACCGAGCTTACGAGTTCCGGGCATTGTAGGTTTCCTCCTTCAAAAGGCGTTCCTGCCTCTCCGGGCAGGTACAAGTATGATACGCGCGCTGCGCCGCCGGAGGCGGACACAGGCGGCATCCTCAATTGTTGTCTTCGTCGGCCAGGGACAGGCCCATCATGGCCAGCTTGTTGATGACTTCCTCCAGGGACTTGCGGCCCAGGTTACGCACCTTCATCATCTCATCCTCGGTCTTGGAGATCAGATCCTCCACCGTGTTGATGTTGGCACGCTTGAGGCAGTTGAAGCTACGGACGCTGAGATCCAGTTCCTCGATGGTCAGCTCCAGCACCTTGTCCCGCTGGGTCTCCGCCTTCTCCACCACCGTGGACTTGGAGCCCACAGTCTCGCTGAGGTCGGTGAAGAGGGTGAAGTGGTCGCAGAGGATCTTGGCACCCAGGGACACAGCGTCCCGGGCGGAGATGGTGGAGTCGGTCCACACCTCGATGGTCAGCTTGTCAAAGTCGGTCATGTTGCCCACGCGGGTGTTCTCCACGGTGTAGTTCACCTTGTACACAGGGGTGTAGATGGAGTCCACAGGGATCACACCGATGATGCTGTTCTGCTGGGCCTTGTTCCGCTCGGCGGGCACATCGCCCCGGCCGTGGCTCAGGGTGATCTCCATATTCAGCGTGGCACCGCTGCCCAGAGTGGCAATGTGAAGCTCCGGATTCAGAACCTCCACCTCGCCGTCGCTCTTGATGTCGCCGGCGGTGACCTCACAGGGGCCCACGGCCTCGATAAAGACCGTCTTGACACCCTCGCTGTGGAGCTTGGTGATCAGCTGCTTGATGTTCAGCACGATCTCCGTCACGTCCTCCTTGACGCCGGGGATGGTGGTGAACTCATGCTGGACGCCTGCAATTTTGATGCTGGTGGCAGCAGTTCCGGGCAGGGAAGATAGCATGATACGGCGCAGAGCGTTCCCCAAGGTGGTGCCGTAACCGCGCTCCAGGGGCTCGATCACATATTTCCCGTAGGAATCATCACCAGGAGTTTCGATACACTCGATCTGAGGCTTCTCAATTTCAATCATGCAGTTTTACCCTCCTTATCTGGCAGGCCGTCCTGCAACGGCCCGCCCCTAAATTCAGTTCGTGTGATAGCTCGAGGGTAAGCTCCAATTACTTGGAGTACAGCTCGACGATGAGATGCTCCTCGATGGGCAGATCGTTGATGTCCTCTCTCACAGGCAGACGGGAAACGGTGCCCTTGAGAGCGTCCTTCTGGCGGTCAAGCCACTGGGGAACCAGAACGCTGGGAGCGTCCTCGCCCAGCAGGCGCTTGAACTTCACAGAAGAGCGGCTGCTTTCCTTAACCTCGATCACATCGCCGGCCTTAACCAGGTAGGAGGGGATGTTGACCTTCTGACCATTCACGGTGAAGTGGGCGTGGCTCACCAGCTGACGGGCCTCACGGCGGGTCATGGCGAAGCCCAGGCGGTACACCACGTTGTCCAGGCGGCGCTCAATGAGGTTCAGCAGCTCGTCACCGGTCTTGCCGGGCATACGGGCGGCCTTCTCATAGTAAGCGCGGAACTGCTTCTCCATGATGCCATAGACAAACTTGACCTTCTGCTTCTCCTGAAGCTGGAGGGCATACTCACTCTTCTTCTTTCTCACCTGGTTGCCGGAGTTGCGCTCAGTGGTCTTCTTAGCGTAACCCATGGCAGCGGGGGAGATGCCCAGAGCCTTGCAGCGCTTGGCTACAGGCTGCATATTCTTAGCCATAATTTAAGTTTCCTCCTTCTTCCGAATTAGACGCGGCGGCGCTTGGGGGGGCGGCAGCCGTTGTGGGGGATGGGGGTGACGTCCTTGATCATGGTCACTTCCAGACCCACGGCCTGCAGCGCACGGATGGCAGCCTCACGGCCCTGGCCGGGGCCCTTGACAAAGACCTCGACGGTCTTCAGGCCATGCTCCATCGCGGCGCGGGCGGCCACCTCAGCGGCGGTCTGCGCGGCAAAGGGGGTGGATTTCTTGCTGCCACGGAAACCCTGTCCACCGGAGGAAGCCCAGGAGATCGCGTTGCCCTGGGTGTCGGTGACGGTCACCATGGTGTTGTTGAAGGAAGAACGAATATGGACCTGGCCCTTTTCAATGTTCTTCTTTTCGCGGCGGCGGCGGATAACCTTCTTGCCAGTCTTAGGTGCAGCCAT
>CALXGE010000129.1 GCA_944387775.1 uncultured Oscillospiraceae bacterium | reverse complement strand
TCCTCGGGGCTCTCCCCCTCCTCAAACTTGCCGCCCACCCCGATCCACTTGTCGTGGTTGACGTCGTTTTTCTTCTTTACCCGGTGGAGCATCAGGTACTCCCCCTGGGGATTTTCAATGTAGCATAAGGTGCAGTTGAAGGACATGGCGGTTTACCCCCAGATCAGATAGCTCACGCCGTACAGAACCGGCTGGTGGAGCAGATAGATAATGAGACTGTGGCGGCCGGGGAAAGTGAGGACTCCGGGAAGGGGCGCGGTGAGGATCTTGTTCTCCTGGTGGTCCAGGCACCATCCACCCAGGGCGGCGCCCATGAGAAAGAGAAAGAACCAGGGCAGCAGGGGGAAGTAGTCGGCGCTGGTAAAGGCTGCGTTGGGAAATCCCAGGGGGTAGAGCCAGGAGACGGATACCGTCACCTGACCGGTCCACCAGTCCGTGAGGACATACAGAACCGCGCCGCCTGCTGCCAGCAGCCACCGGGGCAGCTTCTGAAGGTGCTTCCCTGTGAAGTGCCACAGCACCATGCTGACGCCCATGAACTGGAGAATGCCGAAGCGGATGGTCTGTCCCCCCACCGCCGCGCCGATCTCCACCGAGATCCCCGCCAGCAGCACGATGATACCATGGCGCAGGTTGCTGCGGGAGAACCTGGCGGAGGCCCCCGCCAGGAGGATGAAGCTGCCGCAGATAAATTTCTGCATCAGGTTCAGTCCCGGGGAGAACATCTGCTGGGGAGCGATGACCCCGAAGATCAGCAGGTCGTAGAGAAAGTGGTACACCAGCATCAGGAGGATAGCCACTGTCCGCCAGGCGTCCAGGATGTCAAAGCGTCCCTTTTTTTGAGGATTTTTAGATACGAAGGGTATAATATTCGACATAATATACCGGAAGTTTACACGTTGAACCGAAAGAGGATGATATCGCCGTCCTTAACCACGTAGTCCTTGCCTTCGGAGCGGATCATGCCCTTCTCCCGGGCGGCGGCCATGGAGCCCACAGCCATCAGGTCGTCGTAGGCGATGACCTCGGCCCGGATGAAGCCCCGCTCAAAGTCGGAGTGGATCTTGCCGGCGGCCTGGGGGGCCTTGGTGCCGGCGGTAATGGTCCAGGCCCGGCACTCATCCTCGCCGCTGGTGAGGTAGGAGATAAGACCCAGGAGGGCATAGCTGGCCTTGATGAGCCGGTCCAGACCGCTCTCGTGGATGCCCAGATCCTCCAGGAACATGGCCTTCTCCTCGCCGTCCAGCTCGGCGATCTCCGCCTCCAGCTTGGCGCATACCGGGATCACCTGGGCCCCCTCGGCCTTGGCCCGCTCCTCTACCCGCTTGTAGTAGTCCACGTTCTCATAGTCGGAGAAGCCGTCCTCATCCAGGTTGGCGGCGTAGATCACCGGCTTGAGGGTGAGAAGATCGCTGGTGGCGATGAGGGCGCGGTCCTCCTCAGAACAGTCGTAGCTGCGGGCGGACTTGCCGTCGTTGAGCCAGGCGAGAAGGCCGGTGAACACATCCACCTCGTGGAGGAATTTCTTGTCCCCCTTGGCGGCCTTCTGAGCCTTGTCGATGCGCCGCTCCACCATCTCCACGTCGGCCATGACCAGCTCAAGGTCGATGATGTCGATGTCACGGATGGGGTCGGTGCTGCCCTCAACGTGGATCACGTTCTCGTCGTCAAAGCAACGGACCACATGGACCACCGCATCGGTCATACGGATGTTGGAGAGGAACTTGTTGCCCAGACCCTCGCCCCGGCTGGCGCCCTTTACCAGACCGGCAATGTCCACGAACTCGATCACCGCCGGGGTGGTCTTCTTGGGGTGGTACATCTCGGAGAGCTTGTCCAGCCGGTGGTCCGGCACTGCCACCATACCCACGTTGGGGTCGATGGTGCAGAAGGGGTAGTTGGCGCTCTCGGCGCCGGCGTTGGTGATGGCGTTGAACAGGGTGGACTTGCCTACATTGGGCAGTCCCACGATACCTAATTTCATATGGGTACATCCTTTCGGTGTGAAATCTGGATTAGCGACATACATTATATCGGAAACCAACAGTAAAAACAAGCCCGAGGGCCAAGAACCCAGGGTATTTCACGGCAAAACAGGCCCCTTGCGGGGCCGCTTACGCCGTGGTATGATGGCGGAAAGAAACGCTTTCCCCGCTGCGGGATGAAAGGAGGGCCTATGGCCTACGGATATGATGAGCTGGAGTACCGCCCCCTCCGGGGCCGCGCCCTGTCGGAGACGGAGAAGTTTCTGGCGGAACAGGGGCTCAGCTGGGAGCAGGATGTAACCTATACCGTCCTTCTCAGGGACGGCGAGGGCCGCATCGCCGCCACTGCCTCCCTCCAGGAGGATGTGATCAAGTGTGTGGCGGTGGCAGAGGACCTCCGGGGAGAGGGCCTTACCGCCACGGTGCTCACTGCCGTCCGCCGGGAGGCCCTCCGTCTGGGAAAGCGGCAACTGTTTCTCTACACCAAGCCGGAGAATCGGCTGCAGTTTACAGGCCTTGGTTTCTATGAGGTGGCCCGGACGGACCGGGTGCTGCTGATGGAGGACCGGCGGGGCGGCTTTGCCGCCTGGGCGGAGAGTATCCGCCGCGGCGAGGCCGCCGGGACCATCGGCGCCATCGTCCTCAACGCCAACCCCATAACCCTGGGCCACCGGTACCTCATTGAGGAGGCCGCCAAGCGGTGTGACTTCCTGTACCTGCTGGTGGTGTCCGAGGACAAGAGTGCCGTGCCAGCCGGGGACCGGCGGGCCATTGTGGAGGCGGCGGTAGCGGATCTGCCCCATGTGGCGGTGGCGGGGACGGATCGCTACCTCATCTCCTCCGCCACCTTCCCTGCCTACTTCCTCAAGGAGAAGGCTGCTGCCGGGGCGGTGTGGACGGACCTGGATATCGCCGTATTTCTGAAGCTGGCTGCCGCCCTGGGCATTACCCGCCGGTTTGTGGGCAGCGAGCCCTTCTGCCCTGTCACTGCCGCCTACAACGCCGCTATGGCGGCGGCTCTGCCCAGAGGTGGTGTGGAACTGGTGGAGCTGCCCCGGCTGGAGAAGGACCACACCCCCGTCAGCGCCACCGAGGTCCGGCGGCTTCTCTCCCAGGGCCGCTGGCAGGAGATCCGGCCCCTGGTGCCGGAGGCCACCTGGAACTATCTGTCCCGGGAGGAGAACAGGAACATCGTCCTGGCACGAATGGGTGTAGACTGAGATACCGACAGCTTTTCGAAAATTACGAATGATCTTTCGACAATGCCGAACACCTGCCGTTGCGGCGGCGGGCAGGATTTGGTATGATACAGACAGAGGAAAGCACCCCCGCAGGCCCGCCTATGGCTGGCGGGGGTGCTTATTGAAAACCGTTATTCTATTTAGAGAATAAAGCTATATGAAAGACAATTGTCAGCGGGAGATCACCTATCTCCGCCTGTCGGTGACGGACCTGTGCAATCTGCGGTGCCGCTACTGTATGCCGGCGGAGGGCGTGGCGAAAAAACAGCATAGCGAGATCTGCTCTGTGAAGGAGCTGGTGGAGATGGCTGCTGCGGCGGCGGACTGCGGCGTCACCAAGGTCCGCCTCACCGGTGGGGAGCCTCTGGTGCGCCGGGGAATTGTGGACATCTGCCGGGGCGTGGCAGCCCTGCCAGGGGTCCGGGAGGTGGATATGACCACCAACGGCATTCTCCTGCCGGAGCTGGCCAGGCCCTTGCGGGAGGCGGGGCTCCACCGGCTGAACGTGAGCCTTGATACGCTGCGGCCGGACCGGTATGCCCATATGACCCGGCTGGGCCGCCTGGAGGACGCTTTGGCAGGGCTGCGGGCGGCGGTGGATGCGGGCTTTACCGGCACCAAACTGAACGTGGTGCTGATGGCGGGATGTAACGACGACGAGATCGAGGACTTCGTGGCCCTGACGGCGGAATACCCGCTGGAGGTCCGGTTCATCGAGCTCATGCCTATGGGCCAGGCGGATGCGGGAGTGTACCTCCCCGGGGACACGGTGCTGGAGCGGTGCCGGTCGCTGGTGCCGGCGGAACCCTCCGGGGTGGCCCGCCGGTGGCGCCTGCCGGGAGGCAAGGGGCTGGTGGGCCTCATCGAGCCTATGAGCCACCGCTTCTGCGGCAGCTGCGACCGCATCCGCATCACCGCCGACGGGCGGTTGAAGCCCTGCCTCCACTCCTCCCAGGAGATCATCCTTCGGGGGCTCCATGGAGAGGAGCTGCGGCAGGCTATCCGGGATGGGATCGCCGCCAAGCCGGAGCGCCACCACATGGCGGAGGAGGGCCGCAGTCAGACGGCCCGAAACATGAACGAGATCGGAGGATGAGCCCATGGAGCTGACCCACATCAACGAACAGGGCCGGGCCAGGATGGTGGATGTGACGGAGAAAGCGGAGACCACCCGCACCGCCGTGGCGGAGGGCCGCATCCGCATGAACCGGGAGACGGCGGAATTGATCCGCACCGGCGGCATGGCCAAGGGCGACGTGCTGGCGGTGGCTCAGGTGGCGGGCATTATGGCCGCCAAACGGACGCCGGATCTCATTCCCATGTGCCATACCCTCTGTCTCACCGGCGTGGATATCGCCTTTACCCTGGAGGAGGAAGGGGTCCA
>CALXGE010000128.1 GCA_944387775.1 uncultured Oscillospiraceae bacterium | reverse complement strand
TATCATGCTGTCTTGTCTGCTGCACCTGGTTTTCATTCATCGTGGTGCAAGCATGTAATGCGGCATGAAGTTTCATGACACGGATTCCTTCTTTCCAATTGTGTTTTTCAGGGAAAAGACCTTTGTGATGGCCTGATGGGGACAGGTGGCGATGCAGTCCCCACAGCGGATACACTCGGCGTGGTTGGGGGTACGGAAGACCTCCACATCCATTTTACACACCCGGCTGCACGCCCCACAGGCGGTGCACTTGTCCCCGTTCACCTGAAGGCGGTAAACGGACACCTTGTTGAACAAGCCATAGAACGCCTCCAAGGGGCACAACCACTTGCAGAAAGGGCGATAGAAAAAAACTGCCAGCACGACAACTCCCAGCAGAATACAGCTCTTCCAGGTGAAAAGGCCGCCCAGGCTAGCTCGGATGCTGCCATCCACCATGGACAGGGGGATGCCTCCTTCCAGGATACCGGCGGGACAGATGTATTTGCAGAAGAATGGATCCCCCATTCCCACCTCGTTGACCACCGTCATGGGCAGTACGACGACGAAGAGGACCAGAATCACATATTTTAAGTAGGTCAGAATGTGAAAGCGCTTGGTGCTGAACTTTTTGGTAGGGATCTTGTGCAGCAGTTCCTGGAACCATCCGAAGGGACACAGAAAGCCGCAGACCACCCGGCCCAGCAATACACCCACGAGGATGAGAATGCCCACCACATAGTAAGCGAAGTGAAATTTAGAGGAGCCGATGACTGCCTGCACCGCCCCGATGGGGCACGAGGCCGCCGCTGCCGGGCAGGAGTAGCAGTTCAAGCCAGGCACGCAAACTCCTTTCAGACCTCCGCGGGAGATCTTCCCCTGAAAGAAATGGAGAAAAAACGGGTTGGTAGCAATGGTTGCCCCCAGCTGAATCTTCCAGCGATGTTTGTTCTTAGCCAATGCCCACACACTCCAAACACAGATTGATGCCCTTACTCAGGACAACTTCTGCCTCGCCCCGCCACAAGCCAAAACCGATCATCAGCAGGGCGACAGCCAGCAGACATATTCTGATCTTTCTCATGTCAGCCTATGGTCTCCATAGCAGCTGCCCCTCCGTCGGGCGTCACAGCAGAGGTTTCGGAACCGCTGAGCTCCTGCTCCTCACTCATTTCCACAAAGCTGGCAGCGGACTCAATCAGCTCCTCAGCCTCTACCGCCGAAATCCAGGCGGAGAAGTAGGAACCATTCACGCACCAGGAGGCGGTATTGGGGACTTCCTCATCCTCGATCATTTCCCGGTTGTTTCCCACAGCTTCTTTTAGAGAATCGTTATAGAGGATGACCGGGAACGGGGCGTCGGAAAACATATCGCTACCCTCCTCGGACTTGGTACACAGAACGATACTGGCTCCGTTGGCCGTCACACCCTCATAGGCATCCACGAGATTTTGAAAAAATTCCGCAGTGCTGGAATCTGCAGGATCTGCAAAGGCAAATAACACCACATTTTCCAGGTCGTCCTTGGTAAATTCCGCGCCGTCCAGAGTGGTGGTAGTAAAGTCAGCCACTTCGTTGGCCTCCATTTTATTGCTGGCTGGGACGCTGTTGTCCTCCATATAAGCGTCCACCCAAGTCTGATCGATCCAGCCCTTCTCCAGGGCATCATCGACGGTCAGGGTACCTGCCTCAATGGCCTGCTCTACCTCTTCCTGACTGGGCTTCTTTTCCCCGCAGGCAGTCAGGGCCACGGTCATAACGGCAGCCAAGCCCCAGGCGATGAAGCGCCGCTTATTCATCTGTCTCATCATAAAAACCTCCTTGCCGCAGCTGCGGCCGTATTGACATGGGGCATCATAGCATATGGGATATAAATTTTCTGTCAAGGCCTTCTTGATGAAAATTTTATATGAATATGCTATACTAGCAGATACATGCAAGAAGGTGATTTTATGAGGATATTAGTGGTAGAAGACGAACGGATCCTGTGTGATGGCATTGCAGAGGATCTGGAGTTGGAAAAATACACGGCAGATCGCTGCTACGACGGAGAGGATGCTTATGAGCGGCTGTCTGTGGAACACTACGATCTGGTAATTCTGGATCTGAATCTGCCCGGTATGGACGGACTGGAGCTGCTCCGGCGCATTCGAACGGAGCGGCCGGAGCTGCGGGTGCTGATCCTGTCTGCCCGGGCACAGATGCGTGATAAAGTACTGGGTCTGGATCTGGGCGCGGACGACTATCTCACCAAGCCCTTTGCCCTGGAGGAGCTGGAGGCTCGGGTCCGTACCCTCCTGCGCCGGGAATTTGTTCAGAGGGATACCAAGATTCAGGTTGGGGAGTTGATACTGGGCTCCACTGCTCGGGAGATCTCCGCCCGGGGGAGGATACTTACTTTGACGCCCAGAGAATTTGCGATTTTGGAGCATCTCATGCTCAGCCAGGGGCGCTGGCTCAGCCAGGAGGCTTTTCTGGATTACATTTGGGAGACGGATGCCAATCCCTTCACCAACGCCATCCGGATGCACATCTCCGCCCTGCGAAAGAAGCTGCGGGAAGCTCTGGGCTATGACCCTATCCGGACCAAGGTTGGGCAAGGCTATCGCCTGGAAATGGAGGAGCATCCATGAAACGAACTCCCTCTCTGCGTCTGCGCATCACTCTTACTTGCACCGCTCTGCTGGCTCTGTGCTGCATCTTGATCACGCTGACCAATAATCTGTCTGCCGTCCAGATGGCGGACAGCATTCAGGCCACGCCGGTTCTGCCCGCCCAAGGCGTGGAGGCGGAGCTGGAAAGCGGCTCAGAAATGCCTATGCCGGAACTGACAGCCAGTACTGCCACCCGCCATGCCAGGAAAATATTTCATGTGCAGAGTCTTCTGGCCATGGCCGCCATTTTATCAGTCGGAGCGTTTTTGATTTATCGTCTGGTAGGGAAAGCTCTCTCCCCGCTGGATGATCTGACCCGACAGATCCGGTCCCGGACAGCAGAGGATCTGGCCCAGCCTATCACCGTCCCCCGCTGCGGCGGCGAAGTAGAGGAGCTGGCCGATGCGTTTAATCAGATGTCCCAGCGACTGGATCAAGTATTTACGATGCAACGGAATTTTTCTCAAAATGCAGCCCATGAATTCCGCACGCCGCTTACCATTCTGAAAACAAGACTTAGCCTGTTTCGCAAAAAATATGGCCGTCAGTCCCCTGAAGTGGAGGAACTGCTTCAGATCACACAAGGAGAGGTAGACCGTTTAACAGGCATTGTAGGTGGGCTGCTTCAACTGACCAATATGGCACAAAATACCCGCTGGGAATCCATTTCCTCCGAGGAGCTGCTGCGCACGGTGGAGGAAGAGCTCTCCCCTCTCGCGGGAAAGCGGCGCATCTCGCTCCAAACCGTACAGGAATCTTGTCTCCTGTACGGTGATCGGGAACTGCTTCACAGGGCGGTCTTTAATCTGGTAGAAAACGCGGTAAAATACAGCCCAGAGGGAAGTGCTGTAAAGATCCGTATGCAACGCAACGCACAGCGGCTTTGCATCTTGGTAGCGGATCAGGGCCCCGGTATTCCGGAAGAACTGAGAGGCCGGATCTTTGAGCCCTTCTTCCGGGTGGACGATGCCCGTACCCGCCAGCAAGGCGGCACAGGACTAGGCCTGGCGCTAGTGCAGGCCATTGCCCAATTCCACGGGGGGACAGTTTCTGTTTTGGAAACCCCATCGGGCGGCAGCCGGTTTCTTTTGGATTTGCCCTGTCAAAATGCTCCCATTTCATAAGCAGCTCCAGTAAATATAATTACACAAGCAAAAGCGGACCAATCCTTTGATTGGGCCGCTTTTGAAACTCTAGGAAAAAACGGCTGAGGCAGGAAGAAAAAGCATGCTAAAAAATATCAGATTTCCGAAGTACGCGCTCCGGAAACCTAGTGCTTTTGTCTGTGGCTTATTCTGTGGTCAAAGTGTTAACCATTTATTTTACTACACCGTTAGAAATCATAAATGCAAAAAAACCACCCTTTAGTTTGAAAGGGTGGTTTTTTTGGAGCTGCTGGGCGGATTCGAACCGCCGACCTCATCCTTACCAAGCGACCCCAGAGATTTTTTCTAACAATTTTTCGTGCTTTATAGCTATATCCGCTCCAATCCGCTTGCTTTCCGTCACTCTTTGAGCACAGGGTTTCCGTCTGTTCCGCCGCCGTCTGTGGCTGGTTGTGTGGTCAAAGCGTTGGGAGAGAGGATTTCCGCGATTTGACCGTTTGCACAAATGTGGTCAAATTGCGGTTTTTTGCGCCACCGCAGTAATGAACCGGCCTGCTTTTGGCGAGTTACCAGGAAGATACTTTTGCGATGGTGTTAACAATGATAAGCGCTGCAGAAAACATTTTGATCCTCATCGCCCGACTGCGTTATGCCCACTTTTGCATCAAAAAGCTGATTGCAACATTCATTCAAATTAGAAGCAAATCAATATACACGATACTACCTTCAAAAAGTTGAGAGTTCTCGAGGAAAATTTGAGAGTATAAGAAAATTCTTTGAATATTTGTTTCACATATTATATCCATTAGCCTTTTCTCTGCACTTTTTTGAATGTTTAATTGATAAACAACTTGAGAGTATGTTTAAAGTTCTTTGTGGGT
>CALXGE010000127.1 GCA_944387775.1 uncultured Oscillospiraceae bacterium | reverse complement strand
GAGCTCTACTACGTGGGCTACCACGAGGTGAAGCTGCCCCACAAGTTCAAGATCGCCGTGGGCGGCTGCCCCAACAACTGCGTCAAGCCCGACCTCAACGACCTGGGTATTGTTGGCCAGCGGGTGCCCGTGGTTGAGCTGGATAAGTGCAAGGGCTGCAAGGTCTGCCAGGTGGAGAAGGTCTGCCCCATCCATGTGGCACAGATGGTGGACGGCAAGATTCAGATCGATCCCTCCGCCTGCAATCACTGCGGCCGCTGCGCCGGCAAGTGCCCCTTCCATGTCACCGATCAGTATATGGACGGCTACCGGGTCTATCTGGGCGGCCGCTGGGGCAAGAACGTGGCCCACGGCAAGCCTCTCAGCCGCATCTTCACCTCTGAGGAGGAAGTTCTCAGCCTAGTGGAGAAGGCCATCCTCCTCTTCCGGGAGCAGGGTATCACCGGTGAGCGTTTCTCCGACACCATTGCCCGTCTGGGCTTTGAGAATGTGGAGCGGCAGCTCCTCAGCGACGATCTCCTCCAGCGCAAGAGCGAGAACCTCAGCGCCCAGAAGCACATGAAGGGCGGCGCCACCTGCTGACGCCTGTCCTTGAAACATACAAACAGCGCCCGCCGCGGATTTTCCGCGGCGGGCGCTGTTTACTGTGTTATTATGGAAGATTAGGGTGCAGCCTGAAGCACATAGAACACCGGAGCTTCCTCTTCCTCCTCTGCGGGGATGTCGTCAGCAGGCTCTATCGGCTCCTCAGAACTCTCCAAAGCTTCCTCTGTCTCCTCTGTGTCATCATCCAGGGAGTCGCTCACCGGAGCTTCTTCCTCCATAGGCATAGCCAGCAGGAAACTTTCTCCATTCGCCTCCAGCAGCGCCTGCACCTGGTCAAATTGTTCTACCGTCAGGGCATAGCTGGCGCCGGCTTCCCAGGTCTGACCCAGGTTCTCCGCCACCCAGGCCTCCGCCAGAGCGCTGTCCGTAGTCAGCGTCACTGTACCGGCGGTGGCATAGGCCGTGGAAACGAAGGAATCCTTCGCAGCATACTGCTCCGGGCTGCTGTCTCCCCGGTTTTCCGCAGAGTCCACTCTGTCCGTCTCCGAATCAGCGGTGGTCACGGAGAAAGTCTCCGGCTCCCCGGCGTCCTGGCCCTCCGCTGCTCTGTCGTCTGTCTCCGGGACAGGTGCATCAGCAGGTGCCTCCTGAACAGGTTGCTCATCGCTGAGGGGCGCATCACCGACTGCATCCGCTACTGCTGCATCCGCAGGAGTGCTGCTCTCAGCAGCATCATTTTCCTGGTTCTCCACCACAGGCGCGGACCGGCTGTCCATGAGGGCTGTGTCCGCCGCCACGTTTCCCGTCCCCAGCTGGCCCCCGTTAAAGGCCCAGAAGCCCGCTATCGCCACGATGGCGCAGCAGGCCGCCATGGCAGCGTACCGCCGCCAGAGGGGAAAAGGCACTGTTTTTTTCTCCTGTTTCTCCGATACAGGCGCCTGTCGGCTCTCCTGTCGGACCTGCGCCATCACCCGGTCGGCAAACCCCTCCGGGGCCTTGACCTCCATATCCGCCAAGGCATCGTGAATGGCAATTTGATCGTCAAAATAGGCCTGGCAGGCGGGACATTCCGCCATATGGGCCATCAGCTCAGCCCGGTCCTCATCCGCCAGGGCCCCATCTATAAAAGCGCTGATGAGCGCCTCGTATTCCTCACATGTTCTCATAAGAGGCCCTCCTTTCCCTCTGTTACTTTTGTTACTTTAGGTTAGACGGCAGATAGCCGGATAAGTTCCCTTTTTGCAGCAAAATTTTGCGCAGGGCCGATCGGGCCCGGGAAATCCGGGATTTTACCGTTCCCAGATCCACCTCCAGCACGTCGGCAATCTCCTCGTAGCTGAGGCCCTGGATCTCCCGCAGCACCAGCACCTGCCGGTGCCCCTCGCTGAGCTCCTGCAGTCCCGCCGCCACAACGGAGCGCACCTCCGTGCGCTCGGCAGCGTCCTGGGGTCCGGGGCCGGTGTCCACCGCGTCCAGTCCCAGCTCCTCGTCGTCCAGAGACATGTCGCCCCGCTGCTTCTTCTGCCGCCGGAGGTAGTCAATGGCAGCGTTGGAGGTAAGGCGGTAGAGCCAGGTGGCAAAGCCCGAATCCCCCCGGAAGGAGGGCAGTCCCCGCCAGGCGGCAAGAAATGCCTCCTGGGCAATATCCCCGGCATCGTCGGCGCTTCCGCACATTCGGAAGGCCAGGCTGTATATTTTATTTTCGTACGTCCGCACCAGCCGGGCAAAGGCCTCCGTATCTCCGCCTGCCGCGGCTCGGACCAGCTCCTGTTCAGTCATGCAGATCCCTCTTGATCCCTTCCGTCACACGATATACGTCCGCCAGGGTCTCCATGCGGACGATCTGTTCCCGGTAATAGGCGGCGTGAGGCACCCCCTTGAGGTACCAGGCGTAGTGCCGCCGGGCGGTGAGCACCGCCACCTTCTCGCAGTTGTACTCAGCGGCCAGCTCGATCTGGCGCACGGCGGTGTCGCACCGCTGGGCCAGGGGCGGCCGGTCCGGAATCGGCTCCCCGGCAAGCGCCGCCTTAGCCTGTGCAAACAGCCAGGGGTTGCCAAAGCACCCCCGTCCGATCATAGCCATATCCGCGCCGGTCTGCCGCAGAATCCGCACCGCGTCCTCCGGGGAGAACACGTCGCCGTTGGCGATGACCGGAATGGACACCGCCTCCTTCACCTCCCGGATGGTGGACCAATCCGCCACCCCGCCGTACATCTGCACCCGGGTGCGGCCGTGGATGGCCACAGCGGAGACCCCTGCCTGTTCCATGAGCCGCGAGAGCTCCACGGCATTGATGCTGCCCTTGTCCCAGCCCCGGCGCATCTTCACCGTCACAGGTACGGGACTGGCTTTCACCACCGCCTCGGCAATGCGGGCGGCTTTCTCCGGGTCCTTCATGAGGGCGGAGCCGTCGCCGTTGGAGACCACCTTCCCTACGGGGCAGCCCATATTGATATCAATGAGGTCCGCGCCGCTGACCTCTGCGGCAATCTGAGCCGCCTCCGCCATACAGGATACGTCGCTGCCGAAGATCTGTGCGGCAAATGGACCCTCCCCAGGGAAGGGCATGAGAAGCTGGCGGCTCTTCTTGTCCTGGTAGCACAGGGCCTTGGCACTGACCAGCTCGGTATAGGTGAGACCCGCTCCCAGCTCACTGCAGATCTGCCGGTAGGCCGCATCGGTGACGCCGGCCATGGGCGCCAGGGCCAGCTTTGACGCGATATGTACGCTGCCGATATCCATGGCCGCCTCCTCTCCTGTAGCTTTTCCCGCTACTGTCAATCTTAGTGATTATATCATATCCCGCAGTGCCTGGCAACCGGTGACTTCTCATCATCCCATGCTTTTCCGGTCACAAAACGCGAAAATACCGGCGGACAGCTTCACGCCGCCCGCCGGTATGGGACCTGACCCCCACAGGGATCAGGCGCTTTTCGCTGTATGTAGATTATTCAGCCACGATGGCATCCACGGGGCAGTTGGCAGCGCAGGCGCCGCAATCCACGCAGGTGTCGGCATCGATCACATACTGGGTGTCGCCCTGGGAAATGGCCTCAACGGGGCAGTTCTCAGCGCAGGTACCGCAGCTGACGCAGGCATCAGTAATCTTGTGAGCCATGAATTTATCCTCCCTATAGATTGGTACCTTCATTGTAGCATGAAGTTTTGAAATTGCAAGGGCAAAATCCGGCAGCCAGGCCAGAAATGTGTAAAACCTTTGTGAAAGGGCATACTCCAGAGGACAGCAACGCGCAGAGGAGATGGCAATATGTACGACAAGCAATTCACCCCCGGAGCACGGGGCGCACTCCGCCTGGCCCAGGCTGCCGCCGGAGAACTGGGCCACGGCTATGTGGGCAGCGAACATCTGCTGCTGGGGGTCCTCCAGACAGAGGGTCCCGCCCGATGCTGCCTCCAGGAGCAGGAGGTCACCCCAGAGAAGGTCCGCGGTGTGCTGCGGGAGCTGGTGGGAGCGGGCTTTCCGGGTCTGGCGCCCGCCCAGGGGCTTACGCCCCGGGCCCGGCGGATCATCGAGAATGCCGCCGGAGAATCCACCCGCCGGGGCGAGCGGCGGATCAGCACGGAGCACCTGCTGCTGGGGATCCTCCGGGAGAGCGGCGCTATGGCCATTCAGGCCCTCCGGGCAGCGGGAGCAGATCCGGGAAAAATTCATGCCGCCCTGATCCGGCGGATGGGCGGCGGGCTGCGGCTCCCGCGTGAGACGCAGCCCAAGGCTCCGGTGCTGCAGGAGGCCCCCCGGGCCCGGGTCCTGGAGCAGTTCACCCGCAGTCTCAGCACCCTGGCCCGAGAGGGACGGCTGGACCCGGTGCTGGGCCGGGAGAAGGAGATCGCCCGGACCATCCGCATCCTCAGCCGCCGGACCAAGAACAATCCCGTCCTCATCGGGGAGCCCGGCGTTGGCAAGACGGCGGTGGTGGAGGGTCTGGCCCAGCGGATCGCCGCGGGAGACGTACCCGGGGAGCTGATGGGCCTCAACATCCTCTCCATTGACCTTGCCGCCATGCTGGCGGGCACCAAGTACCGTGGGGAGTTTGAGGAGCGGGTCCGCACCGCCATCCAGGAGGTCCAGCGGATGGGGAATGTGGTCCTCTTTATCGACGAGCTCCACAACATCGTGGGCGCCGGCAGCGCCGAAGGGGCGGTGGACGCCGCCAACCTCCTCAAGCCCGCCCTCAGCCGCTCGGAGATCCGGGTCATCGGCGCCACCACCCTGGATGAATACCGCCGCCACATTGAAAAGGACGCCGCCCTGGAGCGGCGGTTCCAGCCGGTGACGGTGGAGGAGCCCTC
>CALXGE010000126.1 GCA_944387775.1 uncultured Oscillospiraceae bacterium | reverse complement strand
TCCAGGCCGCCGATGATGATGGGGGTGCCGGGGAAGGCCTCCCGGGCCCGGTTGGCGTAGACGATGGTGGGCCGGTCGGGCCGCAGGCCCATCTTGTTGCCGGGGCTGTAGGCGTCCTCGCTGCGGCGCTTCTTGGCGGCGGTATAGTGGGCCACCATGGAGTCGATATTGCCGCCGCCGATCATCACGCCGTACCGGGGCTTGCCCATGGCACGGAAGGCGTCGGCACTGTGCCAGTCCGGCTGGGCCAGCACCGCCACACGGTAGCCCTCGTCCTCCAGCACCCGGGCGATGATGGCGGTGCCGAAGCTGGGGTGGTCGATATAGGCGTCGGCGGTGACCACCAGAAAGTCGTAGTACCACCAGCCGCGGTTTTCCATGTCCTCCTTGCTGACAGGGAGGAAGTTCAGTACATCCATATGGTTTCTCCTTTTGCCGCCTTCCCATGCGGCGGGGGATGTTGTCAGAGGAGGGGTCCTCTGAATGTTTCTTTTTCAGCTCTTCGGGCTGGGCGTGCCTCCGGCGGGCCCACTTTTGGCCGCCCAAAAGTGGGCGGAAAAACCGCTGGGGAGACCCCAGGCCCCCTTTGTTTGCCCAATCGGCCGCCTGCAAGGGAGCTGCCCGGTTGCCACTGAAACACCTTTTTGCCTCCGGCTCCCTCGTAATCGGTGCGGTGGGTATCCCACTTCGGCTGTCGCCCCTCGGGCTGATAGGCGTTTCTTAGTATGCAACGATAGATACATCTATCTCTTCAAAAGGGCGTCAGCCGAAGCCGGACGAGATACCCGGCAGAGATCAGATGCCAAAGAATCTAGTTCAGTGGCAACGTAGTATCTAATCTGATACAGACCGATTGGATAAAAACCGGGGTCCGGGGTGTCCCCGACGGCGTTTTGGTCACTTTTTCGCCGAGGAAAAAGTGACCCGGGTCCGGGCCGGGGAGGCCCGGGAGCCACAGCCCCGAAGCGGCTGGCTCCGGAAGCACCCGAGGTCCGGGGGCGGAGCCCCCGGCGATTCAGCCGGCGAATAGCTCCGTCAGGCCGTAGTATTCGATCATCTTCCGGGCCCGCTCCTGGGCCTGGCCGCTGGGTACCCACAGGTCCGGGAGCCAGCCCTTGCCGTCCCGGTTGGTCATGTCCTCGTACAGCCCCAGGCCCGTGCCGAAGCGCACCGTCACCCCTGAGTGGGGCAGATAGAAGGAAAACACATTGGGGGTCAGGCAGGAACCCGAGGTACAGCCCCCGATGGTGAGGGTATTCTCTACGGTGCGCATGAGCCGCACCGCCGTCTCCCCGGAGGAGCCGGTGCCCTTGTCCTGGAGCACCAAGGTCAGTCCCTCCCGGGGCGTGACCGTCCCCGGGGAGGTCGTTTTCCACCACAGGGAGGAGACCTCCGGCATATCCATAAGGGGAGCGATGTAGGTCAGATACAGCTGCCGGTTCAGCGGGGAGAGCTTGATGGCCCGGGCGGCCCTGGTGCTGGCAGCCTGTCCCGTGTAGCCAGCAAACCAGCTCTCGATATAGCCGGAGTTGCCCCCGATGTTGCTCCGCAGATCCAGCACCAGCACCGGCGCGTCGGCGTACTCACCGCCGCAGGTGGCCAGCCGCTCCAGCTGCTCCTGCTGCTGCTCACTGTCCGCCATCATGCGGGTAGATGTGAGAAGGGGCACGCCGTTGAGAAAAGTGGATTCCTTGAAGACGTCCTCGCCTCTGTTCCCTGTAGTGCCGTCCGGTTTCCAACTGAGGACCACGGCTGTGCCCTGGATGGTGGCGGTCTCTGGAAGGAGACTCTCCGCCGCCTCTGGCGTAGATGTGGTGGCCAGGGTCAGCCGCAGGCGGCCCTCCTCGTCGATGGTGGGCTTCACCAGATCGGGGTCCAGACCCTCCGGGTCGTCGAAGTAGAGATCAGGGACATAGTACATGTATTGGCGGTGAATTTCCTGAAAGAAGGTGCCGCCTATGGAAAAGTGGCCGTCCACCAGCACCGGGCCCAGGGCGTCCGCCAGGGCCTTCTCCAGTGTCTCGGGAGAGACGGTTCCCTCCTCCGGCAGGGCTGCCAGCGCAGCCTCCTTCAGCGGCAGAAACACCTCATCTCCGCCGAAGTAGTCGTAAGCCCCGTAGCTGTGGCGGAGGAGGCGAAAAGCAAGGTCCACGTCCGAGCGGGCATCCTCCACGGTGACGGGCACCGCCTCCCGGAGCTCCGGTGTGGGGTCGAGAGGATCGAGGACCTGCAGCAGCGCATTCTGCTCCTCCTGGGTGAAGTCGCTGTCCAGGTCCGTCAGCTCCGGGGTCCAGCTTTCGTCCAGCAGGGGCGCCTCCTGGTCCGCAAAGACCGCCTGCCGCCGGTCATTGACCGCCTTCAGAAAAGTCAGAAACTCCGCCTGCCGCTCCTCTGGGGGCTGCTCCGGCGGGGCGGGAATGTCGCGGTAGGGGTTCCCGCCGCAGCCGGCCAGAAGCAGGAGGCACAGCAGCAGCGCAAGGTACCTCTTTCCGCATGTCATGGTCAGCCTCTCCTTCCTCCGGCGGGAGACCGCTATCAGGGGATCTCCCGGATGGTCAGGTGCAGATCCAGTGTCATATCCGGCCCGGCACTCTCAAAGCCGTACTGGGCGAAGTAGCCCCGCAGGTCCTCGGAGCAAGTCAGTACCAGGGTCCAGAGCCCCTGGCGGCGGGCGTATTTCACTGCCTGGCCCAGGAGCTGTACCCCGAGGTGGCGGCCCCGGAGCTGAGGATCGACCACGTAGTTGGTGATGCGCATGGCGTCCGCCTCCCGGCGGAAGGTCACAAGGCCCGACTCCTCCTGTCCCAGCATGGCCCGCAGGACCATGCGGCCCTCTGTGGCCATAGGGATGAACCAGAAGTCCTCGTCGCCGCCGCCGTCCTTGTACCAGTTCTGGCGGCGGAAGGTGGACCACTCCGGCGGTACGTGGGAGGCGTCGTCCCGGAACACCACCCGGATCTGGTCGCCCTCCACTTCCAGGAGGCTCACGGCGGTGTTGTCGCTGTGACCGCTTTCGCCAATCTCTTGCAGAGACATCCCCTCCAGGGTGCCCAGCAGGATTCGCAGAGCCGCGCCGTGGCTGGCCGCAGCTACGGTCTTGCCGGGGTTTTCCGCCGCAATCCGACGGATGCCCTCTACCGTCCGCTCTGCCACGGTCTGAAAGGATTCTGCGCCCTCTACCCGCCACAGGTCCGGCCGCTTGTTGAACCAGCGGTACATATCCGGGTCCCGGCGTTTGATCTCTGCCCAGGTGCGCTCCTCCCAGTCTCCCAGGCGTACTTCCCGCAGGAGGGGGAGAGGCTGAAAGGGCAGCTGACGGGGGACGTACAGAGCGGAGGCAGTGGCGTGGGTCCGGGTAAGATCGCTGCCGTATACCGCGTCCAGGTGAACCCCCTCAAACCGCTGGCGCAGATAGTGGAGCTGGTGGTAGCCCCGGGGGGTGAGATTGCTGTCATACTGGCCGTGAGCCACACGGAAGAGGTTGCCCTCCGCCTCGGCGTGGCGTATCAGAAAAATTTTGGTAATCATAACACAGGCCCTTCTTTCAGTCTGATTTTATTGTTATTGTATCGGACCTGTCAGCATTTAGCAAGGGAAATGATCTGGTAGCGACGCTTATTTTTCCCTCGGTCGGGTCATACTAGGACCGTCCGAGAGGAGGAATGAGAAGATGAACGGATTTGTAAAAGGTATGGTTCTGGGCGTAGTGGCCGGCGCAGCAGCGGATATGGCGCTGCGTACCGCTCAGGGCAAGCGGACTACCGCCGGCAAGGCCATGCAGGCGGTGACCGACGCGGTGGACAGCGCCGCTACCTCGGTCAAGCACACCATGGGTCGGTAAAATACCGACCGGACAGCCCGACCGCCTGGGGCGGTCGGGCTGTTTTGGGTGGTCGTCAAAGCGGGAAACGATAAAAATTGAAAATTTCAGGAAAAATCCAGGGATTTTCTCTTGACTTCGCGGGATGAAACGGGTATAATAACTTTCGCTGTCAAACAGCACAACCAAATAAGCGGTTTTGACTTGGGCAACTATGTGGAGATGTCGCGTAGCTGGTCGAGCGCGCACGATTGGAAATCGTGTATACCCCAAAAGGGTATCGAGAGTTCGAATCTCTCCATCTCCGCCAAAAATCCCGCGATCCGAAAGGATCGCGGGATTTCTTTTTTTGCTGCCGCTATTTGTTCATTTCTCTCCGGCTGGTACGGCCCAAAAGATAGTCTACGCTGACTTGATAAAAGTCAGCCAGAGCGCAGAGAACATGCGGCGGAATCATCCGCTGCCCGCTTTCGTAGTAGGCGTATGTCCGCTGAGGGACGTTGATTGCGGCACCCACCTGGGCCTGCGTCAAATCAGCATCTTCCCGGAGATCACGAATTCTCTGATATCGACTCATAATCATCACCGAAAAAAGTATAGTTCAGAACAATTTGTTCTATTGACATTTTGAACATACTGTTCTAAACTATACACTGTGAGGTGATGTGGATGCCGGACTACAAGGAGATGTACCTGACGTTGTTCCGGGCCAGCGAGGAGGCGATCAATCTTCTGATCGCTGCGCAGCGGATCTGTGAGGAACTGTACATCAGCCAGGGAGAGCCGAAGCTGCTGGTGCTGCCTCTGGAGGAACAGAAGGAATCATCTCAGACCTGAAAACAGACAGAAAGCCGGGACGGGGGAATCAACTCCCTGTCCCGGCTTTTTTGCGGTTTGCTTGACGTATGGCGATACGTCCCATGTTCCGCAGAGCCTTACCGCCGCCGGCAGCATCACAGCGGTAAGTACAGCAATGAAAAAGCCGCCGCAGACGCAAATCGTCTGCGGCGGCGTGGCGGAGGTGAAGAGATTCGAACTCTTGCACCGGCAAAGCCGGCCTATCTCTACCGGTTGCCTTTGGAATGGAGCCATTGACCGTTATCTGGAAGGCCATCCGCAGATCAAGCGGCTGGTG
>CALXGE010000125.1 GCA_944387775.1 uncultured Oscillospiraceae bacterium | reverse complement strand
CACAGCCTCCCTCCACAGGAACAAATATTATGTTATATGGGTAGGTTCATAAATTGTCCCTATGGAACGCCGGAGAACGGCCAGCGCTTTTGTTCAGCTCTACAATTTTCCCAGAGGCAGGGCTCACACATCCTCCGTAGCAGGATTGAGGCTGTAGCAAGCCCGGTAGTGATCAAACGACTGCTGGAAATCGTCGTTGCCGGCGTTCTTCACGCCGTTGAGGTACTCGTGGGCCTGATAGGTGTTCTGTGCCGTTTCGATCTGGGCTACAGCAATATTGGAACAGTGGTCGGACACCCGCTCGCAGTTGGTGAGGATATCAGAGAGAACGAAACCCATCTCAATGGTACACTGACCGTTCTGAAGGCGGGCAATATGGTTGGACTTGATATCGGCGATGAGGCAGTCGATAACCTGCTCCAAAGGCTCCACCTGCTTGGCAAGGCTCAGGCTGTCCTCGGAGAACGCCCGGGTGGTGATATCCAGAATCTCCTTAAGGGCAGCAGTGAGGGTCCGCAGCTCTCCCTCCGCCTGGGGAGAGAAATGGATATCCTTCTCGTGGATCTCCTCTGCCGCCTTCCACAGGTTCACAGCGTGGTCGCCGATGCGCTCAAAGTCGCCGATGGTGTGCAGCTGCTTGGATACCTTCCGGCTGTCTGTATCGGACAGGGCCTTGCTGCTCAGCTGCACCAGCGTTGTACCCAGTTTATCCTCGTAGAGATCCAGCTTGTCCTCATTTACCTTAACCTCGTCGGCCACCTCTTGGTTATAAACGTCCAGCAGGGAGATAGCCTTGACAATGGTCTCCTTGGCAATGCGGGCCATCTCAATGGTCTTGTTGTTGCACTCGGCAATCGCCACGGAGGGAGTAGCCAGCAGGCGGGAGTCCACGAAGGTGAACTTCTGCTCCCCGGCAGCATCCGGAATCACGATATTGGCAATCCGCACCAGCTGCTTGGAGAAGGGCAGGAGCATGATGGTAGTGGCAATATTGAAGATGCTGTGGACCATGGCGATTCCCACCGGGTCAATGACCCAGTCCATAAAGGCGAAGTGGAGGAACAGGTCCGCACCAAAAAGCAGCACCAGGAACACCAGAGTGCCGATCAGGTTGAAGGAGATGTGGACCACTGCCACGCGGCGAGCATTGCGATTTACGCCAATACTAGAGAGCAGCGCCGTAACGCAGGTACCGATATTCTGGCCCATGATGATGGGCAGAGCCATACCGTAGGTGATGCTGCCGGTGAGGGACAGGGCCTGCAAGATGGCCACGGAGGCTGCGGAGCTCTGAATCACACCGGTGAACACCGCGCCCACGATCACACCCAAAATGGGATTGGTAAAAGCTGTCAGGATGGCAGAAAACTGGGGCATGTCCGCCAGAGGGCTCACAGAATCAGACATGAGCTCCATGCCGTACATCAGCACCGCAAAGCCCACCATGATGGAGCCAGCGCTGCGACGGCGGTTATCCTTGGACACCATGATCAGTATGATGCCAATAAAGGCCACTACCGGTGAGAAGGACTCCGGCTTCAGCAGCCGCAGCCACACTGTGTCGCTCTCAATTCCCGCCAGGGAGAGAATCCAGGCGGTCAGCGTGGTTCCGATGTTGGAACCCATGATGACGCCCACCGTCTGCCCCAGCTCCATGATGCCGGAGTTGACCAGACCTACCAGCATAACGGTCATGGCTGAGGAGGACTGAATCGCAATGGTAATGCCTGCGCCCAGCAGCAGACTCTTGAAGGGGTTCGCCGTCATTTTCTTGAGTAGCTGTTCCAGACGGCCGCCTGCCGCCTTTTCCAGTCCGGAGGACATCACTGACATACCGTACAGGAAAAATGCCAGCCCGCCGCAGAGGGTGAATACAGAAAAAATGTCCATATCCGCTTCTCCTTACATTTTCTTTACCTAAATCCCATAATTCCCCATGATAATCTATATCCTACCACGGCGATGTAAAATTTCATAGACCCTAAATGTTAAATCTATGTAAAATCCAGGCCCCACATTTTACATTTCCGCTGGTGTCACCATACTAATCGTTAGTTTCTGCTGGGAAACTGTAAACTTAATCTCCAGCCCTGCGAACGTCATAGCGTATACCCGATCCGGGTCGTCCTGGTAGGCAGGTCGGGGGTCCTCCGCCAATACGCCAAGCAGCGCTTCCCGCTTTTCCTGAGGGACCAACTCCAGCAGTGCCGGCGGGCAGTCCACGGTCAACCGGCGGCGGGGCGTCTGATCGGTGAAGCCGCCCCGGGCCTCTGGATGGGCGTCGGCGTAGGGGGCGTAGGGCTTGATGTCATAGATGGGGGTCCCGTCCATAAGGTCCGCACCGGACACATGGAGCACCGGTCCCAGATCCGGGTCCAGTTCCACCCGTTCCAGCCGTACAGAGGAGAGGCCTATAGAATTGGGACGGTAGGGTGAGCGGGTGGCAAACACCCCCATTCGCTCGTTTCCTCCCAGCCGGGGCGGCCGGACTGTAGGCGACCATTTCTCCCGGACTGCCTGGGAAAACTGCCAGATCAGCCAGATGTGGGAAAAGCCCTCCAGGCCCCGCACTGCCTCCGGAATCCGAAACTCCGGTTCAAAAATGATCCTGGCCTGCAGCTGCGGCACCAGACCGCTCTGCCGGGGAATACCGAACTTGGTGGAAAAATCACTGTGGATCCGGGCAATAACCGCTATTTTGTGTTCCTCTGCCATAATAATACTCCTTCCTACGGCATAGGGGCGCTTCCTGCCGCAAAAACAGGGAGACAGGCCTGGCTGCCTCCCCTGATGTCTCTGTCTCTGCCGTTCTCCGCTCCTGGCGGGCCATCGCTTATTCTTTGACAGCGTATGTGGCAATAAAGGCGGGCACGTTGTGATCGTGGAGATTCCCCCGCCCGTTGGTGTCCTCGTACAGATCCACCAACCGGAAGCCCGCCCGCAACTGGCCGCCGATCTGCTCCTCCAGAGTGTGGGAGAACTGGATGCCCCAGTTGTTTTTCAGTGAATCCTCGTAGGCCTGCCGGTCCCGCAGTGGATTGTAGGGCAGGCTGTGGGCCAGGGTGGTCTCGTCGTCGTCGAAGACGTAGTTGATGCCGATATCAAAGCCGCCCAGGAAGCGTCCTCCCGCTTTCAGCACCCGGAAGCACTCCCGAAATATGGGCTCCACCTGCTCCACGTAGCAGTTGGACACCGGGTGGAACACCAGACCGAAGGTCCCGTCCCCAAAGGGCAGCCGCTCCGTCATATCCGCCCGGATCACCTCCACATCGTAGCCCTCCCGCCGGGCCACCATCCGCTCCCGCTCACACTGTTCCTGTGAGTAATCCAGCACCGTACACCGGGCCCCCAGGGCGGAAAACACCGGGATCTGCTGGCCGCCGCCGCTGGCAAGGCCCAGGATCCGTTTTCCCTTCAAATCTCCCAGCCACTGCCGGGGGACAAACTTTGTGGGCGTGAGGTACACGCCCCACTCTCCCGCCCGGGCCGCAACATAGGCCTCGTGGGTGATGGGGATCCCCCACTCCCAGCCGTCTCTGCACCAACCATCGATGACCCGGGCATTTACATCCTGATACTTCATGGCTGCGCTCCTTCCTCCTCCGGTACCGTCTCCTGTCCGTAACCGTCGGCGCGCCGCTGGTCTACGTTCTTCCAAAAGTCCTGAAAATCCTCCGGTCCCAGCCGGTACCGCCGTTGGATATCCCGCCGGACCTCCAGCATTCCCCGAAAGATCTCCTCGTCAGAGAGGATGGCGAGATCCTTCATCTCTTCCACATCCATGTCTGGGTTCGCCGACAGGAGCTGCTGCTCCAGCGTGGGGGACAGCTTGTCCACCAGCATCTCCTCCATGACCGCCCGGTGTACCTCTTCCTCCATACTGTCGAAGCAGGCGTAATAGGCACTCACATACTGAATAAACTGATCCAGCTTTTTTCTGTCCCGAATCAGCGCAAGCACGCTGTTTTCCGTATGTTTCATTTCCTTTTTCGCCACGGTGTCGATGATCTTGACCATCGCTTTCTTTACCACATCATAGGCGAGGCCGCCGACGATGCCGCTGACCGCGGCCAGAGCGAGAAAGTGGACGGCTTCCTCATATTCCGCCAGAGCATAGTGGCAGGTGATCCTGCCGTTTTCCCGCAGATCCGCCTCGTAGCGCCTGCGGTAGTTCCAGCCGTACTCCACGGCCTCCCGGGCGTCTCTGAGATATCCCTCATAGGTATCGCGGGGGATTGTCCCGCCGCAGCAGGGACACTGCAGCGCAGTCCCGTCGGGGGCCTCGTACACCGCAGCGCAGAAAAAGCACAGTCTTGCCTTATCCACGACTTGTTCCATATCTCTCTATCTGCCCCCTCAACGTTTTATCATACGGTAAAACGTGCCGCGGCCGATCCCTGTGGTAAGCTCATAGGGCTTACCGTCAATTTGGAAGCCGGCGCTCTCATAGCACCGGATCGCCCTTGTGTTCCAGGTGCGCACCTCCAGATACAAAGGCTTATGGGGGCAGCGGCTTCTGGATATCTCATAGGCCTGGGCCAGCATCCTGCGGCCATAGTGTCTGTCACAGAGATTGGGATTCACTCCGATGCCAATAAATACCTCCGTCGGCTCCTCCACTATGTTGACAAACCCCACCAGCACATTCTGGTCGAAGAACCCCAGATAATTTTTCTCCTTTCCGGCATTCATGAAGCCTGTCTGCCGCGCCTGCATCTCCTCGTAGGTAGGAAGATTATAGATGGCATACTCGCCAGTGTATCGCCAAGCACAGATCTGCCGTTTGTCCGCATCCGTTAAATAGCGATAGGATAACTCCTCCACAGCGATCCTCCTCTATTACATTTACATTTCCGCATGGGGAGCTGTCAGTAGTGTCACCGGCTCGAGCATTGTCCCAGATTCCAAGGGCAGTTCTGTTACTTCCTGCCCATTCACAGGAACCGGAAAATTGAACACCA
>CALXGE010000124.1 GCA_944387775.1 uncultured Oscillospiraceae bacterium | reverse complement strand
GAGGGCGACATCCGCCGCCAGGCGGCGGCCCTCATGGGGGAGATCATCGCCCGCTTCCATGCGGGCTACGCCAAGGAGCGGCCCGCGGACTATGTCCCCGACAGCCGCACCGTCACTGACATGGACCAGTGGCGGCTGTACCTGGAGAAGATCATCCAACCCGCCCACAAGCTCATGGACCAGCACAAGCGCTGGATCAGCTTCACATTGAAGATGGTGGTCAACTCCCTTTTGGAGAAGTGCGACCCGGAGCGCCGGGACGAGTTTATGACTGCCCTTCTCCGCTACTACCGCCGCCCGGAGCGGCTGGACGACGGCACCGCCTTCCAGCTGCTGGAGACCGCCACCGCTCTGCCCCTGGAGATCTGCTCCTCCCGGCAGCAGTACGACCTTCTGGACTTCGCCCAGACCCTCTCCCAGCGGCAGGACCCCACCGTCCGCACAGCGGCGGTGCTGCTGCTGGACTACCTAGCCCGGCGGCTCAGCGTCCGGGACATTATTCAACACGCCCTGCGGGCGGTGCCCTGCGCCGACTGCCGGTCTCTGGCCCTGCTGCGGGACCTGGCCCTGGCGGACCTGGAGGGCAGCCAGCCATCGCCCTTGACGGAGGAGGCGATCTCCGCCATCTTCCTGGACAATCTGAAAACCGCCACTCCCTGGATCATCAAGGAGGCCAACATCCGCCTGCTGGAGCGGTCTGCCCGCCGGGACGGCGGGCGACTGCTCCACATCGCCACCCACCTTACCAACCTCATCAAGGTCAGCGACCGGGTGACGGTGCGCCACACCGCCGGCGCCGCCCTGCTGAACGTAGCACCTCTCCTCACCGCCGGGGAGCGCAATGAGGTGGCTGTGGAGCTTACCCGGGGCCTCGAGATCGACCAGCAGGAGTTCTCCAAGTATATCCCCGGCTACCTGGGCCAGTTCTGCCTGTGGCTGCCTCCGGCCCAGCTGGATGAGCTGCTGGGAGAGTTCCAGCGGTCCCTCTGTTCCTCCAACGACCAGGTGGTGTCCGGCGCCCTGGACACCATCGGCGTGGTGTGCGAAAACTACGGCGGGTACCGGGAGCGCTTCCCCGAGGAGGATGCGGTGTACCGCGCCCGCCGGGAGCGGCTCCTGGGCATGCTCCTCAAGGGCCTTGCGGGCTTTCGCAGCGAGGTGCGCCAGGAGGCCATGTACGTGCTGGGTCTGCGGGTATTTGGCTCCACCAAGCTGGAGCGCCATGAAAAGCGCCGTGCTTTCCGGCTGACTCTGAAAAAGATCCTGGCCCTCACCGGGGAGTCCTCCGGCGACGAGCTCACCTTCTACTACCGCTGCGCCCTTCTGGGGCGGATGTGCCGCTTCCTTACGGAGCAGGAGCTCCTCTACGGCGGCTTCCACTTTGAGGAGCCCCGGCCCATCGCCTTCTTCCCCGGAACCTTCGACCCCTTCACCCTCTCCCACAAGGGCATCGCCCAGGCTATCCTGGACCTGGGGTATGAGGTGATGCTGGCCATCGACGAGTTCTCCTGGAGCAAGAAGACCCAGCCCCACCGTCTCCGCCGCCACTTGGCGGCCATCTCCGTGGCCGACGAGTTCCACGTCCACATCTTCCCGGAAAACTTTCCGGTGAATATTGCCAGTCCCCAGAGCCTCACCGCCCTGCGGGAGGCCTTCCCCGACCGCACCGTAGCCATCGTAGCGGGCAGCGACGTGGTGGCAAACGCCTCCGCCTACCGCCAGGCCCCTACTCCCGGCTCCATCCACAGCTTTGACCACATTATTTTCCATCGGGCCGTAGCGCCGGAGGTGGATTATTCCGCCATCACCGGCAAGGTCACCCAGCTGCACCTGCCCCAGCACCTGGAGGAGATCAGCTCTACCCGCATCCGGGACGCCATCGACGAGGGGCGGGACATTGCCAACCTGATTGACCCGGTGGCTCAGGAGTTCATCTACCGCCACGGTCTCTACCTTCGGGAGCCTCTGGACAAGCCTCTGCTGCGGTGGGAGGGGCTGGCCTTCTCCTGGCCTGCCGCCCTCCTGGGGGAAGCCGAGGAGGCCGTACGGAGTCTCCTGCCGGATCCGCAGGACGCCTCTGAGCTGCTGCAGGCCCTCTCCTGCGCCGGGGACCGGCTGTGTCTGCTGCGGCAGGGAGAACAGGGAGAAGTGCTGGCCATGGCTTCCTTCCAGTGTCTCGAGTCCCAGCAACTCTTCCCCCGTCTGGGCAGTGCGGAGCTGTCCGGTCTGGTCCGGCAGAACGCCGGAGGCCGCTGCCTCATCATCAGCGGGCTCTTTGTCCCCCGGCGGGAGAACCAGGAGGAGCTGGGTCAGCTGCTGCTGACGGAAATTCTGGCTCTGGGCCTGGGGCAGGAGCTGTCCTACTCCCTGTTCTGCCCCCTGTCTGAGGGGACTGTGCCCGCCTGGATCGGCGATCTTCTGGCCCTTCAGGGCTTTTTGCCGGTCTCTGTGGGAGGCCGCCGGGACCTGCTGGCCGTGGACATGCGGCGGCCTATCGTCCTCACCCGCAACGTGGAGACCACCATCAAGGCCCCTCTCTCCGCCGACAGCCACGTCCTCTCCGCCATTGCGGCCGCCCACCGACGGCTCCAGAAGGCTCTCACCAGTCTCTATCCCGGCTCCCTGGTCCTCTCCATCTCCGCGGCGGTGACCCACCGGCGGCTGCTCCACCGCATTGCCGCCTGCAACGGTGTCCCCCCGGAGCCCACAGAGCCCCGGGCCCTGGGGCCCTGCATCTGCGTGCCCTTCGGTAAGATCCTCCGGGGCATGGCGGTACCCAACACCGTCACCAAGACCCTACACACCGACAAGGTCTACGAGCCGGATCTCAGCCGCTACGCCATCGAATCCTACCCCCAGTACTCCCCTCTGGAGGACCAGGCCCGAACCATCCATGCCTTTGGCCGGCCCGCTATCCTGGTGGATGACATGCTCCACGACGGCAAACGCCTCAAGCGGCTGATCCCTCTGTTCCGGGAGAACGGCACCCCCATCCGTCAGGTGCTGGTGGGCTACCTCACCGGCATGGGCCGGGACCTCATGACCCAGATGGATTGCCCCGTGGACAGCGTGTACTATCTCCCCAACCTCCGCATGCGCTTTGTGGAGTCCACCCTCTACCCCTTCATCGGCGGGGACACCGTCCGCCGCCCTCAGCCCATCGCAGGACGGCTTCTGCCGGGGATCAACCGTATTTTCCCCTATGCCGCCCCGGACTTCTCCGAGGACTGCGCCGACGGCTCCACCTACCGTCTGAGCCTCTGCTGCCTGGAGAACGCCAGAGACATCCTCCTGGCCCTGGAGAGCGCCTACCGGGCCCTTTACGCCCGGAACCTGACTCTGGGCCGTCTGGGAGAGGCCGTGATTTTGCCCCTGTGTCCCGACAAGGGAGGCTGCATGAGCTACGATCTCAGCCGGGCCCCCTCGTCCTATGTGGAAAACGACATGGAAATGCTCCGGCGGCTGGAAGCCCAGGTCCGCATCGTCATCGGCGGCTGACTTCCCACCGGAATCCTGTGAGGTACCGATATGTTCTACTACACCTGCGATAACCACATTCTGGCCAGCGATACGCCCATGGCCTTCGAGCCCCTCCCCGCCCAGCCGGAGACGGGAGACGTCTTCTGGCTCTTCCAGAGGGAGCCTCTTGCCGGGCGGGAGACCTTTGCCGTATCCGACGGCGGCCTCTTCACCGCCCTTGAGGACGTGTCCGCTCTCTGCCGAGGGGAGGACGTCCCCGGCATTCCGGAGGAACTCCGCTCCGCCGCTGCGGCGGGCCGGGTCCGGGCGGTAAACGCCGCCCATCCCCGGTGGAAGGAGCTGCTGGCGGACACCTTTCCTGCCGTTCTCCCCGCCGGGAAGAAGTACCGGGTGAACCTCCTGGCCATGGGGGACGTAGGCAGCACCCTGGCCATGGGCCTGCGGCTTATGGGGGGCGACGTGATCGCGTCCCTGGGCCTCTGCGACGTGCGGCCCAATGTGCCGGAGCGGTGGGAGTTTGAGCTGAACCAGATCGGCATCCCCGGGGCGCCCGACGCCCTGCCGCCGGTGACGGTGGTGGATGTTGACCACCTCTTTGACTGCGACGTGTTCCTCTTCTGCGCCTCCCGGTTCGTGCCGGACACCGACGTAAAGACCGGGGACGTGCGGATGGCCCAGTACGAAAAGAACCGGGAGTTGGCTTCCCTCTACGGAAAGATGGCCCGGGAGAAGCAGTTCCGGGGTCTCTTCTGCGTGGTCAGCGACCCGGTAGACCCCCTGTGCCGGGCGGTGCTGCTGGAGAGCAACCGAAACGAGGCCGGGAAAATCGACTGTCAGGGTCTCTTCCCCCACCAGGTGAAGGGCTTCGGCCTGGGTGTAATGAACGCCCGGGCAGCCTATTACGCCCGGCGGGATGCCCGCTTTGCCGACTTTCTCACCGACGGACGGACCTTCGGCCCCCACGGGGAGGACCTGGTGGTAGCAAACTCCCTCTCCCGGTATGACGACGCCCTGTCCCGGGAACTGACAGAACTCACCACCCACGCAAACCTGGAAATGCGGGCCCTGGGCTACAAACCCTACGTGGCCCCGGCCCTCAGCTCCGGGGCGCTGAGCCTGCTGCTTTTGCTGCGGGGGGCGTGGCACTGCTCCTCGGTGTATCTGGGGGGCGTGTTCATGGGCTGCCGGAACCGGCTGGGCCAGAGCGGCCCGGAGATCGAGCGGCTGCCCCTGCCGGAAGCCCTGCTTCAGCGGCTCCGGGAGACGGAGGAGAAGCTCCATGCCATCCCCTGATGGCTTCCACAATCCACTGACCAAAGGAGGCGGTGCGCCGTGTCACTGACGGTGATCCTGCCGAAAAATGAAGAGAGCGGCGCCCTCAAGGCCCTGCTGGAGGAGCTGCTGCCCCCGGGGTGCGTCTGGCGGGACCCCGACGAGGGGCTGGAGGGCCTCCAGGGAAAGAAGCTTCTCATTGCCGTGGCCCTGGATCAGGG
>CALXGE010000123.1 GCA_944387775.1 uncultured Oscillospiraceae bacterium | reverse complement strand
CCCGACAGCTACATGGGCGATATCATCGGCGACCTGAACAAGCGCCGCGGCCGTGTTATGGGCATGACCCCCACCGGCGACGGCGACCAGGTAGTGGAGGCCGAGGTCCCCATGGCGGAGATGATGAGCTACGCCATCGACCTGCGCTCCATGAGCCAGTCCCGCGGCTCCTTCACCTTCCACTTCGTCCGCTATGAGGAGTGTCCTCCTGCGGCCCAGGAGAAGGCCATTGCCGAGGCCAAGGCGCTGGCTGAGGCTGAGTAAATACAGCATTGACAAGCCCCCGGCTTTTGCCGGGGGCTTGTTTTGCGAGCGGGCACCCCCGTCCACTGCTGGCGGTGTGTCAGCGTCTGCGGCGCACAAAAAAGCCGGCCCCGAAAAGGGCCGGCTTATGCTGTGCCGTATGCTCACTCCATATCCACGCTGATGTGGTCGGTGCCATGGGCCTCAAACTCTCCCATGTACTCCTCCATACGTTCCATAACCTCGTCGTAGTTCTCCGCCGTGGCCTGATCGGCGTCCAGGTCCCGCAGGGCCAGCTCCTCCGCCAGAATTTCAAAGAAGGTTACATCCTCATAGGCCATAATGGCCTCGTGGATGCCGCCCTCGGCGAAGGCCCGGGATGGGATGATCTCCCCATTGTACAGTTCGATCAGGGGCGCCATGCCGTGGTCCAGGCAATGGGAGAACACCAGACTCTCCACCTTGTCATACTCCCGGATCCGGTCGTCGCCGCGGGTGGAATTGAGGACCCAGTTGCCTATGTATACCAAGTCCAGCAGACGACGGTATTGTTTCTCAGTCAGACGCAGCTCCATAACGAACCTCCTCTCATCATTGGGCAGTTCACAGTATAGCAGATTATCAAGAAAAATTCCACAGAAAAACCAGGGCAAAAAGACCAAATTTTTACTTGTTATTGCCGAAAAAGCATAGTACAATAATAAAGTTACAGACCATACGCCGCCGAAAAGCGGCATGAGGAGGGGAACCCTTGAATCAGCAGCCCATCGGCGTCTTTGACTCCGGTCTGGGGGGCCTCACCGCAGTGCGTCAGCTGCGGCGGATCATGCCCTCTGAGAACATTATATACTTCGGCGATACCTCCCGTGTCCCCTACGGCAACCGCAGCAGGGAGACGATTCTCAAGTACGCCCGCCAAGACATGCGCTTTCTTCGCAGCTTTGACCTGAAAGCGGTGGTCATCGCCTGCGGTACGGTGAGCAGCAACTGTCTGGAGACCCTCCAGGCGGAAAACGACATTCCCATCATCGGCGTGGTGGCTCCGGCAGTGCAGCGGGCCGCATCCCTGACCCAGAGCGGCAGGGTCGGTCTGGTAGCGACCCGAGCCTCGGTCCGCAGTGGCGCCTACGAGCGGATGTTTCACGCCATGGCGCCCAACGCCCAGCTCTTCAGCAAGGCCTGCCCGCTCTTCGTTCCCCTGGTGGAGGAGGGCCGCTGCCGCCCCGGCGATGCCGTCATTGAGCAGGTGGCTCAGGAGTATCTGGCGGAATTGAAAGCCCGGGAAATCGACACCCTGGTCCTGGGCTGTACCCACTACCCCCTCCTGGCGGAAGTGATCGGCCAGGTCATGGGGCCGGACGTGTCCTTGGTGGACGTGGGGGCGGAGTCCGCCCGGGCAGCCAGGACGCTGCTGACAGAGCAGAGGGCTTTGGCGGAGCGGGCGGAAGGTACCGCCAGCTTCTATACCAGTGACCGGGTGGAGGACTTCGAACGGCTGGCTTCCCTGTTCCTCCAGGAGGACATCACCAACCAGGCCCAGCAGATCGACATTTCCCGGTATTGATATGGCAGAAAAGAAAGTCATTATATTTGTGAAGAGCCATCAGCACTACGAGGGAGCGGAGCCCGAGGATCTGGAGCTCATCTCCGAGGGCATGATGGATACCGCCGAGGACGGTACGGTGACACTGACCTACGATGAGACAGAGCTCACCGGCCTGGAGGGCACCCGGACCTCCTTCACCATCCGGGACGACACCGTAACATTGTCCCGTACTGGCCAGGTGAACTCCCAGATGGTGTTCCAGAAGGGGCGACAGCACAGCTCCCTCTATGAAACTCCCTGGGGCACCATGACGGTGGATATCGCTACCTCCCAGCTGGCCAACCGCCTCAGTGACCGGGGCGGCATTCTGGATATCCACTACTCCATTGCTGTGGAGCACCGGGTAGCAGGACGTAATCAATTCAAAATTCGTGTACGAGAGATAGGAAGGCAGACGATATGATCCATATGATCCAAAAAGCCAAGGACCAGGTCCTGGCTCTCACCAACGCCGCCTACGAGGCCGCTGTGGCCGCCGGAAAGCTGCCCGCCGACGTGGCGGTTCGGGCCAACGTGGAGATTCCCAAGGACCCGGCCAACGGCGATTACACCACTACCTTTGCCCTGGCTGCCGCCAAGGCCATGAAGAAGAGCCCCCGGGAGATTGCCGGGGTTCTGCTGGAGAACCTGAACCTCACAGACAGCTACTTTGCCTCCGCAGAGATCGCCGGGGTAGGCTTCCTCAACTTCCGTCTGGCGGAGAAGTGGTACCGGGAGGTTCTGGCCGCCGTGGAGAGCGAGGGCGGGGCCTATGGCCGCAGCGATACCCTCAAGGGCCAGCGGATCATGGTGGAGTTTGTCTCCGCCAACCCCACCGGCCCCATGCACATGGGCAATGCCCGCGGCGGCGTACTGGGCGACACCCTGGCCTCTGTACTGGAGGCTGCCGGGGCCGACGTGTGGCGGGAGTTCTATGTCAACGACGCCGGCAACCAGATTGAAAAGTTCGCCTCCTCCCTGGAGGCCCGCTACCTCCAGATTATCCTGGGCGAGGAGGCGGTGCCCTTCCCTGAGGACGGCTACCACGGCGACGACATCAAGGAGCTGGCCCAGGCCTTCTATGAACAGTACGGCGAGTCCTATAAGGATACCGACACCGCCCAGCGCCATGCCGCCCTGGCCAAGTTCGGTCTGGAGCGGAACATCCCCAAGATGAAGAGCGACCTCCAGCGCTACAAGATCGAGTACGACCAGTGGTTCTTCGAGTCCACTCTTCACGAGAGCGGGTATGTGGCGGAGACAGTGGATAAGCTCACGGAGCTGGGCTGGACCTATGAGAAGGAGGGCGCCCTGTGGCTGGCCACCAGCCGGATTCTGGCGGAGAACTACCGCAAGGCCGGCAAGAGTGAGAAGGACATCGAGAAGCTGGACCTGAAGGACGACGTCCTCCGCCGGGCCAACGGCTTCTACACCTACTTTGCCGCCGACATCGCCTATCACCGCAACAAGTTTGAGAAGCGGGGCTTTGACAAGGTCATCAACGTCTGGGGCGCCGACCACCACGGCCATGTAGCTCGTCTGAAGGGCGCCATGGACGCTCTGGGCCTGGATGGCACCAACCGCCTGGATATCGTCCTCATGCAGCTGGTGAAGCTGCTGCGGGACGGCGAGGTGGTCCGTATGAGCAAGCGCACCGGCAAGGCCATCTCCCTGAGCGATCTCCTGGACGAGGTGCCGGTGGACGCCGCCCGGTGGTTCTTCAACGCCAAGCCCGACACCCAGATGGACTTCGATCTGGGGCTTGCCGTCCGGGAGGACAGCGAGAACCCCATCTACTACGTGGAGTACGCCCACGCCCGGATCTGCAGCGTGCTGCGGAATCTGGCCGCCGAGGGCTATTCTGTCCCCGCCATGGCGGATGTGGACATGTCCCTCCTCTCCGGGGAGACGGAGATCGCCCTCATCAAGCAGATCTCCCAATTCTGCGAGGAGCTGCGGCTGGCCGCCCGGGACTACGATCCCAGCCACATCAACCGCTATCTGGTGGAGCTGGCAGGCTGCTTCCACCGCTTCTACACCGCCTGCCGCATCAAGGGCGAGGCACCTGCGGTGCTGGCAGCCCGGCTGAAGCTGGCGGACACCACCCGCAGCGTCCTGAAAAACGGCCTGGCTCTCCTGGGCGTGGATGCCCCGGAGAAGATGTAAAACTTAAAATATTGCCGCCCGCGGTTCTGTGCCGCGGGCGGTTTTTTGCGCCTTTCAGGGGTAGAAACTGGCTGTGGCATACCGCCCGGGAACATGATATGATGAAATATAAGAAAAATAGACAAATCTGCCGCACCGACACAGAGGGTACACATCGCTCTGGTATTCTGGTGGCAAAGGAGGGAGAGCCATGGGAAATCGAATTCTGATTGCGGAGGACGAGGGAAAGCTCCGGGAGGTCCTCTGCGACTACTTCCGCAGCAAGGGTGAAATCCCCGTGGAGGCGGAAAATGGCGCCAAGGCTCTGGCTCTGGCGGAGGAGGAGACCTTTGACGCGGTGCTGCTGGACATCATGATGCCGGAATTAGACGGCTTCTCCGTGTGCCGTTGCCTCCGACAGAGGCAGGAGGTGCCCATCATCTTCCTCACCGCCCTCTCCGCCGAGGAGGACAAGCTCCTGGGCTACGAGCTGGGGGCTGACGACTATGTGACCAAGCCCTTTACCATGTCGGTGCTCTACGCCAAGACCATGGCCCTCATCAAGCGAAGCCGGGGCACCGTGCGGACCGGGGACCGATTGGAGAGTGGCAACGTAGTGCTGGATCTCTCCGCTCGGCGGGTGTGGGCGGGGAAACGGGAGGTCCTCTTGACCCCCAAGGAGTACGCCCTCCTCCTCTGCCTGATGCAGAACAAAAATATCGTCATGAGCCGGGAGCAGCTGCTGGTGAAGTGCTGGGGCTACGACTACGAGGGGGAGGCCCGGGCGGTGGACACCCACATCAAGCGGCTGCGGGAGAAGCTGGGGGACTGCGCCGGCTCCATTAAGACCGTCATCAAGGCGGGCTACCGATGGGAGGGATCGTGATGGATTTTTGGATCACTCTGGCCCTGAGCCTGGCCCTCACCGCCCTGCTGAACCACCTGCTGAAAAAGCGCTTCCCCAACTGGTATCAGCACAAAATCACTCCCCTGACCTTTCTGGCCGTACTGCTCCTTCTCTGGGGGGGCCACGA
>CALXGE010000122.1 GCA_944387775.1 uncultured Oscillospiraceae bacterium | reverse complement strand
CCCCACCCAGACCGCTTTGCACCCTGCGGGCGCTGCGCTGGGTCTGTGCGGGGGCCCCGCGACTGGCGGAAGAGAGCGGAAAATTTACAGTCCCTCCAGCTCATCCAGCCACAGCTGGGCTACAGCATCCGACGGCATCCGCCTCGTCGGCGCAAGCTGCGTATCCCTCCGCCCGTCGCAGGGGCGGCAGGTGTCGCTCGCTCCGCTGCGCCTCCTCTCCCCACCCAGACCGCTTTGCACCCTGCGGGCGCTGCGCTGGGTCTGTGCGGGGGCCCCGCGACTGGCGGAAGAGAGCTGAAAGTTTACAGCTCCTCCAATTCATCCAGCCATAATTGGGCCACAGCGTCGCTAGGCATCCGCCAGTCGCCGCGGGGGCTCAGAGCCACGGAGCCAACCTTGGGCCCATCCGGCAGGCAGGAGCGCTTGAACTGCTGGTTGAAGAACCGACGGTAGAAGTTCTTCAGCCACTTGAGGATCACGGCTCGGTCATACTTCCGGCCCAGGGCCTGCTCCGCCAGCCGCAGTACCTTCCGGGGACCAAAGCCCCAGCGGATGATATAGTAAAGGAAAAAGTCGTGGAGCTCGTAGGGCCCCACCAGGTCCTCGGTCTTTTGGCTGATCTTGCCCTGAACGGCGGGGAGAAGCTCCGGGGACACGGGGGTGTCCAGGATGTCCTCCAGCACGTGGGTCAGGTCCTCATCCTTCTTCAGATTGTCCCGGGCCACATAGTCCACCAGATGGCGCACCAGGGTCTTGGGGATGGAGGCGTTGACGCCGTACATGCTCATGTGGTCGCCGTTATAGGTGGCCCAGCCCAGAGCCAGCTCGCTGAGATCCCCGGTTCCGATGACAAGGCCGCCGGATTGGTTGGCAATGTCCATGAGCACCTGGGTCCGCTCCCGGGCCTGGGCATTTTCAAAGGTGACGGAGTGGTCCTCCATGCTGTGGCCGATGTCCTTGAAGTGACTCTTGACGGTGTCCCCGATGGGGATGGTGCGGAGGGTAGCCCCCATCCGCTCCGCCAGGATCACAGCGTTATTCTTGGTGCGGTCGGTGGTACCAAAGCAGGGCATGGTCACGGCGATGATGTCCGTGACGGGCCGGCCCAGCATACCCATGGCAAGCGCGGTGATGAGAAGGGCCAACGTGGAGTCCAGTCCGCCGCTGAGGCCCACTACCGCCGTCTTTGCCCCGGTGTGCTCCAGCCGCTTCTTGAGGCCCAGGGCGGCGATGGTCAGAATCTCCTCGCACCGGTCCGCCCGGTCGGCGGCGTTCTCCGGCACAAAGGGGGTGGGGGAGACGTAGCGGGTGATAGGGGTCTGGCAGGGGGTGAACTCCGCCCAGGCGCAGGCGAAGGCACCCAGAGAGGCGTCCCGGAAGCTGGGCTCTGCCGGGAAGGTGGTCAGCCGCCGCCGCTCGTATACCAGCCGCTGCACGTCGATCTCGCTGATGGTAAGGCCGGTAGCGAAGCGCTTCTCCGCCAGCAGAGCGCCGTTCTCGGCGATCATGTTGTGGCCGGCAAACACCAGGTCGGTGGTGGACTCCCCCTCTCCGGCATCGGCATAGACGTAGCCGCAGCAGAGGCGCCCGGACTGGCCCACCACCAGCTGCCGGCGGTAGGCGGCCTTGCCCACCACCTCGTTGGAGGCGGAGAGGTTCAGAATAATGGTGGCCCCGGCCTCCGCCAGACGACGGGAGGGGGGATCGGCGGCCCACAGGTCCTCGCAGATCTCGATGCCCACCTTCAGCCCGGGGACGCCCTTACACTCGATGATGGTCTGACCCAAGGTGGTGTGGAGCATGTCGGTGTCGTCATAAGGGCAGGGAACGTCCAGCGTCAGGGGATGGTCCAGGCCGCCGGCGGTAAACCAGCGCTGCTCATAGAACTCACCGTAGTTTGGCAGATAGGTCTTGGGCACCACTGCCAGGATCTCGCCCTTCTGGATGGCCACGGCGCAGTTATAGAGCTTCCCGGCGCAGCGCAGGGGCATGCCGAACACCGCCAGGATCTCCAGATGCTTGGTAGCTTTCAAAATGGTCCGAAGGCCCTCCACGGCCCCCTCCAGCAGGGTGTCGTGGAGAAACAGGTCACCGCAGGTGTAGCCGGTGAGGCACAGCTCCGGCAGAGCCAGGATTTTCACGCCCTGCTTGTCGGCCTCCCGGATCATGGTGAAGATCTGCTCGGCATTGTACCGGCAGTCCGCCACACGGATTTTCGGCGTTCCCGCCGCCACGCAGATAAAGCCGTCTTTCATGGCAAAGCCTCCTTAAAGCGCAAGAATGGTTGTTTGGGGTTATTGTACCCCGGCGGCATAAAAAATGCAAGCAGGCCGCAGCCTCCGAAGGGCTGCGGCCTGCTGGAAACAATAAATTATTCGCCCTGGGATTCTCCGCCTCCCTGGCCCTTGCTCCGGGGCCGGTGGCGGGGACGGCGACGGCGGGCGCGGTTCTCGCCGGACTTGTCCTCCTGGGCGGCGGCGCCGTTCTGCTGCCGGGCAGCCCGGTCTGCAGCGGCCTTCTTCTCAGCGGTGGTGTCACCGGAGACGCGAATCACCGTCTTTTCCACCTTTTCTACCTTTACGGTGTTGTCCCGGGATCTCTCCTGGCGCCGTGCCTTCTGGCTGCGGCCGGAGGACTCTGCCTTCTTCTCCGGGCGCTGGGCCTTCCCGGGCTTTTCTGCCTTCTCAGGCTTATCCGGCTTCTCGGCGCGCTCTTTTTTCTCCGGCGCGCTCTTGGCCTCGGCAGCGCGGACCTTGTCACCGCCCCGACGGCCGCTTCTGCGGCGGCGGGAGCCGGTCTTGCTCTCCTCCTTGGCCTCATCGGCTAAGACAGAGGGAATGGGAATGGTCTCCCGGACCGGAGTGGTACTCTTGCGCAGGGGGCGGGGCTCCTCCTGCGTTTCCTCCGGCGGAGCATATCGCTGGGGCCGCTCCTGAGGGATCTCGATGCCCTCCCGGCTGCCCTTGCCGTTGCGCAGAACGCAGATCTCGCAGCGCTTGTAGCGCTTGGGGGACTCAGGGGCGCTGTCCAGCCGGACGGACACCTCCTCCCGCAGGAGATCCACACTGCTGATGTTGCCGACGCCGTCGGGGGTGTCCACAAAGCTGTCGTTCTTGGGCATCCGCTTGGCGGCGTCCTCGTAGGCGTTCTGCTCGTATTTGAGGCAGCACATAAGCCGGCCGCAGGTGCCGGAGATCTTGGTGGGGTTGAGGCTCAGGTTCTGAGTCTTGGCCATCTTGATGGAGACAGGGATGAACTCCTCCAGAAACTGGCTGCAGCAGAGGGGCCTTCCACAGATGCCGAGGCCTCCCAGCATCTTGGCCTCATCCCGGACGCCGATCTGCCTGAGCTCGATCCGGGCCCGGAATACGCTTGCCAGGTCCTTCACCAGCTCCCGGAAGTCAACCCGGCCCTCGGCGGTGAAGAAGAAAATGATCTTATTGCCCTCGAAGTTGCACTCCACGTTCACAAGCTTCATCTCCAGCTTGTGGGCGGCAATCTTCTTCTCACAGATGGCAAAGGCCTCCTCCTCCCGCTTGCGGTTGTAGGCGGCGGCCTTGTGGTCGTTCTCCGTGGCGATGCGGACCACCGGCCGCAGGGGCTGCACCACGCTCTGCTCGGGCACCTCGTGGTTGCCCTCCACGCAGCAGACGTACTCCATGCCCTGGGCGGTCTCCACCACCACATACTGGCCCGGCTCGATGGTCAGGCCCTTGGGGTCAAAATAGTAATTCTTCGCGCCGCCCCGAAAGCGGACGCTGACGACTTCTGTCAAGGGAAGTCCCTCCTTTTGTCGCGGTAAATGAAAAGTCAGAATATCAGGGTGCGAGGGCCACGGTCAGGGCGCCGGTGAGATGGCCCACGCCTACATTATAGCCGCACTGGCGGATAAAATCCCCCAAGGTGTCAGCCAGGACGGACAGACGGCGGCGGCCCAGGCGATCCACCAGCTGGCGCAGCAGGGGATCATTTCCACTGCCGCCGCAGGACACAGCCAGGGCGGCGCAGACCAGATCCCTGGCGTCAGAGAGCAGGAGCCGGAGGGCCTCCCGCTCGATCTTGCTGTTTTCCAGCCGGGCAAAGAAGGCGGCCATGTCCGCCGCCTTTCCGGTGCACAGCAGCTCGCACAGCTGCCGGGCGTCGCTGTCGGCCGCGGAGGACTGGGACGGCGGGGACAGCCGCCACTCCACGCACCGGGAGCGGATGGTGGGCAGCAGAAGGGCGCTGCTCTCCGCGCAGAAGAGGAAGGCGGCGTGGGGCGGCCCTTCCTCCAGCACCTTCAGCAGCACGTTCTGGCCCTTGGGGTCCAGCAGGGCGCAGTCGGGGAAGAGGTAGATCTTTCGCCTGCCCTCGTTGGGCAAAATATAGGCGTCGGAGCGGACGGAGCGCAGCACCTCTATCGCAATATTCTTGTGGTCCGGGTCCCGGACGGTGATCACATCAGGGTGAATATCCCGCAGGACCTTCCGACAGGCGGGGCACACGCCGCAGGGGGGATCGTCCCCCTCGCACTCCATGGCGGCGGCGGCAAATCGGGCACACCGTACCAGATCTCCCTGGCCGCTGAGGATGATAGCCTGGCTCAGGGTGCCTGCCCTGGCTGCCTGCCGCAGCTGGGCGGAGAGCCGCTCCTCGCCGGGGATGGTCAGTTCGTCAGCCGTGGAAAATGCCCCCTCTCCTCCTGTCCCGGTCCGTGGAAACGCGGGATAGCAGATGCAAAATCATAATCATTTTATCACAGCCATCGGCAAAAAATCAATATAGAGGAAAAAAAGAATGAAAGAAACGTGTAAATTCAAAAATTGACCGAAAAATTGTAGAAAATTATGCAAAATACCCTTGCAAACCAGGCGGCAGACCTCTTATAATATAATTCTCAAAACAAATAAACCGCGAGGAAATAATACAACACAGGAGGAAGACAAAAACGTGAGCAAGAAGTTCGTGTACCTGTTCTCTGAGGGCAACGGCTCCATGCGGGAGCTGCTGGGCGGCAAGGGCGCCAACCTGGCGGAGATGACCAACCTGGGCATGCC
>CALXGE010000121.1 GCA_944387775.1 uncultured Oscillospiraceae bacterium | reverse complement strand
TACTGGGAGATCCTGAACAAGGAGCGCCGGGGGGACTTCCTGGGCGGGACCGTGCAGATCATCCCCCACGTCACCGGGGAGATCAAGCGGCGGATCTACTCCCTGGACGTGCCCGGGGCGGATGTAGCCATCGTGGAAATTGGCGGCACCGTGGGTGACATCGAATCCCAACCCTTCCTGGAGGCCATCCGCCAGGTGGCGGCGGAGCGGGGGCGGCAGAACGTCATGTTCATCCATGTCTCCCTCATTGTCTCCATCCCCGGCACCGGGGAGCTCAAAAGCAAACCCACCCAGCACTCCGCCAAGGAGCTTCTGAGCCTGGGCATCCAGCCGGATGTGATCCTCTGCCGCAGTGACAGGGAGATCCCCCAGGATGTGCTGGACAAGATCGCCCTGTTCTGCAACATCCCCCCGGAAAACGCCATCCCCAACCTGACGGCCCCCATCCTCTACGAGGTACCGCTGATGCTGGAGCGGGCGGGCCTTGCCGACGTGGTGGTGCGGCGGCTGGGCCTCATCTGCCATATGCCGGACCTCACCGAGTGGGCCACCATGGTCCACCGGGCCAAGACTGCCTCCGGCAGCGTCACCATCGCCCTGGTGGGCAAGTATGTGGCCCTCCACGACGCCTATCTCTCCGTGGCGGAGGCTCTGACCCACGGCGGCATTGAAAACGGCGTACAGGTGGACATCCGCTGGATCGACAGCGAGACCGTCACCGACGAAAACGCCCCGGAGCTCCTCTCCGGCTGCGACGGCGTGCTGGTGCCCGGCGGCTTCGGCAGCCGGGGCGTGGAGGGCAAGATCAGCGCCATCCGGTACGCCCGGGAGCGGAAGGTCCCCTTCCTGGGCATCTGTCTGGGGATGCAGATGGCGGTGGTGGAATTTGCCCGGAACGCCGCAGGCCTTACCGGTGCCCACTCCAGCGAGCTGGACTCCCGGACGGCCTACCCGGTCATCGACCTGATGCCGGACCAGGTGGGGGTCACGGAAAAGGGCGGCACCATGCGCCTGGGCAGCTGGCCCTGTGAGCTGGCGGAGGGCAGCCGGGCGGCGGCGGCCTATGGACAGTCCCACATCGACGAGCGCCACCGCCACCGCTACGAGTTCAACAACGACTATCGGGAGAAGCTGACGGCGGCAGGGCTGGCCCTCACAGGCCTCTCCCCCGACGGACGGCTGGTGGAGATCGTGGAGCTGCCCGACCACCCCTGGTTCGTGGGCGTTCAGTTCCATCCGGAGCTGAAGAGCCGGCCCAACAAGGCTCATCCCCTGTTCCGGGAGTTTATTGCCGCTGCCAAGGCCGGTCGGAAATGAGCCCAAGCTTCGGTTGGGCCGGCTCGTGCCATCCCCCGGCGGTTCTCGCCGCGTTGCGGCGGGGAGCCGGGTGGGGCATTTTTGCGAGATGCGGAGCATTCTCGCGGCCCAACAAGGCCCATCCCCTGTTCCGGGAGTTTATCGCCGCTGCCAAAGCCGGTCGGAGCTGAGCAAAGGCGCCTTTCAGGCCCCCTCCTGCCGTCAAAATTTCAACAGCTCATTAACACAAATTAAGAAAAAGTTAGGAATCTGCAACCTTGCCATATGCATGGATTGTGGTATAATACAATCTATGCAGAATACTTTGAATACCAGCCGGTCCGCCGTCTATAAGCACGGCCGCCGGCGTGTTTTAGAGGAGCATGGCCCCAGGGACCTCTCTCGGGACAAGCTCCGTCAAGAAAGGAGCATTTTACATGCGCGAATATATTATCCTCACAGACAGCTGCTGTGACTTCCCCGCCGAAATGGTGGAGGAACTGGGCCTGGTGGTCCAGCCGCTGTCCTTTATGATGGAGGGCAAGGAGTATTTCAACTACCCGGACAACCGGGAGATGGATCCCCATGTGTTCTATGAAAAGCTCCGGGGCGGCACCCTGGGCACTACATCTGCTGTCAGTGTGGGCGTATTTCAGGAGGCTATGAGCCACATCGTGGAGGATGGGAAGGACATCCTCTGCATCAGCTTCTCCTCTGCCCTCTCCACCACATACCAGTCCGCCTGCATCGCCGCACAGGACGTGATGGAGGCCCACCCCGGCAGCAAGGTTCTGGTGGTGGACAGCCGCTGCGCCTCCCTGGGCCAGGGCCTTCTGGTCTACCTCACCGCCCAGAAAAAGAAGGAAGGGCTGTCTCTGGAGGAGCTGCGGGACTATGTGGAGGACAGCAAGCTCCACATCTGCCACTGGTTCACCGTGGATGACCTCAACCACCTCAAGCGGGGCGGCCGGGTGTCGGCAGCAGCAGCCCTGGTGGGTACCATGCTGCAGATGAAGCCGGTACTCCATGTGGACGATGAGGGCCGTCTCATCCCGGTGAGCAAGGTCCGGGGCCGCAAGGCCTCCCTGAAGGCCCTGGTGGACAAAATGGAGGAGCTGGTGGTGGACCACTCGGTGGTGTTCATCAGCCACGGTGACTGCGGCGACGAGGCCCGGGAGCTGGGTGAGGCCATCAAGGCCAAATTCCCTGTGGAGAAGCTGGTCATCAACTATGTGGGCCCGGTCATCGGCAACCACTCCGGCCCCGGCACCATGGCGCTGTTTTTCCAGGGCAAGCACAGATAACCTGTAGCGGCGGTACTCCGCCCTCGGTGAAGGCTGAAAAAGGAGGCAAGGGGTAAAGGCGCCCCTTGACCTCCTTCTTTCTTTTTTCTCTGTTTTGCCTCCGGCGGCACCGGGAAGGCCAGACAGGGGCTTCAACGCTGTTTTGCCTCCGGCGGCCCCATTTTTGGCCGCCCAAAAATGGGGGAAAAAACCGCCAGCCCCCTTCGGGCTGGACCCCCGCTTTTGCCCAATCGGACGCTCCCAGATTTGATACTGCCCTGCCACTGAAATACATCCTTTTCTCATCTAATCTCCGCCGGGTTGCTCGTCCAGCTTCGGCTGTCGCCCTTTTGAAGGGATAGATTCATCTGGTTTTTCTAATAAGAACTGCAATGATAAAGAGCCAAATGCGGCTCTTTTTTTGCTTTTATGGGATATCCCCATTTTTAGGCGTATGGGATATACCCATATCGCATACTATCAGCGAGGTGATCTCGATGATAGAAAGACTGCGAGGCCTACGGGAAGATAGAGACTTGACGCAAACTGACATGGCTGAATTTTTACAGGTGCATCAGAGCACCTATTCAGATTATGAGCGAGGAAATCTGAATATCCCGTTGGATACGTTGAAAAAGTTGGCACTCTTTTTTGGCACCAGTGTGGATTATATTCTTGAGCTGACGGACGAAATCAAACCTTATCCCCGAAAAAAGGGCTGAGATTATGACAAGACTGCAGGAACTCCGAAAAGAACGGGGTTATACCCAAACAAAAATGCAAATGCTGACGGGTATCGACCAGAGCGACTATTCCAAGCTGGAGACGGGTAAGCGATACTACACTTTCGAGCAGCTCAAGCGCATCGCTTTAGCCCTGGATACCAGCATGGACTATCTGGCTGGCCTGACCGACGAAAAAAAGCCCTATCCCCGCAAGAAGGACTGACCCGGCCAAGCGTCCGAGATAACTCTACCCCTTCAACAGGCCGTCAGGCGAAGCTGGATGAGCAACCCGCCGGAGATTAGATGCCCGAAGGGACCGGTGATTCAGTGGCACCGCAGCGGCAAATTTTATGGAGACCGATTAGATAAAGCGGGGTCCGGGGTGTCCCCGGCGGCGTTTTGGTTACTTTGCCGCCGAGGGCAAAGTAACCCGTGCCGGAGCACGGAATACTCCTATCCGACTATAAGTCAGAACAATGAAAGAAGGTGCGCCATGTCCGCCGGAGAAGCCATCTTAAATTTACTGTTCCCTCCCAAGTGCGCCTTCTGCGGCGCGCTTATGGAGGAGCCCGCCGACGGCCTGTGTCCCGCCTGCCGCTCCTCCCTCCCCTACCCCTCCGGCAAGGGCGAGCTGCGGACGGTGGGCGGCTTCCCCTGCGCGGTGGCGCTGCGGTACGAGGCCATGGTCCGCCAGGGCGTCCACGCCCTCAAATTCCACGACCATCCCCAGCGGGCCAGGGTGTTTGCCCGGTATCTGGCCCAGGCTTCCGCTGAGCAGTTTCCCGGCGGCTTCGACACCGTTACCTTCGTGCCGGTGAGCCTCTGGCGCAACTACCGCCGGGGCTACGACCAGGCCCAGCTCCTGGCGGAGGAGGCGGCAAAGCTCTGGGGCGTATCCGCTGTGCCGGTTTTGCGGAAAATACGGAACAATCGTCCCCAATCCACCGTCAAAACCTCTGCGGAACGCCGGGCCAACGTGCTGGACGCCTACACCGTGCCCCACCCGGAGCTGGCAAAGGGACGGCGGTTCCTTCTCATCGACGACGTGCTCACCACCGGCAGTACCATGGCCGCCTGTGCCCGGTGTCTCATGGACGCGGGAGCGGAGAGCGTGGTGTGCGCCGTCCTGGCCGGGGCTGAAAAATAGCCATTCAGACCCTTACATCCCCTTTCATTTGCGTCCGGCACAGTATTTTCCCCAAAGAAGGGGCTAAATTTATGGAAAAAAGTTCCTATTGTTGCTTGCAAATTTTGGACCCTGCCGGTATAATATTTTTTTAGAGTATCAGCAAGCTTTCTTGCTAACAATAGATCAACAGAGAATTATGAGGTGGAAGGCAGTATGTTCACATTTGCGAAAGATATCGGTATCGATCTGGGTACCGCCTCCGTACTGGTATACGTCAAGGGCAAGGGCATCGTCCTCAACGAGCCCTCTGTGGTTGCTATGGACAAGAACACCGGCAAGCTTCTTAAGGTGGGCGAGGAAGCCCGTCAGATGCTGGGCCGCACCCCCGGCAACATTGTGGCCATCCGTCCCCTGCGGGAGGGCGTTATCTCCGACTATGACATGACCGAGCGGATGCTCCGGGAATTCATCCGCAAGGTGGCGGGCTTCATGCTCTTCAAGCCCCGGGTCATCATCTGCGTGCCCTCCGGCATCACCGAGGTCGAGGAGCGCGCTGTGGTAGACGCGGGCATCCAAGCCGGCTGCCGCCGGGTGTTCCTCATTGAGGAGCCGGTAGCCGCCGCTATCGGCGCCGGCATCGACATCACCAAGCCCGACGGCCACATGGTGGTGGATATCGGCGGCGGTACCGCCGACATCGCCGTCATCTC
>CALXGE010000120.1 GCA_944387775.1 uncultured Oscillospiraceae bacterium | reverse complement strand
CCTCCTTTACCTTCCGCTCCAGCACACTGAGGATCCGGCCCCACATGTAGCCCTCCTCAATGATGAAGTACTCCATAAAAATGAAATTGCGGGCCTTCTCCAGCTGCTCCAGCACCTCCTCAAACATATTCTCCCCCAGGGGAAAATATTTGGCATCGGAGTTCTTGTACAGCGGAAATCCTGCCTTCCGTTCCAGATAGGCCGCCAGCTGGGCAGCACCGCCGTCCTGCTGGGCCAGCTCCTCCCGGAGCTCGGGCCTGGGCGGAGCGTACTTGGCGGTCTCCCGGTCGATTTCACGCAGCCGGAAATGGGCCAGCCGGTGTCCCACATCCGCATTGACCAGAATATAAAACGGAATGGCAAATACCGGCACCGCCATGGTCAGCAGCACCCAGCTGAGCTTGACACTGGGGTTCCCCTTCCGGCCGATCTCCACCAGGGCCACCACCACCGACAGCAGCACCGCCGATCCGAAATACAGCTCCTGCAGCCTTACAAATGCCAACACCAGCAGCACGATCTGCACCGCCAGCAGCAGGATGATCACACCTGTCCGGCCAAATATCAGGTGGACGATGCCCTGCTTGCCTTTGTTCAGCAGCAGCACCGTTTCCTCCTCATGCCGGAAGCCTTTTTCCTTCGTCACGGCGATCCTCTCCCCTTTCTCATTGCCGCCGGGCATTCTGGACCTATTGTACCACACCCCCCTCTCTCAGGCAACCGCTTTCCCGCCAGCCTGCTCCCGCCTGTGGGATCTGTCACCCCTTTGTTACTCTTTCTCCAAAGGCAGGGTTGGTTTGTAACCATCTCTGTGGTATACTGAGTGCAGAATATCCGGCGGTCCCTGCCGCCCACAGGAGGTCCTTTCATGAAACAACTTACAGCCCTGCTGCTGGTTCTGGCGCTTGTATTCAGCCTTTCCGCCTGCGGCGCGGGCAATAACAACAGCGGGAACACCACGGAAAACACCTCCCAGGAGACCACTCCGCCGGAACCGGAGCCGGAACCCGAACCGGAGCCGGAGCCCTACGACATCTATAATCCCACCGTCATGCCCGAGGGCGGAACCCGGGACGGCGTGACCTATGTGGCTTACGACGGCATCGTGGAGCACCTCTTTATCCACCCGGTCATCGCCTATCCGGAGCTGGCCTTTGACGGCGACAGCCAGGAGAAGGGTCTGGACGACTACATGATCACCGCCACGGAGTACCAGCGGATCCTGGAGAGCGTCTATGAGCGGGGGTATGTGCTGGTGGACATCGCCGACGTGTGGAGCGAGACCACCGATGAGAGCGGCAACCCGGTAATGGTTCGCAACACCCTGTACCTCCCTGAGGGGAAGAAGCCCCTGATCCTCTCCTACGACGACACCAACTACTATGAATACATGCTGACCAACGGCTTTGCCTACAAGCTGATTCTGGATGAGGACGGCAAGATCGCCTCCTGGGGCAAGGACCCCCAGGGCAACGAGGTGGTGAGCCGGGACCTGGACGCCATCCCCATGCTGGACAAGTTTGTGGAGGAGCACCCGGACTTCTCCCCCTTCGGTGCCAAGGCCTGCCTGAGCGTCACCGGCTATGAGGGCATTCTGGGCTACCGGACCCAGACCGACAGCACCATCCAGTGGACCGACGAGATGGAGGCCTACCGCCAGTCGGAGATCCAGGCGGTAAAGCCTATCATTGCTGAGCTCAAGCGCACCGGCTGGACCTTCGGCAGCCACACCTTCGGCCACATCCGCCTGGGCACCCTCAGCATGGAGAAGATCCAGCGGGACACCCAGCGCTGGTTTGACGAGGTAGGCAGTCTGGTGGGTCCCACCAACGTTCTCTTTTATCCCCACGGCGAGCGGCCTGACGGCGACGACTGGAAAACCACCGGCCCCGTGTTCCAGTACCTCCAGAGCCAGGGGTTCCGGATTCTCTGCTCTGTGGGTATTGAGAGCTTCAGCTATATCAAGAAGGATATCTGCGCTGTTATCTGCGACCGGCTCCACCCCGACGGCACTACCCTGCGCAGCAAGTATGTGGACCAGCGCTACGGCCAGTTCTACGACGTCCGGGAGATCATCGACCTGGATGCCCGGCCGGATTACGGCGTGAACTGGCAGTGAACCAACCCATCTCTGGAAAACCGACACAAGGAGGACATACGACCATGACAAAAGAGGAACTGTGTGCCAAAGCGGTGGCCATGCTGGACATGGCCTATGTGCCCTACTCCCACTTCCCTGTGGGGGCGGCTCTGGAGTGTGACGACGGCACGGTATACACCGGCTGTAACATTGAAAACGCCGGCTACACCCCCACCAACTGCGCCGAGCGCACCGCCGTGTTCAAGGCGGTCAGCGAGGGCCATCTGAAATTTACCCGCATCGCCGTAGCCGCCCGGACAGAGCGGTTCACCGCCCCCTGCGGGGTGTGCCGGCAGGTGCTGGCGGAGTTCAACCCGGAGCTCACCATGGAGGTGATCCTGGTGAACCAGGAGGGAAAAACCCTGGAGCTGACGCTGAAGGACCTGCTGCCCTATAGCTTTGACAGCAGCTATCTTGAATAGTATTTGTATATTTTTCTTTTAATATTACCATTTGTATAGGAGAAAGCTTATGGGTAAGGCATTCGCGGTTCTTTTTATGCTTATTGCTGTAGCATTTTCGACCGTTAAAAATACTTGCTTTGCGGCGGATGAGAACCTTTGGCAGGCAGAGCATCTGCCTCCTGCGCAGTTTACGCTTGAAGAGCTTGAAGAAGTTGGGGAAGGTAAAATTTTTATACCCTAGCAGCACCCTGCTGTGCACATGAGGAGGCCAGCGGCCCTCGGCGCTGTTTTGTCTCCGACGGGCCCACTTTTGTACGCACAAAAGTGAACCGAAAAAGCGCCAGCCTCCTTCGGGCTGGACCCCCGCCTTTGCCTAATCGGCCTGTATCAGATTTGATCCTGCGTAGCCACTGAAGCTAACAAATCCTCCGGGCATCTGATCTGCAGCGGGCTGCGCGTCCAACTTCGGCTGACGCCCTTTTGACGGGGTAGATCCATCTATTTTTACGCGACAAGAAACAACCCTCATCCCGAGGGCCGTCAGGCGAAGTGGGATGCCCACCGCACCAATTACGAGGGGCCAGCGGCCTAATGGAAATTCAGTGGCAACTGGGTATCTCTCTTGATACTGACCGATTGGACAAAAGAGGGGGTCCGGGGTCTCCCCGGCGCGCTTTTGCCTACTTTTCCGACGCGGGAAAAGTAGGCCTGCGGAGCATGCCCAGCCTGCAAGGCTGATAAAAAAAATTCAGAGGAACCATCTATCACAAAGGAAAACAAAAAGCAAGGGTGCGGCACACCGCCGCACCCTCGTTTTATTTCCCCACGCAGAACCGTGAGAAGATCCGCTCCACCAGATCGGACCGGATGGTCCGTCCTGTAAGCTCCCCCAGGGCGTTCATGGCCTCCTCCACATCGGTGAGAACCGCGTCGGGGGTGAGCCCCCCGTCCAGAGCCTGGAGGGCTCCCCGAAGGGAGGCCGCCGCCCGTTCCACCGCCTGGGCCTGCCGGGCGTTGGTGAGGATCTCCCCCGCCGGGGTCTCCCCCTGGGGGAACAGCGCCGCCACGGCGCTCTCCAGAGCCTCCAGCCCCGCCCCGCCCTTGGCGGAGATGGAGATCACGTGGTCGAACCGGTCCGCCAGGTCCGACATACTCAGCGCCCGGGGCAGATCGCTTTTGTTTACCAGCACGAGAAGGCGCTGGGCGGTTTTCGCTGCCCGGATAGCGGCCTCGTCCCCGGCGGTAAGAGGCTGGGAGCCGTCCAGAACCAGCAAAGCCAGAGCGGCCCGCTCCGCCGCCTGCCGGGAGCGCTCCACGCCCAGCCGCTCCACTTGGTCCGCCGTCTCCCGGATACCCGCAGTATCGATGAGCCGCAGCAGTACGCCGCCTACCACCGCCTTCTCCTCCACGGTGTCCCGGGTGGTACCCGCCACGTCGGTGACGATGGCCCGGTCAAAGCCCAGCAGAGCGTTGAGGAGAGAGCTCTTGCCCACGTTGGGCCGGCCCAGAATGGCGGTGGGCACTCCCTGCCGGAGAATCTGCCCCCGGCCGAAGGTGGCCATGAGCCCCCGGAGGCTCGCCTCCCCTTCCGCCAGAGTCTGCCGCAGGGTAGTCCGGTCCAGATCCTCGATGTCCTCATCGGGGTAGTCCACCACGGCGTAGAAGCGGCTGGCCACCTCCAGAAGGCCCTCGTACACGGCGTCGATCCTCCGCCGGAGGGCACCTCCCAGCTGCTCCACGGCGTTCCGGGCGGCCTGGGCGGTCTCGGCCTCGATGAGATCGATGACCGCCTCCGCCTGGGTCAGGTCCATCTTGCCGTTCAAAAAGGCCCGCTGGGTGAACTCGCCGCCCTTCGCCTGGCGGGCCCCGGCGGCAAAGAGGGAGCGCAGGCCCTCGTCCAGCACCACCGGGGAGCCGTGGCAGTGGAACTCGGCGCTGTCCTCGCCGGTGTAGCTGGCCCCGGCGGCAAAAGTCACTGCCAGCGCCTGGTCGATGGTCCGGCCCTCCCGGTCCAGCAGGTCCCCGTAGACCATGGTCCGCCGGGGGTGGGCAGAGAGGGGCTTGCCGTCCATGGGACGGAACACCGTGTCCGCCGCGGCGAAGGCCTCCGGCCCGGAGAGCCGCAGGATGCCGATGGCGGTAATCTGATTGCCAGTGGAGATGGCGGCTATCGTATCCATAGTTGATTCCTTTCTTTTTCAGCCCTTCAGGCTGGAGGGGTATTCCGTGCTCCGGCACGGGTTACTTTGCCCTCGGCGGCAAAGTAACCAAAACGCCGCCGGGGAGACCCCGGACCCCCCTTTTTTATCCAATCGGACACCTGCAGGGGCATCCTGCACAGCCACTGAGAGGCCGCAATGCCGCTGGCCCCTCGTAATCAGTGCGGCGGATATCCAACTTCGCCTGACGGCCCTCGGGCTGAAAGGCATTTCTTATTAGAATAGTGCGACAGGCTTTTTACCGCTCGGGATAAGGTAAATTTCTGGAAAGGCCCAGAATATAGTCGGCAGAAACATTATAAAACGCACACAGGCGGATGATGTCCTCCACACTGTACTTGGCGCGGCGTGTCTCATACTTGGAAACCGCAGATTGCTGGCAGCCCAAAACCGCTGC
>CALXGE010000119.1 GCA_944387775.1 uncultured Oscillospiraceae bacterium | reverse complement strand
ATGGGCAAGGAGCTGCGCAAGCTCTATACCGCCCGGCTGGCCCTGGACACGGGGAAGGATAAGTTCTGGCTCATGGAGCAGTGGAACATGCGCTCGGACTACCCGGCCAAGCTCCTGCTGGACAATGCCCGGCGGGTGAGCCGGGAGTGGTGCGCCATGGCGGTGCGCCGGTGCTATGAGACGGACCTGCGGATCAAAAGCGTCAACGGTGTGGACGGGGCCCAGGAGCTCAAACTCCTGCTGATGGAGCTGGAACAGGGGGCCCGTGCATGAGGCGCATCCGGGAAGTGATCGTGGTGGAGGGGCGTTACGACAAGAATGCCCTCAAGCAGGTAGTGGAGGCGACGGTGGTGGAGACCGGAGGCTTCGGCGTATTCAACGACCGGGAGCGGCTGGCCCTGCTGCGGCGGCTGGCGGCGGAACGGGGACTGATCCTCCTAACCGACAGCGACGGGGCGGGGTTCGTCATTCGAAATTTTCTCAAGGGGGCCATTCCCAAAAGTCAGCTCAAGCAGGCCTACATCCCCGATATCTACGGCAAGGAGCGGCGGAAAGCCGCCCCGGGGAAAGAAGGAAAGCTGGGGGTGGAGGGCATGAGCCCCCAGGTGCTCCTTACGGCTTTGGAACGGGCGGGGGCCACCTTCGAGGACGGCCAGCCGGCCGGGGAGCGGGGGGAGCCCATCACCAAGGCAGACCTCTATGCTCTGGGCCTCACCGGCGGGCAGGACAGCCAGGCAAAGCGGCAGGCGCTTCTCCAAAAGCTGGGCCTGCCGGAGCACATGACTGCCAATGCCATGCTGGAGGCGCTGAACATCCTGTACACCCGGGGGGAGTTCCTCTCCGCTATGGAAGAATAGAAGGAAAGCCTGAGGGCGGCGGAACATTCGTTCCGCCGCCCTCCGGCTTGGGCTGTAGAAAAAGTCCCGCAGGGCTTTTTCTATAGCCTAAAAAATGCCGTTACTTTCGCACCGCTTCGCGGGCCGTACGCCCTTCACGAAAAGGCTTTGCGGGGCATTTGATTCCATTCGAGGCGGACTTCGCCCCTCGAGCTCCCCCCTAGCATCGTGCCCGCTTATTCAATATACGGAGCGTCACACCATCTCTACAATGCGGCTGTAGGCCCGGAGGGGGTAATCCCCGTCGTGGGCCTCCCCGGGGAGGGTCCGGGACATCTCCCCGGTCTCGGTGATCCGCACCAATCCCGCCCGGGCCAGCAGGCCAGACAGTTCCTCCCGCTCCTCCGGGGCACATAGGAGCCCTACGGTCTGGAGATACCCCTTCTGTCCCTTGAGGGTGGCGAGAAGTTTCTCGCGGGGCAGGGGCTTCACCCAGCAGTTGCCCCCCAGCCAGGACAGCTCCAGCTTGCTGTCCGGTGCCACGGTGACGCTGACGCCGCCGCCCCGGAGGATGCGGCGGCCGCTCGCGTGGGCCTCCAACTCCTCGGTGCGGAGGTGGAGGGAAGCCCTGGCCCGGAGGCTTATGTCCGCCGGCGGATGCCGCCGGTTTTCCTCCTGCAAAATAGCAAAAAACCGCTGTCCCAGGGCCTCCACCTCCCCCATGTCCTCCGTGTCCAGGAAGATGCCCTGGCAGGAGGAGCAGAGAAGCTGCCGTGTGAGACACATGTGCCGGGCCAGGGCGGCCAGGTCCTCGTCCGTGGCGGCGGCGGTGGCGTAGGCGAAGCTGAGCTTGTGGCCCCAGGTGATGAGCTTGGTGTTGGGGGCGGCCAGCCGTCTGGCGGCGGTTACCGCCTCGTCACCGCCCCAGACCACAATGCCGTCGGCAATCTCCGCCAGAGTGGATAGGCTGGCGAGGTCCGTGGAGGGCACGTCAAAAACGTAGATGAAGTCCTTCAGTCGGGGCTCCCGCTCCACCAGTTCATGGAGCAGCAGGAGGGAGGCACCGTGGTCCATGGAAGGAAGCTTCAGAAGGTTGATATTTCCTGCCAACAGGCCCTCCACCACGCTGTAGGCCGGGAGGCCGTCCACGTTGCCGGCAGCGATATGGAGCAGGACCCCCAGGGGGTAGCGACGGCGGCGAATGGGAGCAAATCCCGGGTGAGGAAGGTCCTCCGCTGCCGGATCCTCCCCCAGCTCCAAGCGAAGCTTTTGTATGAGACTCTCCCGGGTGAACAGGCCCAGCGCTGCATCCAGCTGGCTCCGGGGGATGGAGAAAGCTTCCAGGAAGGGACTCAGCAGGTGGTCAAACTGCCCCTGGGCGATGTCCCGGGCCAGACTGTCGCAGGCGCTCACCACCAGCTCCGGTGTAATGGGTTCTCCTGCCAGGGCGGCGAGACAGTCCCCCTCCAGGCGGCCCAGAAGCGCAGAGAGTTCGCTGTCCTGGTGGAGTTCTCCGCGGTAGAGGATCATTTGCCCTCACCTCCCTTCAGAAATTCCGCAGCACCAGCGGCACAGGTCACAAGTCCCTTGGCCCCCACCCGGCCCAGGATCTCCAGCCAGGGGCTTTCAATACTGCAGCCGCAGGTGTCGCCGTCGTGGAGAATGCCGATGTCGTCGGTCATAACGCTGAGGATGGGGACGCTTTTTACCATAGGGGTCATGAGGTTCACCAGACCCGGCGTGCCGTTGGGGACCGGCTCCAGAGTGTCCACGTCTCGGATCACCACCCGGCTGTACACCGGCACATGGAAGTGGTGGTGCTTACAGGTGGTGTAAAGGATGGGGTGTTCCACTGCGCCGAAGAATTCCACGCAGTCCGCCTCCCGGATGCCCAGCACCGACTCTGCCAGCCGGTAGAGCTCCTCTTTCTCCACTTTCTGCCCCTCAAACTGCTTCCAGCCGCCGCCCATGGTGATCTTGGAACCTTTGGGCATCTGGAGATGGATGCCCTCCTTCTCCATCTGACTGAGGAGGAGCCAGGTGTAGGCGGGAAAGCCGATGGTACGGATAGGGAAGCTCCCTTTCGCGCAGCGGAGAAGACGCCGCCGGAGGCCCTCCAGGTCCAGCTGGTAGTCCCCGTCCCGCCACACCAGGGCGTAGGTCCGGCTGAGGGCCGGGGCGAAGAAGGTGAAGCCGTAACCCGTCTTGGAGAAGGCGGTGTCGTTGCCCCGGCGGGGCTGGTAACCCAGGATCAGGTAGTGGCAGGGGACCGGGGAGAGGAGGTGGTGGTACCGGGTCATCCGCCACACCATGCAAAGGCCCCGGAGAAGGCTCCCTGCGTCAAAGGCCATGTGGCTCATGGCACCGCTGGTACCGGAGGAGGTGGCTTTGATCAGCATGTTGCTCTCTGGCAGGGAGAAGAGAGCGTGGCGCTTGAAATACAGGGTGGGGATTGGCGGGAGGCTGACGGGGGCCCCAAGGTCTGGTTTGCCCTGCTCCCGGAGAATCCGGCCGTAGTCCGGACAGTTTTTTTCCTGAAAGCGGGCGTTCTCCTCCATGGCGGCGGCAAACAGTGCCTCAGTTCCCAGTGTGTCATAGGGGTCCCACCAGCGAAACAATTTGTTACTATTTGTCATGATTTTCTTCCCTCACACCCCACATTTTTAATAATTCCATCATAGCATATGGGTTAAAAAATGTAAACATAGGGGGATGCCGGAGGGGATTTTGACTGTCAGGATTTGCAAAATGTAAAACTTTTGTAACATTTTTTTCTGTTTGTCACAAAAATACAACGGGAAATTTCCCCCCTGTGGGGGGCAGATTGCGGTTGACAGAGAAAAAACGATATGTTACAATTTGGTTACAATTATGACAAAGCAAGGAAGTGAACCAATGGCTGATAAGACAGAAGGACTGGTATATAAGAATCATCCTCTGCGCCGCATCGGCAATATGATCTACTTTGGCTCCATGGCTGACCCCTACATCATTCTGATGCAGGTCAAGGAGACCCGTAAGGAAAAGGATCTGGATGTGGCCACCAGAGTTACCGTAGAGCTGCAGCGCACCGCCCCGGATCTCAAGAGCCGGGACCGGGTGGTCAAGAAGAGCGAGAAGGACAGCTTGTACGCTGCCATGGATATCTCCGCCATCTGGCTGGAGCGGGCGCTGGCCGGCAAGTAAGCCACCCCGGAAGCGATAGGAAGACGAACAGAAGACAGAAGAGAGTAAGAGGACGTACGAATGAGAAGAGTATTGATGAGAACTGCCCTGCTGTCCGCCTTGATGGCGGCGCTTCTGACCCTGACCGCCGCCGCCTCTGTTGTAGGAACTGGTGTTATAACGGCTGACTCCCTCCGGCTGCGCAGCGAACCGAATACCGATTGCGCCACGGTGACCTACCTCACTGAAGGCACCGGTGTCCAGGTCTATGAGGAGCTGGACGGCTGGTATGAGGTCAGCTACGGTGAGTACACCGGCTATGTGTCCGCCGAGTATGTGGACTATACCCCCATTGACGGGGAAGTCGCTGAGGTTGCTGTGGTAGAGGAGACTACAGAGGTCATGTCCGCTGTGGCTGCCAGTGCTCAGCCCCGGGACGCAGTGGTGGACGGAAGCAGTTACATCAATCTCCGCACCGACGCCTCCAACAGCGCCGACATTATCACCACCCTGGACGAGGGCACGGAGCTGACGGTGCTCTCTGTGGACGGCGAGTGGTGCTGCGTAGAGTGGGAGGATGAGACGGGTTACGTTAATGCCAACTACATCTACGTAGACGGCATCCTGATGGCGGATCCCCGGGGCATCGTCACCGGCTCCTGCGTCAATGTCCGCAGCCAGCCCAGCACCGACAGCAGCATTCTCACCAAGGTCTACGCCGGCAGCACCGTGGAGCTCATCTCCCTGGAGGACGGCTGGTACGTTATGAACTGTGACGGCGTGGCCGGGTACATAAGCGCTGAGTACGTATATCCCTATAATCCTGCTGCCGCCAGCGCTGTGGGCGCTGAGGCCGTAGAGCTTGCCATGGGCTATATGGGTGTGCCCTATGTATACGGCGGCTCCTCCTCCCGCGGCTTTGACTGCTCCGGCTTCACCATGTACATCTACGGCCTCCTGGGCTACAGCCTGCCACACTCCGCCACCTCCCAGTGGGAGTCTGTGGGCACCTATGTGGAGCGGTCCGACCTCCAGCCCGGAGATCTGGTCCTCTTCTGCGACCCCTCACGGAGCAACGGCAAGGCCTGCTCCCACGTGGGCATTTACATCGGGAACAATGAGTTCATCCATGCCTCCAGCAGCGAGGGCGTACGGATCAATGGCCTGGATGAGAGCTATTACGATGGCTACTACAAGGGAGCCAAGCGTCTGGGCTGATCGGCAAATATGCGATAGAGAGAACCGTCGTTTCGGCGGTTCTCTTTTTTAGCTTGCGCGGGGAGAGCACTTCGGACGCAGCTGACATTTTACGGGGATTTTGTCAGATTTGTCATTGACAGAGGGGCGTTCCCCTGCTATACTGGCACCACAATCCAAGGGGCGCTGGCGCATGCCGGCTGAGATGCGACGTATTGCCGTCGAGGTCCCTCGAACCTGATCCGGG
>CALXGE010000118.1 GCA_944387775.1 uncultured Oscillospiraceae bacterium | reverse complement strand
CCCTCGCGGATCATAATGACCTGGCCACGCTCCAGCTTGGCGATGGCGTCGGCAGGGTCATGACACTCGTGGTCGGAGTATACGCCGGCGGCCACATAGGCGTTCAGATCGTTGTCCTTGATGTCCGGGGCGTGGCCGTCGATCTTCTTGTGGTGGGCCTGAGCGGCCACGATCTTCTCCAGCACCTGGGGATCGGCGCCAATGACACCTGGGAAGTTCATCATCTCCGCCAGACCCTGGACCCGGGGGTGGTCGTAGAAGGAGTCAATGGTGCGGTAGTCCAGAATGGCACCGCTCTCATCCATGGGGGTGGCGGGGACGCAGGAGGGCAGCATGAACCGTACGTCCACCGGCAGGCCCTCAGTGGCCTGGAGCATGTACTCGATGCCGTCGGTACCCATGACGTTGGCAATCTCGTGGGGATCGCAGACCACTGTGGTGGTGCCGTGGGGCAGTACTGCTTTCACAAACTCCCGGGGGGTGACCATGGTGCTCTCCAGGTGGATGTGGGCGTCCAGGAAGCCGGGCAGGACGATCTTGCCCGCCATATCCACCTCCTGCACACCGGAGTAGGTCCCCATGCCTACGATGAGCCCCTCTGCCACGGCAATGTCTCCGTGGCAGATCTCATTGGTAAACACGTTGACATAGGCGGCGTTCTTCAGCACCAGGTCGGCTTTCTGCCGTCCGGCAGCCACCTCCACGATCCGCAGCTTCTTATTGAGCTTTCGGTTGATCTTGCCGGTATAGCTCTCCGTTGCCATGCAGAACCATCCTTTCTTTGTCATAGTAGGTGAGGCCGTTCCGGATGGGAACGGCTGGTTTGTTAATTGTACAGTATACCATGGTGTGTGCGAATTGTCCATAACTATTGTGAAAGGGACAGCAAAAACTGGACAGTTTGTCAAGAAAAGCTGCTATTTTTTGCCACCAGACGACATGGGGTTGACAAGTAACCGTATTACTCTTATAATACAGTTAACCGTACTACTTGATTAATACAGTTGGGAAGGAGGCGGAGAGATGGCACTGGTGTCCTTTGACCAGTTTTCTCTTGCAGAGGGCAGTCCTATCTACAGCCAGATTATCCGCTTCATCAAGGCGGGGATCGTGGCGGGGACCATCGCCGACGGGGATGAGTTTCCCTCCCGGCGGGCGCTGTCAGCCCTGCTGGGGGTGAACCCCAATACCATCCAGAAAGCCTGCCGGATGCTGGAGGAGGAGGGACTTCTCCAATCCCGGATGGGGGCCAAGAGCTTCATCGCCGTTACAGAAGCGGAAGCGGAGGCCATCCGGGTACAGCTGCTGGAGGAGGACGCCCTGGCCCTGGTGCAGGCCATTCGGCGGATGGGGGTATCCCGGGAGGAGGCTCGCTGCCTGCTGGAGCGGCTGTGGGATGAGGCGGAGAGGAGAAGTGAGGAAGCATGAACAAACATCTGTCGGTGCTGGCCCTGGCGGCCAGACAGACCATAGGGAAGGTGCTGGCACTGCTGGCAGCGATGACGGCGGCGGAGACGGCCCTCTTTGCCTGGGCCATGTCCCAGGGACTGACCCGGGCTATTATGGACGATGCGACCTGCCCCGCCCCGGTGGAGGATCTCTTTGATTTTGCGAAGATTAGCTGGGCCTACCGGATTGCCCTGGCGCTGCTCTTTACGCTGCTGCTTCTCAGCGGCACGGAGCTGCGGGGCGGGAAGAAGGGCTACACCCTCCGGCGTCTGCGGATCAGCGAGGAAGCAGCGGTGCTCTGGGAGGGCGGGTACAACGCCTTGTGCTTTCTGCTGCTGTGTGCAGTACAGGCGGCGCTGGCCCTGGGCTTCTGCCTGTGGTACGCCGGGACCCTGGACTCAGCCTATGTCAGCGGCCAGTCAGCCTTCCTGGCCTTCTATCGCTCCGGGTTTCTCCACGGGCTGCTGCCACTGGCGGACCTCACCCGGTGGCTCCGGTCCTTTGTCTGCTTTATGGCTCTGGGGCTTACCACTGCCATGTTCGGCTACTACCAGCGCAACGGGTGCAAGGGCATTGCGGGTTTCCTGGTGCTTGCCCTGACCATGGGGACTCATGCTACTTCCCCGGGAGAGGTGGGGCTGGATGTAACGGTCATCGCGGCGGTGCTGGTCCCGGTTGCCTGGCAGGGATTTGTGCTCTGGGATGGGAAGGGAGGTCGTTTCCGTGGAGAAACCGGTGAAGAATAATTTTGCCCGCTGGATCGAAGGGCGGGTACCGCCGGGCCTTGACTGGCGGACGGAGCGCAGCTGGGTTGTCTGGGGTCTGATCCTCGGGACACTGTGGAGCGCCATCGTGTTTTGGAGCCGGCTGGACAACGCCCGCGACCGGCTCTACGACTGGGTAGGCGGACAGCGCGTTCTGGTGGAGAGCCGGACCATCGACCCCTTTCCGGAGCTGCTGGACCAGGCCATGGCGGGGTTCCTACTGGGGATGGCCCTCACCATCCCCCTTGCCTGCTACCACTACGCCTACCACTACCTGGGCAGCCGCAGCATCTATCTCATGCGGCGCCTGCCGGACCGGTGGGATCTGTGGCGGCGGTGCCTGACGGTGCCGGTGCTGCTGGCGGTGCTGTGTCTTGTGGCCATAGAGCTCCTTACCATTTTGCATTTTCTTATGTTTCTGCTGCTCACGCCGTCGCCCTGCCTTCCGGCGGAGCCCTGGCGGCAGTTGCTATACGCCTTAGGAGGTGGACGCGTATGATCGAGATCAACAATCTGAGCAAATCCTACGGGAAAAAGGCCGCTCTGATGGATGTGAGCCTCACCGTTCCCCAGGGGGAGATCCTGGGGCTCTTCGGGGAGAACGGAGCGGGAAAGACCACCCTCCTCAAGTGCGTGCTGGGCTACCTCAAGCACCAGGGGACGGTGACCCTGGACGGCGCGCCCATCACTCGGCAGAATATCCACCGACTGTCCTTTGCCACCTGCGAACACTCCTTTTTTCCGGCGTTGTCTCCGGCGGGCCACCGGGATTTCTACCAGATGCACTTCCCCCGCTGGCGGGAAAAGCGGTTCCAGGGACTCATGGACTTCTTCGAGTTGCCCATGGACCGCCCGGCGGGGAAGCTCTCCACCGGCCAGAAGAATCAGCTGGAGGTGATATTGGCCCTCTGCCAGGGGGCAGACTACATCCTCATGGACGAGCCCTTCGCCGGCAACGATATCTTCAACCGGGAGGACTTCTACAAGGTGCTCCTAGGCATCCTGGAGCCTACGGAGACGGTGATCCTCTCCACCCACCTTCTGGAGGAGGTGGAGCACTTCATCGGCCGGGCAGTGCTGCTGCGGCAGGGACATATTGTGGGGGATGTGACCACCGGGGAGCTGGAGGACAGCGGTAGGAGCCTCATGGACTATGTAAAGGAGACCTACCACTACCGCAGCGACCGGGTGCGGAAGGCCCTCTCGGAGCTCACCGGGGAGGAGGAGGACGGATGAAGCGGACGCTGATTTTTCTGCTGGTGCTGCTCCTGACGGCGGCGGGCCTCCTAACCGCCGGTGCTGGATATCTCACCAGTACGGAGGATGATATTACGCTCACCCACAATCTCATCGCCGGGGACCCCGCCGCCGCGGCGGGCGTCACCCTGACCCTGCCGGTGGGAGACCAGAGGTCCCAGACATGCTGGGAAACCACCGTGGACCTGGGGACCGTGGAGCTGGCCCCGAAGACGGAGTTTACCTTCTATCCCAAGGGCAAGACCTGGGAAAATGATCTCCAGCCCCGGGTGGATATCTACACCGGCAGCATCAACTTCAGCATGAGCAGTACCGGAGGCATCGACTTTTCGGAGTATGACGGGGCTTTGACTGAGGATCCCGGTCGGCTTTACGATGCTACCATGATGGTCCTGCCGGCGGCGGATGTAGCGGAGCGGACGGAGAACGGTGAGACGCGGACAGAGACGGTGCGCCTTGCGGACTACTACGATTACTACCCCATGACTGTGGAGCTGTATCTGCCGGATCAGGAGGGCAGATCCCATGTATATGCCACCTGGGCGGAGTGTCAGGCTCTCACGGACTACTTCGGACTGCGGGTGCCGGAGGACCTGATGGTGGAGGTCAGCGTCACCAAGGATGAGCTTGGTCAGGTCTATAACGTAGAGACAAATGACGCGGATAACCAACGTTTCTGGTTCGACTGCCAGACGGTGGTGGTGGAGGACGGTGTGTGCCTGGCCATTGCTGTGATGAGTGAGGATATGGATGTGTCGAAGGACCTGGTGGCCTGCCGGGACGGCTTCGGCCTCTACTTCATTCCCTTCTCTGATGAATTGAAAACGGACTATGAGCAGGGGGACCCCGTCTTTGACCTGGAGCATGTGCGGATGTTCTGCCCCCTGGCCCCGGGGAGCGCTCCCATGTTGCTCAGCCGGGAAGCGGAGGGGCAGGTGCTCCTCTACGCCCGGGAGGACGGCGCCCTGAAGCTCTCCGTATTCGATACGGACACCTGGCAGTGCGTCCAGTGGGAGACCATCTTCCCCCTGGGGGAGGAGGACGCCTACTCCCTCCTGGGCAGCGGGGACGGCTTTATGGTCATGAGCGGTCCCGACAACATGTTCCGGGTGGTGGAGGAACAGGCCGGGGTATATACCCCGGCCCTATCCGGCACCCGGGACAGAGGGGACGGCTATGTGGACGAGTGGTGGCATAACACCGTCTGCGCCTACGACGGGGAGCGGCTGGTCATCTCTGGCATCACTGGCAATGGGAATTGTTCCCTCTGGGTCCAGGTCTACGACGAGACGGGCCTCACCTACGGGGCCCGGATCGACCACAGTCTGGACCGGGAGGACGTGTGGAATTTCTATGAGTACAGGACAGACGCTGTGACGGAGCAGTATCCCATCATCACATTTACAGGGGCGTAAGCCCGTATCAAGGCTGCGGAATAAAAAATACGGCGCGGAAGAATTTCTTCCGCGCCGTGTCTGTATCATGGGATATTACTCCTTCACAGTGCCGTCGGCGTTGAACACCGGCAGGGGGGCAAGGTACGTGATGTCCTTACGACCCAGAGCGTCGCCCTCGGCCAGAATGGCGGCCCGGCCGGTGACAGTGCCGCCAGCTGTCTTCACCAGCTCCTCCAGGGCGTGGAGGCTCTCGCCGGTGGAGATCACGTCGTCCACAATCAGGATGCGCTTACCCTTGATGAGGGCGCAGTCATCGGCGCCCAAAAACAGGTCCTGGGTCCGCAGCGTGGTAATGGAGCGGACGGACACGTGGATGGGATCGGGCATGTAGACCTTGGAACCCTTCCGGGCGATGAAGTACTTCTTGGCGCCGGACTGGCGGGCCATCTCATGGATCAGGGGAATGCTCTTGGCTTCGGCGGTGAGCATATAGTCGTAGCTGTCGGCGGGAATCTTCTTGAGCAGCTCGCTGGCGCAGGCCACCGTCAGTTCAGCGTCGCCGAAGATAATGAACGCGCCAATGTAGAAATCGTCGGACACCTTGCACAGGGGCAGCTGCCGCTCCAG
>CALXGE010000117.1 GCA_944387775.1 uncultured Oscillospiraceae bacterium | reverse complement strand
GCCGGCAGCCGTATCGACAACATCAACCTGGCCGCCGCCAACGACGCCATCGTCATCGCCCTGTGCTCTGCCGATGGTATCGCCAAGGACAACGAGGAGCGCATGATGCACTGCCACAACATGCTCGAGCGCGGCCTCGCCCTGGGCATGGAATCCGACGACCTGTGGTTCGACCCCCTGTTCCTGGTGGTCAAGGGCATGCAGGATAAGCAGATGGACGTTCTCAACGCCATCAAGGCCTTCTCCGACGAGGGCCTCAAGTCCACCGGTGGTCTGTCCAACAACTCCAACGGTATGCCCAAGCACATCCGTCCCATCATGGACAGCGCCCTGGTGGCTATGTGCATGATGCAGGGTCTGACCTCCGCTATCGTCAACCCCTGCGACCTGCGCCTGATGGAGACCATCAAGAGCTGCGACGTGTTCAAGAACCACACCCTGTACGCCGACTCCTACCTGGAGATCTAAGGCGCTTCGGGCAAAAAGCTCTTTCCATAAGCAAAAAACCGGAGGAACCGATTTGGTTCCTCCGGTCTTTTATGCTCCGAATGAGACGGCACCGTTTTCCAAAGCAGGCGCTCAGTCGCCGGGGCCGGTGTAGATCACCTTGCCCAGGTTCCAGGAGAGGGCCACCTTCTCCGCCATCTCCCGGCGCTCCTCCTCCGAGTGGTAGGCCATCTCTACAGTGCGGCAGCCGCAGTCCAGGCACTGGACGTACACCAGCCAGCCGCCCTCCTCCTCCAGAGCGCCCGTCCCACGACAGAGGGGGCAGTCCTGCAGGGCAATGTCATGTATATTCTCCATGGTCAATCCTCCGGTGTGCAAAATCATCGCTCTTACTATACCGTCCGGCGACAATGTTGTCAATGGCGGGCTCTGCCAGGAGACATTTCCCACCAAAGATAAGGGGCTTATGCCGCCTCCGGGGCCAGCTTCGTTCCGACTATAGCCATCTCCTCCGCCGTGAGTTTCCAGTCACACTCCAGCGTCACCAGCCGGCCCGGGTAGCTCAGGAGGTAATCCCCCGTGGGGTCCCCCTTCTCCCCTCCGGCATACCGCTGCCAGGCGGCTTGTGCCCCGAAGGGGGCCGCATCTATCTCCTGATACACATAGTAGGGCGTGATCACCGTTCCGTCGTCGCTGAAACCCTCCCAGCCGTCCCGCTCATGGAGGAGTTCTCGCAGGCAGAAGTCATAGACCCCCGGCAGATACACATCCACGATCCTGGTTCGCAGCTCCGGCAGGCGGACGCTCTCCTCCGGGTGGGACCGCTCTGTAAACTCCCGAACCTTCAGAAACACCGAGGCCTCCACATGGCTGCGGACAACATACCGGGAGTCCTCCTCTCCCGTCAGGTCCGCGATGGTGAGCGGGGGCTCGATATCCGCCTCCAGGGAAAAGTTCCCATTCCGCGCCAGGGTAATCGTGGCGTAGGAGATCCCCGCCATCAGCACCACCGCCAGAAGTATGTCTACGGCGATGGTGGCCGCCTGGTTCTTTCGCCGGGAGACCTTCCGTTTTTTCAGGAAGTCCTTGGTACCATTCACCGCCAGAAACAGCGCGGCGAAGCCCAGGACCATGATGGCAGTGAGGATGCGCAGCCCCGGCAGCCGGGCAGCGACAAAGTAATAGGTGATCCCCAGTATTACCAGCGCCATGACCACCTGCATAATCCGGTGACAACCGCGGGTAGGGACGAATTCTCCCCGCTCCGCCGCCTTTTTTGCTCTCCGCCGCCAGAGGAGATAGGTCAAGATATCCGTCACAGACCATACAAAGAGGCCCAGCCAGCACGCGCCGGTAAAGAGGCTGGTGGGACTGGCCAGAAGATCGATAGGCTTATAGATAAGGCTGTAGCACCAGGAGCCGCCCATCCAGAGTCCCAGGAGCAGCAGGAGGATCTGGGCGGGCAGCATCCGCTTTACCTCACGGCCCACCATCTGGATCTCCAGGCTGGGGTCGGTGTCGATGGGGGTAGGGTCCTCCTGGTCGTTGTAAAACACCTGCATGGACCCCAACTCTGCCGCCAGGTGCCAGCCGGTGTGGGCGCAGAAGTCGTGGAAGGTCTGGACCTCCTCTGTAGGCTCCGGGTCATAGGCCGAGGCCCGGTGGCAGTAGGAGACGGTAAAGTGGAGCTTCCGGGGCTCGATCCGGTGATACCGCCAGCCCAGGGCTGAAATTTTGTCCAGGAGCCAGCCCTTTTGGGCCATCTTCTCCAGGTGCTGTTCCATTCCCGTCAGATCATATACGGAAAAGGGGATCAGCTGGTGTTTTGTATTTCTCATCGGGAAGCCTCCTCTCCCATAATGCGCCGGTAGTCCTCTCCCTGGGCGCAGATCCGACGGTACTCCTCCTCCAGCCGCTGCCGCCCCTCATCGGTGAGCACATAGCTGCGGCGGCGGCCCTCACACCGGGTCTCCCGGATCATTCCCGCGTCCAGAAACTGCTCCAGGAGGTTATATAAGGTGCCTGACCCCACCCGTACCCTCCCGCCGGTCATGGCGGGGATCTGATCCATGATGTCCATGCCGCAGCACTCCCGGCTGAGACAGAGAAGCACATAATACATCTGCTCCGTCAGGGTCTGGAATTTGGCTCTGGGCACGGCAGCCACCTCCTATTCTCGAATATCGACATTTCTTGTTTTTAGTATATTCTCGAATATCGACATTGTCAAGAGGCAACGCATTTCCTTTGATCCATTGCCAGCCGGCAAAGCCCCGGGAAAGCTTTGCCAGCCCATCCCCCCGGGCGGGATAGAAAAAATTTTCCCCCGCCGCCGGAAAAGCCCTATACAAAAAGCGGGATTTTTGATATATTGGTACCATCGAGCATATATCCCAAAGGGATATGAATTTTGAGGAGGTTGTAACCTATGAGTGCATTGACTGACCTGATCTATGCCGGTTCCAACGCCGTGGCGGGGCTCACCGAGGGCGCTGTCAACGACGCCATTGCCAAGCATGGCGCCGACACACCCGTGGCCTTCCCCGACACCGCTTATTTCTTCCCCACCATCTACGCCGCCACCGGCGTAAAGGTTAAGACCCTGGGGGATCTGCCCGCCTGTGTGGGCGTCCTCAAGAGCCTCATCACCAATCAGGACGATATCGGACAGGCCCTGAATGCCGGTCTCGCCACCGCTGTGGGCGCTGAGATTATCGAGGGCCTCAAGTATGTAGGCGGCGGTGACCCCTACGCTGAGGATTCCGGCATCGGCTTTGTGCCCGATCCCATCATCCGCTCCCTGGGCGTGCCTCTGGTTACCGGTGACATCCCCGGCGTAGCTGTGGTGCTGGGCAAGGCGGACAATGCTGCCGACGTAGCCAACGTGGTGAAGGACTACCAGTCCAAGGGCATTATGACCTTCATGATCGGCGACTGCATCGAGCAGGCCGCCGCTGAGGGTGTGAAGATGGGCCTTGAGTTCCGCGTGGTGCCTCTGGGCCACGACGTCACCAGCGTCATTCACGTGGTCACCGTGGCCATCCGTGCAGCCCTGATCTTCGGCAACGTCCAGGCCGGCGATCTGGGTGCTCTCCTCAAGTACACCAAGGACCGCGTTCCCGCCTTTGTCAACACCTTCGGCCCCCTCAACGAGGTGGTGGTCTCCGCCGGTGCCGGCGCCATTGCCCTGGGCTTCCCCGTCATCGTGGACCAGGATATCGGCGATCTCCAGGTCCCCGGCGCTCTGGAGTATGTGGGCGACCACACCGAGACCGTCAAGCACTCCCTGGCTATGCGCAACATCAAGATCAAGGTCAAGGAGCTGCCCATCCCCGTGGCCTTTGCCGCCGCTTTTGAGGGTGAGATCATCCGCAAGAACGACATGCAGGTGGAGTTCTGGTCCAGCAAGAACGTGACCTGCGAGCTGGTGACCATGCGGGAGATGGACCAGGTGGAGGATCACAAGATCACCATCGTGGGCCCCGACATCGACAGCGGTGAGGTGGAGTACCCCATCGCCACCTACATCGAGGTGGCCGGCGCCAAGATGCAGAAGGACTTTGAGTCTGTCATCGAGCGTAAGATCCACGCCTGGTTCAACTACATGGAGGGTGTGATGCACACCGGCCAGCGCAACCAGATCCGTATCCGCATCAGCAAGGACGCCTTTGCCAAGGGCCTGCGTATGCACCACTTCGGCGAGGTTCTCTACTACATGATCATGGATGAGTTTGACGCCGTGGTGGACAAGTGCCAGGTCACTCTGGTTACCGATCCCGCCGAGGCCAAGCGCATCCTGGACGAGGAGGCCATGCCCGCCTACAACGCCCGTGACGACCGGCTGGGCTCCCTCACCGACGAGAGCGTGGATCAGTTCTATACCTGCACTCTCTGCCAGTCCTTCGCTCCCAGCCACTGCTGCGTGGTGACGCCTGAGCGTCTGGGCCTGTGCGGCGCCGTGAGCTGGCTGGACGCCAAGGCCACCAAGGAGCTCAACGACGCCGGTCCCTGCCAGCCCATCAGCAAGGAGGGCTGCACCGATCCCGTCAAGGGCTACTATCCCGACGTGGACCGGATGGTCCACGAGGCCTCCCACGGCGCTCTGGAGCATGTGAGCCTGTACTCCATCATGGAGGACCCCATGACCTCCTGCGGCTGCTTCGAGTGCATCTGCGGCATCGAGCCCTTCTCCAACGGCCTTATCATCGTCAACCGTGAGTACAAGGGCATGACCCCCACCGGCATGACCTTCGGCGAGCTGGCCTCCATGACCGGCGGCGGCGTGCAGACCCCTGGCTTCATGGGCCATGGTCGTCACTTCATCGCCTCCAAGAAGTTCGCTGCCGCTGAGGGTGGCGTGGCCCGCATCGTCTGGATGCCCAAGGAGCTCAAGGACGACGTGGCCCCCCGGCTCAACGCCACCGCCAAGGAGATGCTGGGCATCGACGACTTCTGCTCCATGATCGGCGACGAGACCGTCACCACCGATCCTGAGGAGCTCCTCAGCTTCCTCACTGAGAAGGGTCACCCCGTGCTGGGTCTGGATCCTCTCATGTAATCTTCCGTGTCCTTCGGGGGCCGCATGTGCGGCCCCCGTTTTTATATCTCCACAGGAGGCAAAATACTTCTCCGCATCCCGGGAGGCTGGGGTGCAGCGCCGGTTTTTTCCACAAACCGAAAGCTTTTTGGGGAATTGCCAAAAAATTAACACTCTCCTTGACAAAGGACATACCCCCGGATATACTTAAATCCATGTATGTCCCTACCTTTTCATACACACCGGAAAGGAATGTGTGTCTATGTTTACCATTACATTCATGATAGAAGGCAGCGACCCCGTGGTTATCTCCGCCAACGCAGGAGAGAAGCTTCTCGACGTGGCCCGGAAGGCCAACGTGGCCATTGATGCCCCCTGCTCCGGCAACGGCGTGTGCGGCAAGTGCCGGGTCCGGCTGGCCTCCGGCTATCTGGACGCCCCTATCAACCGCCACATCACCTCTGAGGAGTACGCCGCGGGCTGGCGGCTTGCCTGTATGGCCCAGGTCAGCGGCGACGCGGTCATCGAGGTGCCGGACATCGCCTCCGCCTACCGCAGCCGTATGAAGGTGGCGGATCTCAGCTCCCCGGAGGAGATCGCCATCTTTGAGGAGCTCCATCAAAAGCTGATGGACGCCGGCATCACCTTCGGCAGTGATCTGAGCTTCCTGCCTCTGGAGCTCACCGAACCCACCCTGGACGACACCATGCCGGACAACGAGCGGCTCCTCCGGGCTGTGGAGGAGGCCACCGGCTACGCCCAGGAGAACATCATCCTGCCCTATCCGGTACTCCGGGATCTGAGCTGGGTCCTGCGGGAGAGCGAGTTCCACGTTAAATGCGTCATCTCCCACGACGGAGACAACCGCCGTCTGATGATCCGGGACGTGCTGCCGGCGGACAACACGGACCCCATCGTGGGCTTTGC
>CALXGE010000116.1 GCA_944387775.1 uncultured Oscillospiraceae bacterium | reverse complement strand
ACGCCCATGCGCTTGAAGCCCTCCATCTGGATGTCGATATACTTCTGGGCGTAGTCGTGGCAGGCGGAGCGGAACTCCGGGACGCTCATCTGCTTGCGGTTGAGCTTCTGCTCCTTGATGATGGCGCTCTCAATGGGCATGCCGTGGTTGTCCCAGCCGGGGATGTAGGGGGTGTAGTAGCCCCGCATGGCGTACATCCGGGTGATGAAGTCCTTGATGGACTTGTTGAGGGCGTGGCCCATGTGGAGGTTGCCGTTAGAGAACGGAGGGCCGTCGTGGAGGGCAAAGCGGGGCTTGCCCTGGTTCTTTTTCAGCAGCTCGTTGTAGAGATCCAGCTTTTCCCAGTTCTCCAGCATGCCGGGCTCCCGGCTCGGCAGGCCCGCCCGCATGGGGAAGTCGGTCTGGGGCAGGTTGATGGTCTTATTGTAATCCATGGTCGTTCTTTCCTCCTGGCGGATGAATTTTTATCTTTTACCTTTTGTTTTATACGGAATGGGGGATTTTCCTTCTGAAGTTCTCTTTTCCTTTTTGTTTGTCGGTTTGCTCCGCAGGGGTACTTTTCCCTCGCCGAAAAAGTACCCAAAAGGGCGCTGGGGAGACCCTGGCCCAGGCCACCCTCTCTTGGCCTTCGGCCAATTCACCTTGCAGCCCCCTTTTTTTATCCAATCGGACACCTACAAAGGGGATACCCGGTTGCCGCTGAATTTCTGCCGGGCCTGCGGCCACCTCGTAACCGGTGCGGTGGGTTACGCACTTCGCCTGACGGCCCTCGGGCTGAAAGTGGCTTCTTGTTTTGCGGACGGGAGCCGAAGTGTCTCCCGCAGACGCAGGAAGCACGACATAGAAACCAAGATTCGCCTGCCCCTTCAAAAGGCCGTCAGGCGAAGTCCGACACGCAGCTCGCCGCAGATCGGATGCCCGAAGGAATCTGGCCGCTTCTGTGGCTGCGCAGCATCAAGTCCGGAAGCGTCCGATTGGGAAAACCGGGGTCCGGGGTGCCCCCGGCGGCGTTTTGGTTACTTTGCCGCCGAGGGCAAAGTAACCCGCGCTTACGGCGCGGAATACCCCCAAACAGCCTGGAAGGCTGATAAAGGTGCATTCGGCGGTACCATCCGCCGAAAAGCCCCGCCGGTGCCGCCGGCAAAACAAAACAGCGCCTTTGCCTCACAAAGAGACAAAGGCGCGAAAGACCTCTGCGGTACCACTCTTCTTGCCCCGGAAACCGGGGCCACTCAAGCCTGTGATGTAACGGTCACACCCGGCGGCGCCTACTGGGGGCGGCGGCGGGAAACCCGCCGGCCTCGTTGGGGCCGCTGCTCCAAGGGGATCTTCCCGCCGCGCCGCGTCCTCCGCCCTTCCACCAAAACGGGCGGCTCTCTGTGGGGGCCACGCAGGGTACTCGTCCTTATCCACGCAGTTTTCCAGATTAGCGATACCATATTATCTTTAATTTCCCGTTTTGTCAACCACTTTTCCCGGGAAATGGGCCCGGGTCAGGAGAAAACCGGCGCAAAAAGCGGTAAAGGGAGCCACCGTCACAAGGCCGATGGAGCCCACCACCGTGTGGATCAGCTCCGAGGCCACATACTTGTAGTTGAGGATGTGCTCTACCGGGGTGCCCTGGGCCATGAATACCATCAAAAGGGCGATGTAGCCCCCGGAGTAGGCGAACAGCAGCGTGGTGGTCATGGTGCCCATGGCGCTGCGGCCCACGTTCATGCCGGACTTGGCGGCCTCCCGCCAGGAGAGGTCCGGCCGCTTCTCCACCACCTCGTATACCGCCGAGGTGATGTCCACGCTCAGGTCCATAATGGCTCCGGAGGCCCCGATGAAAATGGCGGCCATGAAGATCTGGGTCAGGCTCAGATCCTGATAGCCGGAGTAGAGCAGGCTCTCCGAGTAGGCCATGACGGCCCCGTGGATCTTAAAGAGGTCGGTGAACACAAGGCCCAGCACGCAGGTCACCAGCACCCCCAGGAAGGACCCGGACACCGCCGCGAGACACCGCCGGTCAAAGCCGTAGACCAGGGCGATGATGAGTACCGTCAGCAGCAGCGTTACAAAAAGGCCCACCCAGATGGGGTTGTAGCCCTTGAGGTACAGGGGCACCAGGATCTTCCACAGGCACAGCACCGTCACCACAAAGCTCAGTACCGCCCGCACTCCGGTGCGTCCGGCAAAGGCCACCAGCAGCAGGATAAAGAGAGCCGCCAGCACCAGCTCCCCGGTGGAGCGGTCGTGGTCCGTCATGGTGACGGAGAGGACCTCATCGCCGTCGTAGCTGATGACCACCAGGGCCTTGTCCCCGGGGACAAAGAGCTTGTCCTGCTCCAGGGAGCCGTTGAGCATGTTGACCCCCTCCACGGTGCGGCCCTTGAAGATGCCGTCCAGCACCTCCAGGGTGCACCGCTGCTCCCCGGAGCGGACCAGGCCCGTGTCGATGATGGTGGAGTTGTCCACCTCCACCACCCGGGCGGAGCAGCGCTCCGCCTCCTGGTAGAGGAGGGCTCCCTCATAGCCGGTGGGCAGCAGGAGCAGCAGGATCACCGCCGCCAGGCATACCAGCACCGGGGCGTTGTACCGCAGCCAGCCGGCGGTAAGGCGGCCCCTCATGACTGTGCAGCGCCGTCGGCGCCCAGAAACCAGGCCTGAATCAGGGCCAGTACGGTCAGGTACAGCATGGCCACGGGCACATCGCCGGGGAAATCCCCCCGGAACATCCACAGGACCACCAGCAGGGCGGCCAGGAGTCCCGCAGCAGCGGCAAAAAGGTGCTTTGTTCTGGCAGTAAGGCAGCAGATGTGGTTGAGCAGCCACAGAATCCCCGCCAGCAGCGGCAGGGCTGCCAGGCAGGCCAGGGGCAGAATTTGGGGAAATGTCATGGGTGATCCTTCCTTTCATAAAACGCAGGTCTCACCGGGTCCGTCCTCCGGAGGGGCGGGACCCGGTGAGCAGAGAAATGGGAGAAAGCTTGCTGAATTACTTCACTGCCAGCATGTCGGCCAGCTTGTTGAAGATCTCGGTGTTGTCGTAGTAGCCGTTGAACACCTCGGCGTTGACGCCTTCAGCCAGGACGGCCACAGGCAGGCCGGTGTGGCTGTAGGAGGTGAAGGAGACGCCGGACTTGTTGTTGAGGATGTGGGTGATGGTGACGGTGAGGGGCTCGTAGGTGCCGTACATCACGTACTCCTGCTGCTGATCCATGCCGGTGGCCTTGCCGTTGATGCTCTTCTCGTAAGCGGTCTTGAGCTGGGCGAGCTCATAGGCGGTGAGGACCAGCTTGTCCCCCTCCTCGCCCTGGGTCTTGAGACCGAAGAGCTTCTCGATGTCCTTGCAGACATCGGCAAAGGAGGTCTTGTTCTCCTTGTACTTGGCAACATAGTCGCTGTCGTACTTGGCAAAGGAGATCTTCTGGCTCTTGAGCAGGTTCAGATAAGTGTCGTAGTCGGTGCCGGCAAAGCCGATGGTGAGGCCGCCGGTCTCGTGGTCGCCGGTGACAAGGATCAGCGTCTCGGTGGGGTGCTTCTCAGCGAAGTCGATGGCCACCTGTACGGCGTCGGCCAGAGCCTGGGTGTCGTGGATGGTGGAGGCGGCGTCATTAGCGTGGCAGGCCCAGTCGATCTTGCCGCCCTCGCACATCATGAAGAAGCCCTTGTCGTTGTCCAGGACCTCGATGCCCTTCTCCACGTGGTCAGCCAGGGACCACATATCCTCGGTGCGGTCCAGCTCGTAGGCCATGGCGTCGCCGTCGGCCAGATGCTCGTCGATGATAATGACGGGACCCTCGGTGACCTTCTCGGCCTCGGCCTGGGTCTTGACCACGTTGTAGCCGGCCTTCTCGGCCAGGGTGTAGAGGTCGGCCTGCTTGCCGTCGCTGCCGGTGGGCTTCAGGAGGCCGCCGCCGGAGAAGTACTCAAAGCCGGACTCGATGAGCTCCAGGCCGATCTCGTAGTAGTCGTTGCGGCTGGCCTGATGGGCGTAGAAGGCGGCGGGAGTGGCGTGGTTGAGGTTCACGGAGGAGATCACGCCTACCTTCATGCCCAGCTGCTCGTGGACCTTCTCGGCGATGGTCTCATAAGCGGTCTTGTAGTCCTCGCTCATGTTGATGGTGCCGGAGTAGGTCTTGTGGCCGGTGGAGATAGAGGTGGCGGTGGAGGCGGAGTCGGGGCAGAAGCTGTTGGAGTCGTAGGTGACGGCGGAACCGGCGGCCTCAAAGTTCATGAAGTTGAGGTACTCGGGGCCGTCCAACTTGGCGCCCTTGTTGTCGTCCAGACTGGGCTCAGCCTGCCAGTAGTCGGCGTCGTTCAGGGCGCCCAGGTAGTCGGACGTGGACTGGATCTGGGGATAGCTCATGCCGTCGCCGATGAACAGGAATACGTACTTGGGAGCGGTGACTTTCGTCTCGGTCTTGCCGGTGGAGACATTGGCGGTGGTGGCGGCCAGGGCGCTGGTCTCCGCGCCGGTGTCGGCGGCGGGGGCGGCGCAGCCCACCAGGGTAGCTGCCAGCAGACACAGGGCCAGCAGCAGGCTCAGGATTTTCTTCATGTGTTTCTTCCCTCCAGGATAGATAAATATTGGACCGTTTTTGGTACGGCCCTATTGTACGGAGACAGCGGTAAAATCCGCAACCGGACCATTGTAAAATGGCAGTAAAGGAAAGCCCGTGCCCGGAGGAGAAATTTAACATGGGTCATGTGCCGCTGTCCCGGAGGACAAAAAACCGGCCTCCCCGCAAAGCAAGCGGAGAGGCCGGAAACGATTTGTGATGTGTTGTTGGTCACAGGGGCAGGCCCAGGAGCCGGCGGCGGAGCATGTCGAAGGCGTTCTGGGCGGCGGAGGAGCGGACCCGGTCCCGGCCCCGGCCCATGCCGCAGGAGAGCTTTTTGCAGATGGTGCCCTCACTGTCCGCCAGGGCGATGTACACGGTGCCCACCTCGTTGCCCCGGTCGTCCCCATCGGGGCCCGCAAGGCCGGTGACGGACAGGGCGATGTCGCTGCCGCAGAGCTTCCGGCAGCCCTCGGCCATGGCCCGGGCCACCGGCTCGGACACGGCGCCGTAGGTATCCAGGGTCTCCCGGGGCACCCCCAGGACGTCTGCCTTCACGTCGTTGGTGTAGCTCACCACGCCGCCCCGGAAGATCTGGGAGGCCCCGGCAAGATCGGTGATGTTCTTGGCGATGAGGCCGCCGGTGCAGCTCTCGGCGGCGGAGAGGGTGAGGCCCTTCTCCCGGAGCAGGGCGGACACCACCTCCTGAAGGGAGCTTACATCCACGCCGTAGACCACATCCCCCAGGATATCCTTCACCTGCTGTACCATGGGAGCGAGCAGCTCCTCCGCCTGGGCGGCGGTGGGGGCCTTGGCGGTGGCCCGGAGCATGCACTCCCCCGGCTTGGCGTAGGGGGCCAGGGTGGGGTTGGTCATGGTGGTCATGATGTGGCGGAGCTTCTCCTCCACATGGCTCTCCCCCATGCCGAAGACCCGGATCTCGTGGCTGACGATGATGCCGTCGGTGAGGGACTGGAGGTAGGCCATGGCCCGGTTCTCGAACATATACCGGCACTCAAAGGGCGGGCCGGGGAGCATGAGAACGTGGACGCCCCCCTCCTCGAAGGCGCAGCCGGGGGCGGTGCCCACGGGGTTGTCGAATACGGTGCAGCCCACCGGCAGCATGGCCTGCTGGATGTTGTTCTCCGGCATGGTGCGGCCGGTCTTGGCGAAGAAGGAGCGGATGGTCTCCAGAATGTCCTCGTGGAGGACCATCTCCCGGCCGAAGGCGGCGCAGATGGTCTGCTTGGTGAGGTCGTCGTAGGTGGGCCCCAGGCCTCCGGTGGTGATGATGATGTCCGCCCGTGTCTTGGCGATGTCCAGGGCGTCCCGGAGCCGCTGGGGATTGTCCCCCACCACCGTGTGGTAGTGGACAGTGATGCCCAGGGCGCTGAGACCCTGGGAGAGGATCTGGGCGTCGGTGTTGGCGATGTTGCCCAGGAGCAGCTCGGTGCC
>CALXGE010000115.1 GCA_944387775.1 uncultured Oscillospiraceae bacterium | reverse complement strand
ACTCTGCTGGCCAATCTGGAGATCGTGGAGCGCTATGCCCACCGCTACGCCCCCAGCTATATCACCATGGGCATGGATGCCACCGTCAGCTGGGGCGGACCGGAGTTCCGCTTCAAGAACAACACCGGCTACCCCATCCGCATCGACGTAAGCTATGAGAACAGCGAGATCACCGTCAGTATCTACGGCACCAAGACCGACGATACCACGGTGAAAATGACCCGGGAGGTCATCAGCTCCACAGGCTACCAGACGGAGTACGTGGAGACGGAGGACCTGCCCTGGGGCACCCAGCAGCAGAAGCAGAGCGGCTATACCGGCTACGAGGTGGTGTCCTACCGGAATATCTACGACGGTGACGGCAATCTGATCTCCAGCAATGTGGAGGCCAAGAGCAGCTACAAGAGCCGCAACGAGATCATCCTGGTGGGTATCGCCGGACGGCCTGAGGGCGGCGGCACCACCCCCGGCACCGATACTGGTACCGATACGGGTACGGATCCCGGCGGGTCCGTGGACACCGGCGGCGAAATTCCGCCTGTGGAGGACCCGGATACCGAACCGCCGGGCTGGCTCAGCTGAGTATTATCCACAAAAGCACAGGGCGGCGAAGGCATTAGCCTTCGCCGCCTTTTATTGTGTTTTTTTCGTTGGGGGCGCTTCTTCACCCCTCTGATTGGAGAAGCCTTTTCCCCGGGAAAAAAGCAGTGTCCCTCCCGCATACAGCAGAAAAAGACCGAAAGGGCGGCGCAGCAGGTCTACATCCAGCAGCATGGCCGCTCCGGCTCCCACCAGAGCCGCCAGGGCGCCGGGGATCGCGGTACGGCGGACAGCAGCGGTGTCCAGCTCCCCATTGCGGCGGTGGAAAAACAGGGCCGCCCCCGCGGCAGGAAGAAAAAACAGCAGGTTCAGCGTCTGCGCCTGGCGCTGCTCCACATCCAGCAGCAGCGTCAGAGCCAGCAGCAGCAGCGTTCCCCCGCCTACGCCCCAGGCGGAGAGGGTCCCGGCCACCAGGGCGCAGAGGAAGGTGAGGATCGCCTCTTTCACAGCAGATACCGCACCCCCCCATAGACCATAAAGGCCCCCGCCGCTTTTCGCAGAAGCCCCACCGGCACCCGGCCAAAGGTGAGGCCGCCCAGAATGCCGCCCAGCAGTCCGCCGGCCAAGCAGGGAGCCGCCTGCCACAGGTCCGGGGGCGCGTTCCACATCCCTGCCGCTGCCGATACCGCACACATGGGCAGCATGGCCGCTACGCACACCGCAAAGGCATGCCGCCCCTCCAGTTCCCTTGTCAACACCGGCAGAAGGACGGTTCCGCCGCCGCCGCCGAAGAGGCCGTTTACCAGCCCCGCGGCAGCTCCCGCCAGCCGCTGCCGGTTCTCCTGCTTCATATGGACGCCCCCTTTTCCCCGGACATATGTAACGGCGGCGGAGCCTCTATATCCCGGCTCTGCCGCCGCTGCCGCCTCAGCCCTTGAGCTTGAAGCTCTCGCAGTCTACGCACTGGCTCTTGGTGGGATTGGCCTCGTGGGTGCCCACCTGGATGCTGTTCAGGCCGCAGTACTGCTGGTCCGCGCAGTGGTAAGCGCAGTTGCTCACCGTGCACTTGATGGACCGGTTGGGGGTGCAGGAACCGTTAGCACAATTGCTCATATCGTAGATCCTCCCTATTCCCTTAATTTTGGCTTTCGCCGGGATTAGTGTATCCACCGGGGAGAATTTTATACGATACGGGTTCTGCAGATCGCATGAAAAATTTTGTTTGCTTATGAATGGGTAAACAGCCCATCCACGGTCATTTCCAGTTCCCGGGCCAGGCGAAAGGCCAGGGACAAGGTGGGGTCGTACTTGTTGTTCTCAATGGCGTTCACTGTCTGGCGGGACACGCCGCAGCGCTTGGCCAGCTCCTCCTGGGAGATCCCCAGCTCACGGCGCCGCTCTCTGATACAGTTTTCCATATCAGCCACCGTGCCTTTTCTTGATCACCACCAGGGCTACGCAGTAGATGATGGCAGTGACCTCCAACAGGACAAAGGGATTGACGCTCATGTACTGGCCGCGAACAAAATTCTCGATCACGTCCAGGATCAGTGTTCCCACCACCGCCAGCAGCGTCCAGGCGCTGGCTTTCCATACCACCACCTGGCCCCGCTCATCGCCGGGCCGCAGCAATGTCACCAGCATGACCATATCCATCGCAGCAAAGATCAGCAGTACTACGATCAGAAAAATCATTGCCCCCAGGGGCATCGCTTCCGTTGTCATTGTATCTTCTCCTTTCTGTTTTCCCGGGTCAGCTGCCCTTCAGGAATGTCAAATTCTTTTGACATTTTGGAGTATACACGGTTCAAGACAAAATGTCAAATAGTTTTTACATTTTTTGAGGGGCGGGCTGTCTACCAACCCCGGTGTTTCCGAAGCCAGCCGCTTCAGACTTCGGCTTCCGGGGCTACCCGCCCCGGACCCCGGGTAACTTTTTGTACGCACAAAAAGTCACCAAAAAAGCGCCGGGGACACCCCGGACCCCGATTTTGTCCAATTGGACGCCTGCTGCGGAGATGCCCAGTTGCCACTGAAATTCTGCAGGCCGCTGGCCCCTCGTAATCGGTGCGGTGGGCATCCCACTTCGCCTGACGGCCCTCGGGATGAGGGGTGTTTCTTTTTTGTTAGCGGGAGCCTGGGTGGTTCTGATAACCGCAGGCAGTTCGACATAGAAATCAGATTCGCGTATCCCTTTAACAGGGCGACAGCCGAAGTGGGATGAGCAACCCGCCACAGATCAGATGCCAAAAAGCAGAAGTTCAGTGGCTGCGCAGCAGCAAGGCTTATCCCGACCGATTGGACAAACAAAGGGGGACTGGGGTCTCCCCAGCGCGCTTTTGCCTACTTTTTCCGCGCAGGAAAAGTAGGCCTGCGGAGCAAAACAGCCTGGAGGGTTGAAAAAGAGACATTCAGAGGAACCATTCTCTGATGCCCCACCCCGCCGCCTGGTAAGGCGGCAATGTCCTCCCCCCGCCGGTGGGTACCGGCAGCAAAAAAACCGCCCCGCCGCAGGTCTCACGGCAGGGCGGCCTTATTCTGCTTTCTATAGCCCCAGCAGGGCGGTGGCAAAGGCAAAATAGATTACCAGACTCAGCACATCCACGATGGTGCTGATAAAGGGGGCGGCCATCACCGCCGGGTCCAATCCGATCTTCTCCGCCAGCAGGGGCAGCATGCAGCCCACCACCTTGGCGCAGAACACGGTACACACCAGGGTCAGACAGATCACCAGAGCCACCAGCGGCGTTACCTCGGTGTTCTGCATCAGCCCGCGGTCCACCACCAGGAGCTTTACAAAGTTGCCGCAGGCCAGCAGCACGCCGCAGACTACCGCCACCCGGCTCTCCTTCCATACCACCTCCAGCAGATCGCTGAAGCTGATCTCGTTGAGGCTGAGGCCGCGAATCACGGCCACGCTGCTCTGGTTGCCGCTGTTTCCGCCGGTGCCCATGAGCATGGGGATAAAGCCGATGAGCACCGAGCACCGCGCCAGGGAATCCTCGAAGCTGTTGATGACGATGCCGGTAAAGGTGGCGGAGAGCATCAGCAGCATCAGCCAGGGGATGCGGCTCTTCACCGTCTCCCACACCCCAGTGCGAAGGTAGGGTTTGTCAGTAGGGGTGATGGCGGCCATGATCTCGAAGTCCTCGGTGGCCTCCTCCTCCATGACATCGATAGCGTCATCAATGGTGACGATGCCCACCAGGCGGCTCTCCTTGTCCACCACCGGCATGGCCAGAAAGTCGTATTTGCTCAGCTGCTGGGCCACGTCCTCCTTGTCCTCCAGGGTGGTGGCAAAGATGACGTTGGTCTCCATGATGTCCTCGATGGCCTCGTCCTCCTCCGCCAGCAGCAGGGTGCGGATGGACACCAGCCCCAACAGGTGGCGGCTGGGATCGGTGACATAGCAGATGTTGATGGTCTCTTTGTCGATACCCGTGCGGCGGATGCGCTTGAAAGCATCCTCCACCGTCATGTCCCGCTTCAGGTCCACGAACTCCGTGGTCATGATGGACCCGGCGGAGTCCTCCGGATATTTTAATATCTCGTTGACGCTCTTGCGCGTCTCCGGGTCGGTGTGCTTGAGGATCCGCTTGACTACTGAGGCGGGCATCTCCTCAATGAGGTCTACGGTATCGTCTACGTACAGCTCATCCAGCACCTCTTTCAGCTCCGTATCGGAGAAGGTCTTGATGAGCAGCTCCTGGACGTCGGGGTCCATCTCCACGAATACCTCCGCCGCCGTCTCCTTGGGCAGCAGGCGGTACAGAAGGGGCAGCCGATCTTCCGGCAGCTTGTCCAGGATCAGGGCAATATCCGCAGGCTCCAACAACAGAAGCATATCCCGCAGCTGGGCCCAGCGCTTGCCTTCCACTAATTCTTCCACTTGATCCATAAACACGCCGTCTTCCAGATCAAGCATGTGGCCGCCTCCTCTCTCCCTGTCCGGGGGATATTCTCTCTCTTTCGCCGGGAAAAATACATATCAATTCATATTATGCCCGCCCTCCCGGCGCTGTCAACCTTTTTTCCGGCAGGGGATCGTAAAATCCAGGTAAGAACTTCTCCACGCACTTTTGAAAGGCAAAAAGCTCTTGTGAAACATATGTTTGTGTGTTACAATATCAGGACAGTATTTTTCTAAGGTCACAGGGCAGATTTTTGCCGGAGGGAGGCGGAAAGCATGACCGATCACAGCGGCCACCGGGCCCGCAAGCGCCGTCAGTTTCGCGACCACGGCATCGATGCTTTCGCCGACCATGAGGTGTTGGAGCTGCTGCTCTACTACGCCGTGCCCCGGCGTGACACCAATCCCATCGCCCACGCCCTGATGGATCGCTTCGGGAGTCTGAACGCGGTGCTCTCCGCCCCGGTGGAGGAGCTGGAGCGGGTGCCGGGTATGGGCGCCAATGCCGCCCTGCTTTTGAAGCTGGTGCCCCAGGTCTACCGCCGGGCCAGGGCCTCCATCACCCAAAACGAGGTGATACTGGATACCACCGAGCGGATCGGGGAATTCTTTGTAGAGCAGTTTGTGGCCCAGACATCCGAGGTCATGTACCAGCTGTGCCTGGATGCCAAGGGGCGGCTCCTCTCCTGCCGGAAGGTGTGCGAGGGAGACGCCGCCAGCATAGGGCTGAACTTGCGCAAAATCGTAGAAAACGCCCTTTTGTGCAACGCGGTGCTGGTGGCCTTGGCTCACAACCATCCCAGCGGCGTGGCCCTGCCCTCCCACGAGGACAAAATTGCCACCTTACAGGTCAAAGAGGCCCTGGAGGCGGTGCATGTCCGCCTGGCGGACCACATCATTGTGGCAGATGATGACTATGTGTCTCTTCGGCAGGAGGGGTTGCTGTAGCCGGTGTTCGGGTGCTGATCGACGGGGGCTCCGCCCCCGCACCCCGGGTTCACTTTTGTACGCACAAAAGTGAACCGAAAAAGCGCCAGCCCTCTTCGGGCTGGACCCCCGCTGTTGTCCAATCAGTCTGGATAAGCCTTGCTGCTGCGCTGCCACTGAACCACCAATTCCTCCGGGGATCTGGTCTGTGGCGGGTATCTGGTCCGGCTTCGGCTGACGCCCTTTTGAAGGGATAGATGAATCTATTTTATGCGGCAAGAAACACCCCTCAGCCCGAGGGCCGTCAGGCGAAGTGGGACACCCACCGCACCGATTACGAGGGAGCCAGAGGCTCCGCGGAAATTCAGTGGAAACCGGGTAGCAAACTTTGGAGCGTCCGATTGGGCAAACAAAGGGGGTCTGGGGTCTCCCCAGCGCCTTTTTGGTGACTTTTTGTGCGTACAAAAAGTTACCCGGGTTTGGGGCGGGGAGCCCCGGAAGCCATAGCCCGAAGCGGCTGGCTTCGGATGCAGCGCAGAGCGAAAATCAAAAAAGAGACATTCAGAGGAACCTTCCTCTGACGCCGCCAAAGTCCGGCGGCAAACCACTCCGCCGGTGGCACCGGCAAAAAGGAGGCCCGCCATGGCAAACTTTGAAGTAATATCCGACTACAAGCCCGCCGGGGACCAGCCCCAGGCCATCGAAA
>CALXGE010000114.1 GCA_944387775.1 uncultured Oscillospiraceae bacterium | reverse complement strand
CAAGGGACAAGAGCATTTGCCATGTTGTCTTCTTCATTTTCTTTCCTCCTGTTACGAAATGTATAAATCACTGTCCAAAAGCCAGCGATTTACCGAGTGGAAAGGTCTGCCCGTCAGTCGATCACGTGACAGGCGACCTGCCGGCCGCCTCCCACCTCGCGCAGCGCCGGCTTCTCCTCCGCGCAGATCTTCTGGGCGTAGGGGCAGCGGGTGCGGAAGGGGCAGCCGCTGGGGGGATTCAGGGGACTGGGAATTTCGCCTTCCAGAGGAATGCGCTTTCTGCTCTTTGCAACATCCGGATCAGGCACCGGCACCGCGGAGAGCAGAGCCTTGGTATAGGGATGCAGGGGATGGTGATAGATCTCGTTGCAGCCACCGGTCTCTACAATATTGCCCAAGTACATGACGCTGATGGTCTGGCTGATGTGCTTGACCATGCTGATGTCATGGGCAATAAAAATGTAGGAGATACCACGCTCGTCCCGGAGCTGCTCCAGAAGGTTGATGATCTGGGCCTGAATGGAGACGTCCAGAGCAGAGATAGGCTCATCACAGATAATGAACTCAGGATCCAGTGCCAAGGTACGGGCGATGCCGATACGCTGGCGCTGGCCACCGGAGAACTCATGGGGGAACCGGCTGATGTGGTCCGGATTCAGGCCAACGGTCTTGAGCAGCTGGGCCACCCGCTCCTTCCGCTCGGCGGGAGTATAGAGCTTGTGGATGTGCATGGGCTCGGCAATGATCTCGCCTACCGTCATACGAGGGTCCAGGGAGGCATAGGGGTCCTGGAAGATCATCTGCAGGTGCCGACGATACTTCATGAACTCCTTCTCGTCCTTGGCAGCGGTAATATCCTCACCCCGGAACTTAATGGTACCGGAGGTGGGCTTATAAAGATGTACAATGGTACGGCCCAAGGTGGTCTTGCCGCAGCCGGACTCGCCCACCAGGCCGAAGGTCTCACCCTTCTTCACGTCGAAGCTGACGTTGTCCACTGCCTTCAGGACCTGCTTTTTGCTGAACGCGCCGCGGGTAATATCAAAATACTTGCAGAGGTTGCGTACCTCAAGAATATTTTCAGCCATCGCTCTTCACCTCGCCTTTCCTCTGATACAGCCAGCAGCTGCAGGTGTGGCTCTCGGAGAACTGGGTCGTCAGGGGCGGCTTATCCCGGCAGACATACATGGCATGCTCGCAGCGGTCCACGAAGGGGCAGCCGGCGGGCGGAGCCAGCAAATCCGGGGGAGAGCCGGGGATGGACTCCAGCTTGGTGTCATCATCGTCATCGGGATTGTTGATACTGTTGAGCAGTCCCTTGGTATAGGGGTGCTTGGGATCGTAGAAAATCTCCCGCTCGTTGCCGGCTTCCACAATCTTGCCGCCGTACATGATGATGATCTTGTTGCACAGGGAGGCCACTACACCCAGATCGTGGGTGATCATGATCACCGAGGCCTTGGACGCCTCGGTCAGCTCCTTGATCAGCTCCAACACCTGGGCCTGAATGGTCACATCCAGAGCCGTGGTGGGCTCGTCGGCGATGATCAGCTTGGGGTTGCAGGAGAGGGCGATGGCGATGATGATGCGCTGGCGCATACCGCCGGAAAACTCATGGGGATACTGGCGGAACCGGCGCTCCGGGCTGGGAATGCCTACCTTGGCCATCATCTCAATGGCCTTCTTCTTGGCCTCCTCCTTGCTCATGCCGAAGTGGTGCATGAGAGGCATGGTCATCTGTGTGCCGATGCGGAGGACCGGGTTCAGATATGTCATAGGATCCTGGAAGATCATACCGATCTCCTTGCAGCGGATCTTCTGCATCATCTTATCGTAGTTTTTCCACTCGCTCTTGGTCTTGAGATTGGCAGGGGACAGGTTCTTCCCCTCAAAAAGGATCTCACCGCTGGTGACCTTCCCGTTATCTGCCAGAAGGCCCATGATGGAGAGCATACTCACACTCTTGCCGGAGCCGGACTCGCCAACGATACCCAGAACTTCGCCCTGCTCAATACTCCAGGAGACATTGCGCACCGCTCTGACAGTGCCGCTCTTGGAAGAGAACTCCGTACACAGATTTTTGACTTCTAACAACTTTGACACAGCCTGCTCCTCCTTACTTTTTCTTGGGATCCAGCGCCTCGGTCAGGCCGTCACCAACAAAGTTCAGAGCGAACATGGTGATGCAGATGGCAACGACAGGCCACACCATCTGGATGGGATAGCTGTCCAGCAGAGGACGGGCATCCTGAGCCAGGGTACCCCAGCTGGCCATAGGAGCGGAGATGCCCACGCCGATGAAGCTCAGATAGGCCTCGGTGAAGATGGCGGAGGGCACCATGAAGGTGAAGTTCACGATGATGGGGCCCATGCTGTTGATAATCAGATGCTTGAAGAGGATCCGACGGTGGCTGGCACCCAGGACCTTCGCCGCCATGGCGAACTCCTGCTGTTTGAGGGTGAGCACCTGGTTGCGAACCAAACGAGCCATGCCCACCCAGGAGGAGATACAGATACCCACCAGCACGGAGTACATATTAGCACCCAAAACCACCATGATCAAGATAACATACATAGTGGAAGGGATAGCGTAGAGAATATCCACCAGGCGCATCATAATCAGATCCACCCGGCCTCCCACATAGCCGGAGATACCGCCGTAGACGGTGCCGATGACCAGGTTGATCAGTGCGGCGCTGAAGCCGATGGTCAGACTGATGCGGGCACCATAGCAGACGCGGGTGAAAATATCGCGGCCAAACTTGTCGGTGCCGAAGAAGTGCTGCAGGCTGGGCAGCGCATTGCGCATCATCAGATCCTGCCCATCATAGGTATAGCCGGAAATAATGGGCCCCAGAATCGCGAAGATGATGACGATGAGCAAAATAATCATGCCAAAAACCGTCAGCTTGTTCTTGGTCAGGCGGCGCCACACATCTGCAAAATAGGTGAGACTTTCTGCCGCAATATATTCGGAATTCTTCTCGTCCTCCGGGATCTTTTTAAATGCATCCTGAGACAGAGACTCAAGCTCCTTGAGTTCCTCCGGAGACGCCAAAACTTTGTAATCCATCGCCAACTCCCTTTCTTATTTGCTGCCCAGCCGGATGCGCGGATCCACCACCGCAGCGGCAATGTCGGACACAAGGTTCATTACGATAACAAAGGCGCCAATGAAGATCGTCAGGCCCATGATGACGGGATAGTCACGGCCGGTGATGGCGGAGACAAACTCACGGCCAATACCGGGAATGGCAAACATCGTCTCCACGACGAAGCTGCCCGTCAGCAAGCCGGAGATCAGGGGCCCCAGGTAGGTAACGATAGGCAGCATGGCGTTCTTCAGCGCGTGGCGGATGATCACGTCCAGCTTGGAGAGGCCGGTGGCCCGAGCCATGGTAATATAGTCCTGCCGCAGCACCTCGCTAAGACTGGAGCGGGTCATACGGGTCATGTATGCCACCGGCGAAAAACTCAGAGCCAGGGAAGGCATGATGTAATGTTTCCAGGACGTCAGGCCCATGGTGGGCAGTATGTGCAGATGCACTGTAAAAGCATAGATCATCAGCAACGCCAAGAGGAAGCCCGGGACACTGACGCCTATAGTGGCAAAGACTACGATAATACTTCGCACCCATTGCTTCTTTGTTAGTGCCGATATAATGCCTAGGGTTAAGCCAAACACAATCGACACTACCATGGCTACCAGGCCCAGTTTCATTGTGGTGGGCGTCAGGCGAACGATCATACTGTTGACCGTAATGCCGGATTTTTTAAAGGACTCGCCCAGATTACCCTGCAGCAAATCCCTCAGGTAGAGAAGATACTGAATGTGATAAGGTTTATCCAGGTTGTAGGCGCGCTCCATGATCTCGATAACACGGGGATCCGTCACCCGCTCAGAGTCAAAGGGACCGCCGGGTAGGGACTTCATCAGCACGAAAACCACCGTCGTCAGGATAAAGAGCGTCGCTAAACCAATCGCGACCCGTTTCAGAATGTACTTTATCAAAAGTATCATCTCCTTTGCTTTCAGCCGTCTGCATGTGTGTATCTGCCTTGCGTACAATTGTCTGACGCCCAATTGTGTGCTTTAAAGTAGATCACCTGCAAGTGTGGCTTTACAGGCGTCTGGTGTTGTGGATCATTATAAGAAATAACTATCATATTGTCAATAAAAATATAGCAGGCTCTGTATTTTGTCAACGAATCTCCGTTTCTTATTATGTAATTTTTTACCATAATTTTTAAAATTTAGAATAAAACAAAAACTTTTCTTCCCTAAATATGCAAAATCAAAAATATTTTTTGTAGTGTTTATTTATTTATTTTTCGTAAAAATTTTTTGTTCAGAAATCTGATAATTTTTTATTAAAAGTCTTTACTTTTTGGAGGGCATAGGATAATATGAACATACTAGCCACCTGCTTTGGCTATCTGTCACAACATTTATACTAAATATCATTTTTATTCTGGGAGGTAAACAATGTTCACCAAAGAGAAAATGGATCTGAAGCGCATTGCCGCCATCACCAATGCCGGCGCCATCTCCGGAAGCGAGCGCCCTGTTACCCGCCTGATGAAAGAGGCTCTGGAAGGTTATGCCGATGAGTTCGACTATGACAACCAGGGTTCCCTGATCTGTGTCAAGCACGGCAACGGAAAGGGCCCCCGTGTCATGCTCTCCTCCCACACCGACGAGATCGGCTTCATCGTCAATAAGATTGAGCCCAGCGGAATCCTCCGCATCATGTCCCCCAGCGGTTGGTGGACCCACACCCTGCTGGGCCAGGAGGTCCTGATCCACACTGAGGAGAAGGGCGATGTCCTGGGCCTGATCGGCACTCACTTCCCCGACGAGGATACTGATAAGGGCCGCGTCCGCAAGATGAGCGAGCTGTACGTGGATACCGGTGTCCGCGGCAGAGAGAATGTAGAGGCCCTGGGCATTCAGAAGGGCGACACTGTTACTCTGAACGTGGAGTTCAAGGAAATGGCCGATCCCGACGTCATGATGGCTAAGGCTTGGGACGACCGCGTGGGTGTCAACATCATCACCGACGTGCTCAAGGAGCTCAAGGGCGTGGATCACGACTGTGAGCTGTTTGTCTGCGGCACCGTTCAGGAGGAAGTTGGCTACCGCGGCGGTAAGACCTGCGGCTACCGTGTCCATCCCGACATCTCCATCACCGTGGACGTGGCCAAGTGCGACGACTTCCCCGGCTGTGATCCCGAGGGCCACAAGCTCCAGGGCGGCGTGGTTATCCGCCACTACGACAGCAAGGTTCTGGGCAACCAGGAGCTGTCCCGCTTCATCCAGAAGGCCGGCCGTGATCTGGGCTACCCCGTGGACATCATCGTGCAGAACTACGGCGGCGGCGAGGCCCATGAGATCCATCGTCTGTTCGACGGCGTGGTGACCATCTGCCTGTCCGTTCCCTCCCTGTACATCCTCTCTCCCCGTGCCCTGGTACACAAGGATCGCTATGTGGCCATGGTCAACACCATCGTGGAAGTCATTAAGCGCCTGACCATGGAGGATCTGGAGCGCTTCAAGGCCAGCCGCAGATAATAAAAGAGGGATACTTGCTTATGGATTGGTTGAAACTTGCCGAGGCCAAGCGCCAGCAGATCATCGATCAGACCAGCAAACTGGTCTCGGTCAATTCCATCGAGCAGCCTGACACCGCCGCCCCCGGCGCCCCTTACGGCGCCGAGGTCCGGCGGGTCCTGGATTACGCCCTGGAGATGGGGCGGAACGCCGGGTTCGTCACCAGGGACTTTGAGGGCAAGGTGGGCCGCATTGAGTGCGGCGCCGGGGACAAAATCTTCGGCATCCTGGCCCACCTGGACATTGTTCCCGCCGGCGAGGGCTGGCTCACAGATCCCTTTACCGCCACCATCAAGGACGGACGGCTCCACGGCCGGGGCGTCATCGATGACAAGGGTCCCGCGGTGGCCATCCTGGCCGCCATGGAGATCGCCAGCTCTCTGGTGCCCCAGCCCAAGTGCAAGGTCCATCTGATCCTGGGCTGCAACGAGGAGACCGGTATGGGCTGCATGCACCACTATGTGGACAACGTACCGGATCTTCCGGACTTCGGCGTGACCCCCGACAACAGTTTCCCTGTGGTTTTCGGCGAAAAAGGCATTGTCCGGGC
>CALXGE010000113.1 GCA_944387775.1 uncultured Oscillospiraceae bacterium | reverse complement strand
ACTTTTTCGAAGTTTTTTCGGCGCTTGTCGCAGCTTTTCGCCGCTCTCTCAGACAGCTCATTTATTTTACCAGAGCTTCCTGAGTTTGTCAAGCACTTTTTCCGCTTCGCTCGAAGTTTTTTCGCTCTCGACACTGGCGTTTCCGCCGTATCCCAGATAGCTTATCTAGTGTATCAGAACTTCCAGGATTTGTCAAGTGCTTTTTTACTTCGTTGAAAACTTTTTGCTCTCGACGCTGGCACGACCGCCGCGTTTCAGACAGCTTGCTTACTATACCAGACCACTCCCACTTTGTCAATTCCTTTTTTCGAAATTTTTCCACTTTTTTTCAGGTCCGGCCAAAGACATTTTTCCCTCTTCGTGATATAGTATACATACTTATTATAATCCCCAAGATATGGATCTAACAGGAGGCTTCCTATGCGCATCCACCAGCTGGCCGCCACCTTTGGGCGGCTGGAAAACAAGACGCTGGACCTAGGTCCCGGTCTTAATATTATTGAAGCACCCAACGAGGGCGGCAAATCCACCTGGACCGCTCTTCTGCGGGTGATGTTCTATGGTCTCAATACCCGGGACCGCAGCCCGCAGGCAGACAAGCGGAAATATCTCCCCTGGAGCGGTAGCGCCATGGAGGGCCGCATGACTCTCACCACCGGCAGCGAGGATCTGACCATCCTCCGGCGGACCGCCAGAGCCAACGCCCCTATGGGCGCTTTCTCAGCCCTCTACACCGGCTCCTCCGAGCCCGTCCCCTGGCTTACCTCCGCCAATTGCGGTGAGGAGCTGCTGGGTGTCCCCCAAGAGGTCTATGAGCGCAGCGCTTTTATCCGCCAGTCCGGTTTGACTGTAGACCACAGTGAAGCTTTGGAGCAGCGGATTGCATCCCTGATCACCACGGGCGAGGAGGATACCTCCTACACCGCTGCCGCTGAGCGTCTGCACCGCCAGCTGACCCGCCGCCGGTCCAACAGATCCACCGGTCTGATTCCTCAGCTGGAGCGGGAATGCGCTGAATTGCGCAACATTCTGGATCAGATGGCTGATCGCGAAAGAGAGATCAGCGACTGTCGGGAGCAGCAGGCCCGGCTGGAACAGCGGGAAAAGGAGTTGGACCGCCAGTTGGCTCTCCACGACACAGCGGACCGTGCCCGAGAGATCCGGGAGGCCTTGTCCACCAGAGAGGCTTGGGAACAGGCGCGAAAGAAGGCAGAAGCTCTCTCTGCAGATGTCCACTCTCTTCCCTCTCAGGCGGAGCTGGAGGCTCTCCGGGGTGCTCTGGACAATCTGGTGCTGGACGAGGATGCTGCTTCCGACGCTGCCCAGGAAGCGGAGCAGGCCAAGGCCGCTTGGGAAGCGGCGGCAAGTCGGCTTTCTGCCTCTCCGGTGCCCGCGTCCTCCGATCTCCCTCCGTCACCGCCCAAGTCCGGTATACTGCTCCCTTTGCTGGCGCTGGCCGCAGGTGTTCTGGCCGCTGTCCTCCTCTCTCTGGCAGGGAGCTGGTCTGTCGGTGCAGCCGCAGGCTGCGGTATCCTGCTGCTGGGTATTTTGGCCAACACCCTGCTTACCCGGAATCGCCGCGCCCGCTGGGAGGCGGATCAGGCTGTCCTCCGCCGGAGGCAGGAGCAGGAAGCAGAAACCTATACCATTATAAAGGAGGAAGCCGATACTGCCCGGGAAGTCTGGCAGCGGACCTCCGTCCTGGCAGAAGCCGCCGCAGCCCGCTGGCAGCAGGGCCTGGAGCGGGCAATGGCTCAGGTCCACACCTTCCAGCCCCACGCTGCCGATGCAGAGGATGCCCGCATCGCTGTAGAGGGCGCTCTGGCCCGCCGTCTGGCCGCCGCGCAGGCAGATCGCGAGGCAGAAGCCGCCGCTCTCCGGTGGGAGCTGCGCCGTGGCTCTGCCGCAGAAGATTTGCCCCAGACGATAGAACGTCCGGTTCTGTCCCGGTCCCAGCTTCAGGCGGAGCGCACCGCTAATGCTGCCCGGCTGGAGGAGCTGCGCCGCCGTCTGCACACCGCCCAGGGGCAAAGTCAGGCTCTCGGGGACAGAGCCCAGCTGGAGGCAGATCTGGCGGAAAAGGAGGAGCAGCGCCGCTCCCTCCAAGCGGAATACGACGCCATTTCCCTGGCCGCCCAGGTACTGGAGACGTCCAACGTAAGTTTGCAGAAGCGATTTTCTCCGGCACTGGGAGAAAAATCTGCGGAAATCTTTACAAAACTTACCCAAGGGAAGTATAATAAGGTTTTGCTGAACAAGGAACTGATCCCGTCAGCCCAGGAAAAAGGCTCTCTTCTTCCCCGGGAAACCTTCCAGCTGAGTCAGGGAACTGCAGACCAGCTGTATCTGGCGGTGCGGCTGGCCATCTGTGATCTGGTACTGCCCCAGGAGAAGAAGGCACCTCTGGTGCTGGACGATGCCTTGATCACCTTTGATGACGGCCGTATGGAAGCCGCCCTGACTTATCTTGCCCAGCTGGCCCGGGAACGCCAGATTCTGCTCTTCACCTGTCAGCATCGTGAGGCCGCCTTTTTGCGAAAAGCCAATGTTTCCAACATTCATTTTGTGGAGCTTTGATCCACTTTCGGTTATTTCCTATGGAGGAATTTTATGTTTCCTTTTCTGAGCCACGCCGCTGTTGTCTTTTTGCTGCTGTTGTTTTACAGCTTCCTGGGCTGGTGCGGCGAGATGATCTATTGTTCCATCGGACAGCGAAAACTCTGTGAGAAGCGGGGCTTTCTCAATGGTCCCCTCTGCCCCATCTACGGCCACGGTGCCTTGTTGGTGCTGCTGGTTATGGGAAATCGGTGGAACAGCCCTATCGCCACTTTTCTGGTGGGGATGGTTCTCACCTCTGCCGTTGAGTATGTCACCAGCTACGCCATGGAGAAGCTCTTCCACATGCGATGGTGGGACTATTCCCGCCGCCGGTTCAATTTAAACGGGCGCGTGTGCCTGCTCAACTCCCTGCTCTTTGGCCTGGCCTGCCTGGTACTGCGCTACGGGATCCAGCCCCGGGTATTTCCGCCTCTGGAATGGCTTATGGACCGTCACCTTCTGATTCCCCTGGCCCTGACGCTGTTTGTAATTTACACGGCGGACATTGTGCTGTCCGTCCGCAGCGCCATTCAGATTGGCAACCGTCTGGAGAAGCTCCACGCCATTCAGGACGAACTTACCGAGAAGCTGGAGGCGCTCAAGGCCGAACAGCTTCAGCGGCAGGAAGCCCAGAAGGCCCGTCTGGAGTTTGCTCTGTCGGAAGCCCGACAGGCTGCCGCCCAGCGGCGGGCGGAAGCAGAGCAAGCCCTGTCCGATGCTTGGCAGGCTGCTGCAGAGCGCCGGGCAGAGGCCGCTCAGGCCATTCAGGACCGTCTCGAGCCCCTGGGCGAACTCAGCGACGAATTCACTCAGCGGCTGGAGCACGCCAAGGCCGAGGCCCGGCAGCGGCTGGAGGCCCTGTACGCCGGTCAGGATATCTTTGAGCGCCGCCTGATGCGCTCCTTCCCCTCCCTTCATTCTCCCCGGCACAGTGAGTTTTTGAAAAAGCTGCGGGAATACTGGGAAAAGCGGAAAAAATAAGATCATGTGCAGGGCCCTTCTCACCGGGTACCTGACTATTATCAATACCATCAACGAGGAGATGTGAATCTATGTCTGAATGTACTCATGATTGCAGCACCTGCGGTGAAAGCTGCGGCGAGCGCACCGCCCCCCAGTCCTTTTTGAAGGAGAAGAACCCCGCCGCCCGGGTAGGCAAAATCTTCGGTGTCGTATCCGGCAAGGGCGGCGTAGGCAAGTCCATGGTCACCAGCCAGCTGGCGGTGCTCATGCGCCGGAAGGGCTACAAGGTCGGTATCCTGGATGCCGACGTCACCGGCCCCTCCATCCCCAAGGCCTTCGGCGTCCACGACCGGGCCATGGGCGACGAGCGGGGTATGCTGCCGGTAGGGACCAAGGACGGCATCCAGCTGATGAGCGTGAACCTGCTGCTGGACAATGAAACCGACCCCGTTCTCTGGCGTGGTCCCGTGATCGGCGGCGTGGTGACCCAGTTCTGGACCGACGTGGTGTGGGACGTGGACTACCTGTTCGTGGATATGCCTCCGGGAACCGGCGACGTGACCCTGAGCGTGTTTCAGTCCCTGCCCCTGGACGGCGTGATCATCGTGGCCTCTCCCCAGGAGCTGGTAAGTATGGTGGTGGAGAAGGCTGTGAAGATGGTGGAGATGATGAACATTCCCATTGTCGGCGTGGTGGAGAACATGAGCTACCTCATCTGCCCCGACTGCGGCAAGGAGATCCCCCTCTTCGGCCAGGGCAAGACCCAGGCTGCCGCCCAGGCTCACGGCCTCAAGCTCCTGGCCCGGATGCCCATTGATCCCAAGCTGGCGGAGCTCACCGACGCCGGCCGCATCGAGGACTTCCAGGGCGAGTGGCTGTCCCCGATGGCAGGTATTTTGGAGAAATTTGAAAACTAATAGTAATTCTGTGCGTAAAAAATACCGGCTGTTGTCGAAACAGCCGGTATTTTTGTCGTTATCAAGCGAGGGTTCCCGCAGGCTCGTTGGAAACCACCTGCCAGCCACCTCTGCCGGTAGACCGCAGAACAAGGGTCATCGCCACATCAAAGGCTCCGCCATCCTCCCCCTGTGTATGGAGATACGGCGCGGTATAGGAGATGGTCACCGTGCCGTCGGGGTCCATGGTGCCGCCGTCAAAGGTGTAGGTCTGCATCTCCGTATCACCGTGGACAGCGTACCACGCATCATACTTCTCCAGATAGGTTCCCAGTGCGTCACCGCTGGCGGCCAGGAGCGCTTCCGTCTGCTCCGCCGTCAGCCCCAACTTCTCAGTAAGGTACTCCGTCACATAGGTCCGGGTACGGCGGAACACATCTGTCTCCAGGGAGACCCCTGCCGCTTGCAGAGCTTCCTTCTCCTCCGCCGTCAGCGTATCTTCCCGATCCCCCAGATCGTAAAACAGCCAGCCCAGGTTGGGTCCCAAGGTCTCCACAGGATCAGCCTCCGCCGTCAAAGGAAACCGCAGCAATCCATTGTTCTCCTGGTCGTTGCACCAATCCCGGATTCCCTTCAGTTCCTCCGCCGTCAGCGGAACATCCACGTTAATATCCAGGTTCTCGGCCAGCTGACCGGCCAGACCGGTTCCGCCCGGTACCGCATCCGAGATCCACAGTGTCAGCTTTTCAGCCACCTCGCTGCCGTCGTGACACACTGCCACCGTCAGCTGTTCTCCATCCTTCGCCCAGCCGTCCTGCTGGATCCAGTCCTTCGCAGCGACGCCTGTCAGGTCTGCGCCCTCCGCAGCCTCATACCAAACCGGGGCGGCAAATATATCGATGTACCCCTCCCCGATGCCGGTGTAACTGCCGACCCAGGTCAGGTCCTCCAGGCGGTACTGGCCGGTAAAGGCCTTCTTCATCTCATCAGACCAGGCCAGCATATGATCCCGCACCGCGTCGTCGGCTCCCTCTTCCACCAGGTAGCCATTCTTGTCCAGAAACAGTGCGGTGTGGCCCTCATCATTCTGCCAGTCCGGCTCCACTACCAGAGGGTAGAGCTTGGCAAAAGGTTCCGTCTGCCCCAGGGTGAAACTCCGGGCCACGGCGGTCAGCAGCTTCTCCGTCTGGTCCCAGTCCTCCGCCGGAGCCCGGCAGCTCACTTCCCAGCTTCCGGTCATGCTGCCGGTATAGAAGCGGCGCACCAGCCCCGGGCCGTTCTCCCCTTCCTCCGGTGCCAGAGACATGAAGGTGCCGAAGTACCCGCTGCCGGGACTTACCAACACCTGCGGTCCACCCCGCTGGCTGTCCTGCGTAAATATGGCGCTTTCTTCTACTGTCTCCTGCTTCCAGGTCTCCGGAACAAGGATGCTCCAGCCATCTCCCGTATATCGGACGGCGGGAATCTCCTCATTTCCCACCTTCAGCACAAGGCCCTTTTCCTCCGGCTTTGTCTCATCTTGATCCACAACCTGGCCCGGCCCTTCAGGCTCCTTTGGTTCCTCTTTTTTCCAGGGCTGCCAGATCGCCAAGACAATGGCCAGCACCGCCAGGGCGCCCAGGCCCGAAAACAACCATATCTTCGTCTTTTTGCTCATATTATCTGCCTCCTTTGGGAATTTACTCCTTTATGCATTCAGCATACCAGCCAATTGTGTCAAAATCCCCTCATATCCGTTACAAGACGGCAACAATGCCGTTACGAATTGGAAAGCGCCGCTGGCAGAA
>CALXGE010000112.1 GCA_944387775.1 uncultured Oscillospiraceae bacterium | reverse complement strand
CCGGTAGATCATCTTGTCCTGATACTGCTGGGGAATGCAGGCGTAGCGGGGCAGAATCACCCGCACGTCGCAGTTGAGGCGCACCAGCTCCCGGGGCAGGGCGTACATCACGTCCCCCAGGCCTCCCGTCTTCACAAAGGGATGGCACTCCGAGCCGATAAAGGCGATGCTCCGGCGGGGCAGATTGGATATCTCATTCATGGGCGCAGCCTCCTCTACAACAGGCGCGACCTCCACCGCAGACGCGGTCTCCTCTACAGCGGGAGACTTCTTTGCAGCGGGAGCAGCCGCCGCCACAGCAGGCGCTTTCTTGCGGGCAGCAGTTTTCTTTTTGGCAGCCGGCTTTTTCACAGCAGCAGGAGCCGCCTCCTCTACCGGGGAAACCGCCTTCTCTGCGGCAGGTACGGCCACTTCCACAGCGGGAGCTTTTTTCTTGGAGGCAGAAGCCGTCTTCTTTTCAGCAGAAACCTTTTTCTTAGCGGGCGTGGTTTCTGCCGCAGGAGAAGCAACTTTCTCGACAGCAGGAGCAGCAGCTTCTACGGCAGATACTTTCTTCTTGTCAGAGGAGGTCGTCTTTTTTTCGGCAGCCGGTTCTTTTGCGGCAGGTACTACCTTCTCCGCGGCAGGTACTGCCTTCTTATCGGCGGGAGCAGCCTCAGAGGGCACCTCCTTCTTGTCAGCAGCCTCCGCCTTCTTCTCTGCGGGCACTGTCGCCTGAGCGGCAGTCTCTGTCTTCTTCTCTGTGGGCACTGCAGCCTTGACAGTAGCTGTCGCAGGGGTGGGCGCGATCTTCTCCGCAGGCGCCGCGCTCGCTGCGGCGGGAGCCTCCTTCTCCACAGTCGGGGCCGTAGCCGCCTTCTTCATGGGATCTGCTTTTTCCCGTGCCATAATGAGCCTTCCTTTCACAAATTTATCATCATGGGGGGCCTAATCGCTGTTACCAATGGATGGGGACGTCACACAGGCGTAGGCCGTTTGCGTCAGAAAAAGTATACCGCATCCCATCTTTTTTTCCTAGTACTTTTAGGGAGAATTCATGGAAATTCCATGCTTTTGCCCAAACAGTCCAAATTATCAGCTTCTGCTCCGTGGCAGATATAGGGAGAACATATTTCCTTCCCCAGAGTACTGTCAACCACAGGAATTGGTTATCCCACGTCTGTTCACATGCGCCCCTCCTGCGGCACACCAACAGCAGGACGGTATTTCCAATACACGTAGAACGACAGTATTACTGTCAGAGTATCCGCCGTGACCTGGGACCAGACGATCCCGAACATGCCGAAAACAGCGTTCAGCAAAAACAACATTGGAATATTGAACCCCAGCCACCGGACCACGCCGAGGAAGAGGGAAATTCGCCCCCTTCCAAAGGCCTGAAACAGGTAGACCGTGAAAAAGCTCAGGAACATCAGCGGCGTGGCCAACACGCGGATCCGCAGGAACTGAGACGCCAGCTCCACCGTCTGCACATCTGAGATAAACAGGTGGGCAAACTGGACAGCAAACAGTTCATAGAGCACAATGCTGATCCCTGCAATGATAAGTCCCAGCCTCCTGGCCAAACGGATGGTATCCTCCATTCTCTGTTTGTTTCCGGCGGAGTAATTGTAGGCCACCAGAGGCATCATGCCCTGGCAGATTCCCACGCCTACGTTCAGCGGGAAACGCTCCACCTTCAATACGATTCCCACAGCGGCCAGGGCCAGCTCATTGTAGGAAACCATCAGCTTGTCAATGATCACATAGTCCAGATCAAACAGGAAGGTCGTAACCGCCGAAGGGATTCCCACACCAAAAATAGCGAGAATACTGGCTCTGCGGGGCCATCCCCCTCTGGGAGAAAACGTGACGACAGATTCCCGTCCCATGCGCAGCAGCACCACTATAAAAAAGAGGAAGGCGGTGCAATTGGAAAGGCAGGTGGCAATGCCAGCTCCCAGAACCTCATTGCCGTCCGGCAGCAGCACAAACATAAACAGCGGGTCCAGCGCAATATTCAGCAAGCCACCCAGAATAATACCGGCGCTGGCCTCTTTGGAGCGGCCGATGCTGCGGATCAGATTGGCCAGCACATTGGAGAGCACGGTAGGAATCCCGCCCAGGACGATCACACACAAAGCGTACTGCTTGGCATATTCATATGTGTTCTCACCGGCGCCAAGGAGATTCAGGATAGGGTCCATAAAAAGTGCGATGCCCACTGCGAACAGTGCCGAGATGGCAAGACCCAGATACAGGGAGAACGCGCTGACCCGTTTTGCCTCCTCCTCCCGGGACTGGCCCAAGAGACGGGAGATCAGAGAGCCGCCGCCGGTCCCCGCAAGGCCGGCCAGGCAGAGGGTAATGTTGAACACCGGCAGGATCAGAGAGGTCCCTGCTACCATATAGGGATTGTTGGTCTGCCCTACAAAAAAGGTATCTGCCATGTTGTAGATCAGGACAATCAGCTGGCTGCTCACCGCCGGAATAATCATTTTCCGCAGGGCGGTGGACACGGGAAGATGTTCAAACACATCCTCCCGGGAAGAATTTACGTTTGCTTGCATTGCACTGCACCTGGGCTTTCTCATAGTTTACCATGCGGGGAACACCGTGCGGCATTTCCTGCCGGAGTTGAGAGGCAGCGGCCGCCTCCCTCGGATCCCACGCCAAACAAGCCAAAAGTCGTACTCAAATGAGTACGACTTTTGACTGGAGCTGGAAATCAGACTCGAACTGACGACCTGCTGATTACGAATCAGCTGCTCTACCGACTGAGCTATTCCAGCACATATAACAATATTAACACAACTACACAACAGATTGAATATATCATATTTCCCTACCGCCGTCAAGTATCTCTTTGCCCTCTGACAGCAGTTTCCCGCCGGTGATAACTTTCCGTATTTTTGCAGCTTCCCATGCAGATTGGAAAACAAGCGCTGCATGGTGTTCTCCAAATTTTCTGAAGATCCGCCAAAAATTCCCCCGGATTTTTTCTGTCGGCCAACGACAATTTTGTTAATTCAATCTAAAATGCTCGTCAAATTTCTTCTAATTTTTCCCTTGACTGCTCTTTCGACAGGTTCACATAAAAAAATCAATAATTTTTATCTACAGCAAGTTATACACATTATCCACATGGTTTTCCACACCCATTTTTCCCTTTGATACCAATGCTTTAAGTAGGAATTCCCATTTTTTGTAAAATTCTGTAACTGGGGTTTCCACCTCTTCTTTTTCCTATTTTTGTTTACATAATGACATTTTATGCATCTATTCATCACCGCTCACACCTTCCTGCCATCATCCTTTCTCCGCCCTGCAAAATTGGCTGCGGACCGCTGATGTAAAAAAGGAGCCGGACGCTTCCGTCCGGCTCTCCTATTTCTCATATCTCCAGATTAGCGTACGCGTTGAGGTCCATACCGGCCCGGTTTCCTGCCAAATACTCGTAATAGGCCTGACTTCCAATCATAGCACCATTATCACCGCACAGAGACAGAGGCGGCAGATACAGCTTCAGGCCATTTTCCCGGCAAGCGCGCTCCAGATCCCCCCGGATCCGCTTGTTGGCGGCCACACCTCCTGCGGCCACCAGAGTGGTCCGGCCACAGCGGCGGGCAGCCTCCATGGCCCGAGGCACCAGTTCCTCGCTGATAGCCGCCGCCACTGACGCCGCCAGGCTGGAGCGGTCCAACTCCTCCCCCTTCTGCTGGGCGTTGTGAACCAGGTTCACCGCAGCCGTCTTAAGACCGGAGAAGGACATATCCAGATCATTGTCCGCAATCTTGGCCCGGGGCAGTGGGTAGCGGGTATCGTCGCCCCCCTCCGCCAGCAGCTCCATGGGCTTGCCGCCGGGATAGGGCAGCCCCAGCACCCGGGCGATCTTGTCAAAGCACTCCCCTGCCGCGTCGTCCCGGGTAGCCCCCAGGATCTCCATATCGGTATAATCCCGGACGTCCACCAGCATGGAGTTGCCGCCGGAGATGCACAATGCCAGGAAAGGCGGCTCCAGCTCCGGGAAGGCAATGTAGTTGGCGGCGATGTGGCTCCGGAGATGGTGCACCGGGATCAGAGGCTTGCCCAGGGCATAGGCCGCCGCCTTGGCAAAGTTCACCGCCACCAGCAGTGCTCCGATAAGGCCCGGGCCGTAAGTCACCGCCACAGCATCGATATCTGATTTTGCCACCCCGGCGTCGGCCAGGGCCTTCTCTGCCAGGCCTGCAATGGCCTCAACATGCTTGCGGGAGGCGATCTCCGGCACTACGCCGCCGTAGATGGCGTGCATGTCCGCCTGGGACAGTATGGCATCGCTGAGGACCTGCCGCCCGTCACGGACCACCGCAGCGGCGGTCTCATCACAGGAGGATTCAAAAGCCAGGATCAGCATAACAATACGCTCCTTTTTCGGTAAGTGTCACAGCCTTACAGCAGTTGGCTGAACAGGCCATGTTGGGTGCAGTACCACAGCAGCACCCCATGTCCCCGGGCAGGAATCCGCACAGACAGGTCCCACTCCGGATATTGGCGGATGAACTGGACCCGATCGCCGGCGGCGAAGGCCAGGAAGGCGATGTGGTGCTCCTTGGTCATGGGGTGGCCGGAGGTGATGTACCACTCGTCCTCCACCCGCTCCACTGTCAGCTTGTCCGCTTCCGCCGCCTTCTGGGGCACCAAGGCCTCCAGGCTCCTGCCGCAGCAGCTCACTCCACTCTGTCCAGTGGTCATGGTGATGGCCCCGCAGACGGGGCAGACATAGTATTTCGCTTGTTTCATATTTCCTCCCGATGACTCCTCGGGAGGCAGCCGGCCGCTGAGCAGGGCTGTCAGATCCGCCCCTAGGGCCTGGGACAGGGCTGTCAGCAGAGACACGTCGGGGCATCCCTGGCCCCGCTCCCACTTGCTTACCGCCTTGTCGGTGACATGGAGCTGCTCCGCCAGCTGCCGTTGGGTCAGGCCCCGCTCCCGCCGCAGGCGGAAAATGACGCCGCCGATTCTCTCACTATCCATGCGCTGCCGCCTCCCTCATTGCTGTAATATCCAGGGCATCGCCCTGCCTGCCCATCCTACTATGGCAGAAGCGGAGGCGCAACCGACGCTCCGTAGAGTTACCGCTCTGTCAGCTCCAGGCTCTCCACCAGGAAACGGAGCCGCTCCCCGGAATAATCCCGGGCCAGCATCTGATCCACATCGGAGAGGTAACGCTCCCGGTCCTCTACAAAGTACTTGCCCGTAGCGGGCCAGATGGAGAGGCTGTCCAGAGGCCACCCCGGCATATAGCTGGGGTAGGGCTTATCCACCATGTAGAAGCGGTAAATGTCGTTGATGGGACCGTCGTCCATAAAGCCGGTGACCTTGCCATGGTTGGCCACAGCGTAGCCCTCCTGGTACCAGCAGGTCATCCGGCCTCCCAGCTCATGGGCAAGGCCCGCGTAGTGGGCAATGGCCTCCTCGTCGGTCATCACATGGCCATCGGGCCGTCGGCGAACGGTGAGCCCCGGCTGCCGGGGATCGTCCAGAGCCAGCTCCCGGATGTACAGGGCAGCGTCCTGGGTGATCACATATTCCCAGAATTGCCCGTAGCAGGCCGCTTTGGCCTGGGCGTTCTCCAGGGGGCTGCTGCCCGCCTCATCGGGAATCTTGCGGATGTCCAGGTCCCCCAAGGTCAGGAAGGACACGTCATATCCCTCCAGGATGCGGGCAAAGTAGTCCGCCTTGGCGGGGTTGGTGGTGCCCAGCAGAATCTGCCGCATCTCAAACCTCCGTCCAGTCGGTTACTGGATTGACGGCTTCGCCGGGCTTCAGAGGCAGCTGGATGTAGCGGTCATAGCGCTCCCGACCAAATTGATTGAGGTAGATCTCCTGGTGCTTGCGGAGAATCTCCTCCTCCGGGGGCATGGGCTCCGCCCAGCAGATGGTCTTGAAATGTACGCCGAAGAGGGCGCAGTCGTACCCCAGGGTGAGGGCGCCGCAGCGTTTGTAGAACCCCAACCGGCGGAGGATCATCTCATCCCGGGCCGGGTCGCCGGTAGGCGCCTCGGACTCACCGATGAACACGGTGCCTACCGGATAGTGGTCGATGGCCATGCGGATGAGCTTGGCCCCGATGCCGCCGTTGCGGCGGCGGGCAGGGACGCAGAGGTAGTCAATAAGCAGGTAGCGCCCGTCCAGGTGCTTCCAGAGGAGGATATAGCCCATGGCGGCGCCGTCGTCGTCAAAGAGGCACAGAGGATCGTACAGTCCCCGGCTCCGCAGATCCTCCATGGCGGAGAGGGGCTTCAGCTCAGAGGGCGGGAACGCCTCTCTGAGGTCGGTATCGTAAGCGATGGCCAGCTCACTGGCCGTCAGCAGTCTCAGTTCCATTTTTTGCAAACTCCAATGTCATGATGA
>CALXGE010000111.1 GCA_944387775.1 uncultured Oscillospiraceae bacterium | reverse complement strand
ATCGTCACCGGCTGCATCCTGGCGGTGGGCCGTATCGTGGGCGAGAGCGCGGTGCTGATGTACACCGCGGGCCTGAGCACCGCCATGCAGGACTTCTCCAGCATCAGTGAGATCATGAAGAGTTCCGGCGCCACCCTCACCGTCGCCCTGTATGTCTACGCCAAGGAGAACGCCAACTTTGCCGTGGCCTTCTCCATCGCCACCATCCTCCTGGTGATCACCGTTCTCATCAACCTGGCCGCGTCTTTTGCCGGCAAGAAGCTCAAGCGGGGCTGATACCGGCGCTACAACAGAAAAAGGAGCAGAGAAAAAATGGGAGAAACCACCATTTTACAGTCTAAAAATCTGGATTTGTTCTACGGCGACCATCAGGCGCTGAAGGGCATCTCCATGGATATACCGGAAAAGCAGATCACCGCCCTCATCGGGCCCTCCGGCTGCGGCAAGTCCACCTTTATGAAGACCATCAACCGTATGAACGACCTGGTGCCCGGCGTGACCATCAAGGGTCAGATGCTGTATCGGGATCAGGATATCTACGCCCCGGAGGTAGACGTCACCTGGCTTCGCAAGCGCATCGGCATGGTGTTCCAGAAGCCCAACCCCTTCCCCATGTCCATCTACGACAACGTGGCCTACGGCCCCCGGACTCACGGCATCCGCAACCGGGTGAAGCTGGATGAGCTGGTGGAGGAGTCTCTCCGGGCCGCCGCCATCTGGGATGAGGTGAAGGACCGGCTGAAGAAGAGCGCCCTGGGCCTCTCCGGCGGCCAGCAGCAGCGGCTGTGCATCGCCCGGGCCCTGGCGGTGAAGCCGGAGGTCCTCCTTATGGACGAGGCCACCTCCGCTCTGGACCCTATCTCCACCTCCAAGATCGAGGATCTGGCGGCGGAGCTGAAAGAGCACTACACCATCGTCATGGTCACCCACAATATGCAGCAGGCCGCCCGTATCTCCGACAAGACCGCCTTCTTCCTCCTGGGAGAGCTGGTGGAATTCGGCGACACGGAGCAGCTGTTCTCCATGCCCCGGGACAAACGGACCGAGGACTACATTACCGGGAGGTTCGGATAAATGCGCAATAAATTCGACCTGCAGCTGGAGCAGCTGCACCTGGAACTCATTAAAATGGGCGCTCTCTGCGAGGAGGCCATCTCCGCCGGGGTCAAGGCCCTGCTGGACGGCGACCAGGCCATGGCGGAAAAAACCATACAGCGGGAGCGGGACATCGACCAGAAGGAGCGGGATGTGGAGAGCCTGTGCATGAAGCTGCTGCTGCAGCAGCAGCCGGTGGCCCGGGACCTTCGGACCATCTCCTCCGCTTTGAAGATGATCTCCGACATGGAGCGTATCGGCGACCAGGCGGCGGACATCGCCGAGATCACCCGCCATATCGGCAGCACCCAGCTGCCCGCCCGCAGCCACATCGGCGAGATGGCCCGAGCCGCGGTGAAAATGGTCACCGACAGCGTGGAGTCCTTCGTGAAAAAGGATTTGAATATGGCCCGGGGCGTGATACAATATGATGATGTGGTGGATCGGCTTTTCAACGATGTGAAGGGGGAGCTCACCGCCCTGATCCGCGATGACAGCGACAGCGCGGAGCTGGCCCTGGACCTGCTGATGGTGGCCAAGTATCTGGAGCGCATCGGCGACCACGCCGTAAATGTTGGGGAGTGGGTAGCCTTCTCCATCACCGGCGTCCACGAGTCCGGGGACTGATTTTACAGGAGGAGGAATCCGGGGCGAGGCCTATGGCACGCCCCGGTAAACCGATATGATCTATTTTGTGGAAGACGACAACAGCATCCGCAAGCTGGTGCTCTACTCCCTCACCAGCGCCGGGCTGGAGGCGGAGGGCTTTGCCCATCCCAGCGAGTTCTGGGCCGCCATGAACCGTCAGATCCCCCAGGTAGTGCTGCTGGATATCATGCTGCCGGAGGAGGACGGCATCTCCATTCTGAAAAAACTCCGGGCCGATGGCCGTACCCGCCGCATTCAGGTGATATTGCTTACCGCCAAGGGCAGCGAGTACGACAAGGTGGTGGGCCTGGACGCCGGGGCCGACGACTATGTGTCCAAGCCCTTCGGCATGATGGAGCTGATGGCCCGGGTCCGCTCTGCCCTGCGCCGGGCAGGGGACGACGCCTCTGCGCCCCCGGCATATACCCTGGGCAATCTTATGGTGGACCCCAGCCGCCACCTGGTCCAGGTGGACGGAGAGAATGTGTCCCTGACGCTGAAGGAATTCCAGGTGCTGTGCCTGCTGCTGGAGCACCGGGACACGGTGTTCACCCGGGACCAGCTCCTCAACGCCATCTGGGGTTATGACTTCGACGGCGCCAGTCGCACCGTGGATGTCCATATCCGCACCCTTCGCCAGAAGCTGGGGGAGGCAGGCAGCTGCATCCAGACCATCCGTGGCATCGGCTATAAGATCGGAGGGACCCCATGAAAAAGAAAATTTTCCGCACCATCCTGGCAGTGGGCGGTGTGATTATTTTACTGAGCACGATCCTGTTCTGTACGGTGCTGCTGCGGCACTATACGGTTCGGGTCTTTGACGAACTGGAGATGGAGGCAGTGCTGGCCGCCCGGGGCGTGGAGCTGGAGGGGGAGGCCTATCTGAACGGCCTCGACCCCCAAAACCGCGTCACCTGGATCTCCGGCGACGGCAGCGTCCTCTACGACTCCCAGGCCGACGTCGGGTCCATGGAGAACCATCTGCAACGGGAGGAGGTCCAGGAGGCTCTCTCCGGTAAGGTGGGGGAAGCCACCCGCTACTCCGACACCCTGGCCACCAAGACCCTGTATGTGGCTCTGCCTCTTTCCGACGGCAGTGTGCTGCGGGTGGCCAGCGACCAGAGCTCGGTAATGTCCCTGGTGCTGGAGCTGATCCCCTCCCTGCTGGTGGTGCTGGCACTGACCATCGCCCTGGGAGCATTTTTGGCCTACCGGCTGTCCCGGGCCATCATTCAACCTATTCTGGCTTTGGACCTCGCCCATCCGGAGGACTGCGATACCTACGAGGAGCTGACCCCCCTGCTGCGGCGGATCCACACCCAGAGCGAGACGATCCAGAATCAGGTGGAGAAGCTGGAGCGGCAGCGCTCTGAATTTACCGCCATTACGGAGAATATGAGCGAGGGTTTCCTCCTCATGGACAGCCGCACCAACCTCCTCTCCTGTAACTCCAGCGCCCTGCGGCTGCTGGATGCGCCGGAGGCCAAGGTGGGCGAGAGCGTATTGCACCTGAATCGGACGGAATCTTTCCGCCGGGTAGTGGACGAGGCCCTGAAGGGCCAGCACAGTGAGGCCCTACTGGAGCGGGAGGACAAGTGCTACCAGCTCCTGGCCAACTGCGTCAAGCGGGATGGCCAGGTGGTGGGCGCGGTGATCGCCATTCTGGACGTTACTGAGCGAGAGAGCCGGGAGGCGCTCCGCCGGGAGTTTACCGCCAATGTGTCCCACGAGCTGAAAACGCCCCTCACCTCCATCTCCGGCTTCGCGGAGCTGATGAAGACCGGCACGGTGCCGCCGGAGACGGTGCCGGAGTTTGCCGGGGACATCTACCGGGAGGCCCAGCGGCTCATCACCCTGGTGGAGGATATCATCCACCTCAGCCAGCTGGATGAAGATGTGGTGCCCATGGAGCGAGGCCAGGTGGACCTGACTGGCGTGGCCCGGGACGTGGTCCTGCGGCTGACGCCTGCGGCGGAAAAGGCCGGCGTGACCCTCTCTCTCACCGGCAGTGAGACCATGGTGGAGGGTGTGCGCCAGGTGCTGGATGAGATGGTGGCCAATCTGGTGGACAATGCCATCAAGTACAACCGCCCCGGCGGCAGTGTTGCCGTCACCGTGGAAATGGCGGAGGGCAAGCCCCGCCTCACCGTCCGGGATACCGGCATCGGCATCCCCGCCGTCCATCAGGAGCGGGTGTTCGAGCGGTTCTACCGGGTGGACAAGAGCCACTCCAAGGAGGTGGGCGGTACGGGCCTGGGCCTGTCCATCGTCAAGCACGCCGCCGCCTATCACAACGCCTCCGTCAATCTGGAGAGCACCGAGGGCGTGGGCACCACCGTCACCGTCCAGTGGCGGTAACGACAATACCTGCTTTATCAAGTACCAGAGAGGCCGTCCGGTCAGCGCCGGACGGCCTTTTTCTGCCAATTTTCAAAAATCTCTTGACTGTAAACCCACTTCACCCCTTATAATCGACGGTAAGAAAGCAGGAAAAGGGGGGTCAATCATGACCATCCGCGAGATCGAGGAGCAGCTGGGGATCCCCCGGGCCACCGTGCGGTATTACGAGCGGGAGGGGCTGCTGGCTCCTGTCCGGGGCGGCAACAACTACCGGGACTACACAGAGGAGGACCTGAACACGCTGGAGAAGATCCGCCTTCTCCGGCGGCTGGACATGCCGCTGGATACCATTAAGGCGGTGCAGCGGGGGGAGGTGCCCCTCCGGGAGGCCCTGGAGCGCCAGGAGAAGCTGCTGGAGGACGGGGCGGAGCGCCAACGCCAGGCCACGGAGTTGTGCCGCAGCCTTCTCCGGGACGGGGTCACCTACCCGGAGCTGGACGCCGGGCGGTACCGGGAGGAACCGGCCCTGCCTCAGGAGGCCCCTGCGGAGGAGAACGATGGTTCCCCGGCGGAAACACCTCCCACCCCACCGGTCAGACCCTGGCTGCGGGAGCCGCCGCCGTTGCCGGAGGGCGCGGTGAAGGCATTCAACCCCTGGCAGCGGTTCTGGGCCAGAAGCCTGGACATGGTGCTGGCGGAGTTGGTGGTAATCACGGTGCTGGCCCTGGTTTTTCACGTCAGTGTCATCACCAACGACTCCGCCCTGTTCAGCATCGGTACAACGATCCTTATCTGGCTGGTGGTGCTTGCGGTGGAGCCCCTCCTTCTGGCCACCTGGGGGAACACCCCGGGCAAGTGGATGCTGGGGCTGAAGCTGGAGGACTACTTCGGACGGAAGCTCACCTGGGGGGCGGGATTCATCCGCTGCTGCGGGGTGCTGGTGACAGGCTATGGACTGTATATCCCCATTTACAGCATTTGGCGGCACTGGAAATGCTACAAGGCCTGCCGGGACTGGCAGACCATCAGCTATGATGAGGAGAACCGCTATTACAGCCGGGTGGGCGACCGCTGGTGCTGGCGCGCCGTGGGATCGATCCTGGTATCTCTTGTGCTGGTGGCAGCAGCTGTCCTGGTGAGTTTTCAGGCCATCCTGCCCCCTAACCGGGGAGATCTGACCCGGGAGGAATTTTACGACAACGTCGCCGTCCTCTCCGGCAACGACTTCTGGAGTGGCCGGAGCCTGGACGGAGGCAGTATGTGGATCGACGAGGAGGGGTATCTCCTCCACGACAAGCAGTATTCCTACGCCGTGGACAGCCAGGGTCGGGAGATCAGCTACGGCGACCGGCTGGAGGACAAACCCCTCTACACCCTGGAGACCGATGAAAACGGCCATGTCACCGCCGTGAATCTGGACTGGCGGCGGGAGCTGCGGACGGGAGGCGTTTTCCTCCCGGCCCAGCGGGCCCAGCTGGCGGTAGGAGTGATACTGGGCAGCCGGGAGGGACCGTTCGCTCTGCTGCGCAGTCCCCTCCTGTCGGCGGTGAGCGTCGGGAGCTTCAACTGGTTTGGCAATGGCCAGTCCATGTCCTGGGAGGACGACGGGTGGACCATGACGGCCTGCCTCACCTGGGAGAACTGCATCATCACCAACATCGGCATGGTGGTGATGGAGGAGGACGCGGAGGAGGGGACCTGCCATTTCACCTTCCGGCTGGAGAAAACAGAGTAAGTGTTGGGGAGGGGCTGCGGCCCCTCCCCTTTTCCTTCTGCGGGGGCTCCGCCCCCGGACCTGGTTCTTGTCACCGGGGGCTACGCGCCCCCGCGCCCCGGGCCCACTTTTGGACGCCCAAAAGTGGGCGGAAAAACCGCCGGGGAGACCCCGGACCCCCGTTGTTTGTCTAATCGGACACCTGCAAGGGAGCACCCGGTTGCCACTGAAATACCTCTTTTACCTCCGGCTCCCTCGTGATCGGTGCGGTGCTCTGCCGCACTTCGGCTGTCGCCCCGCAGCGTTAAGCAAACATGCCGGTGGCATGTTTGTAGCGTAGGCCACAGCGGCTGCGCCACGAGGAGACCGTGCTGGGGGGAAGAACCTGTCTACTTCCTAAAAAAACCAGGCAATTACCAAGGGCGTCAGCCGAAGCTGGACGAGATACCCGCCGCAGATCAGATGCCCGGAGGAATCGGTAGTTCAGTGGCTGCGCAGCGGCAAATTTGATAGAGACCGATTGGGCCAAAGCGGGGACCGGGGTGTCCCCGGCGGCGTTTTGGTCACTTTTTCGCCGAGGAAAAAGTGACCCGGGGTTTGGGGC
>CALXGE010000110.1 GCA_944387775.1 uncultured Oscillospiraceae bacterium | reverse complement strand
TTCTTCATCTGCTCGCAGCCGGAGAAGATCATGCGGCTGACCCAGAAGAAAATGATGTCATAGCCGGTGACCAGGACGGAAGTGGGGTAGAAATAGTCCAGCTCCGGCGTCTTGTCAGGCCAGCCCAGAGTGGAGAAGGGCCACAGGGCGGAGGAGAACCAGGTGTCCAGCACGTCGGGGTCCCGCTCGATGTTCTTGCTGCCGCACTTGGCACAGCAGGTGGGGTCCTCGCGGTCCACGGTGATATAGCCGCAGTCGGCACAGGTCCAGGCGGGGATCTGATGGCCCCACCAGAGCTGGCGGGAGATGCACCAGTCGTGGACGTTCTCCATCCAGTTGGTGTAGGTCTTGGCAAAGCGGTCGGGGACGAACTTGACCTCGCCGTCGTTGACCACCCGCAGGGCCTCCTTGGCCAGAGGCTCCATCTTCACGAACCACTGGGCAGAGATGAGGGGCTCCACATCGTTGTGGCAGCGGTAGCAGGTGCCCACGTTGTGGCTGTAGTCCTCGGTCTTGACCAGGTACCCCTGCTCCTCCAGGTCCTTGATGATGGCAGCGCGGCACTCATAACGGTCCATACCGTTGTAGGGCCCGCCGTTCTCGTTGATCTTGCCGTCGTCACCGATGACGCGGATGGTCTCCAGGTTGTGGCGCAGACCCACTTCAAAGTCGTTGGGGTCGTGGGCAGGGGTCATCTTCACCGCGCCGGTACCGAAGCCCAGCTCCACGTACTCGTCGGCCACAATGGGGATCTCCCGGTTCATGATGGGCAGGATGCAGGTCTTGCCCACCAGGTGCTTGAAGCGCTCGTCCTCCGGGTTCACCGCCACACCGGTATCGCCCATCATGGTCTCGGGGCGGGTGGTGGCCACCACCAGGTCGCCGGAGCCGTCGGTCAGAGGATAGCGGATATACCACAGGTGGCCGGGCTTATCCTGATACTCTACCTCTGCATCGGAGAGAGCGGTGACGCAGTGGGGGCACCAGTTGATGATCCGGCTGCCCTTGTAGATAAGGCCCTTGTCATAGAGCTCACAGAAGGTCTCCCGGACGGCCTTGGAGCAGCCCTCGTCCATGGTGAACCGGGCCCGCTCCCAGTCACAGGAGGCGCCCAGCTTCTTCTGCTGCTCCACGATGCGATTACCATACTTGTTCTTCCAGTCCCACACCCGCTCCAGGAACTTCTCCCGGCCCAGGTCATAGCGGGTCAGGCCCTCCTTGGTGCGCAGCTCCTCCTCCACCTTGATCTGGGTGGCGATGCCGGCGTGGTCGGTGCCGGGCATCCACAGCGCCTCATAGCCCTGCATCCGCTTGTAGCGGATGAGGATGTCCTGGAGGGTGGCGTCCATGGCATGGCCCATGTGGAGCTGGCCGGTGACGTTAGGCGGCGGCATAACGATGCAGAAGGGTTTCTTGTCCGGATTGGGCTCGGCGTGGAAGCAGTTAGCGTCCATCCAGGCCTGGTAGATCTTCCCCTCTACCTCCCGGGGTTCATAGATTTTTGGCAGTTCTTGTCTCATAATGTTGTCTCCTGTATATTTCAGTAAGTTCATCTTTTACACTATTGTTCCATCACAACAGGCGCCACCCCCGTCCGTTCCGCCAGGAACGGCAGGAAAGCCGCCGGTTCGCCCTCTGTCATATCCCGCTTCTTCAGGATCAGAGCATTGGTCTTGGAAAAACTCAGCACAAAAAGGTCTTCCGTCTCGATGATAGCGTTCATTTCCTCATAAGAGATCTGCTGGAGGGATTTCCCTGCCCGGGCAGACACACCTTCCGCAGCACAGGTCACCTCTCCGCCGCCGGAGTCAGCCATGGTTGTAAGCAGCTGCTCCGCCTGCCGCCGCTCCTGGCGGTGAGGTCCTCTTCTCCGGGGCCGGAGGTACAAAATGCCGCTCACCACGCACAGGGCCCCTACCACCAGCGGTCCTGCCAATTCCTGAGGCTCCATCAAGCCGGGGATCAGAAGGAACAACCCCAAAACCAAAAGTACGACACCATAGATCCGGTACCGGACCTGGCGCCGCTTCAGCACCGCTTCAGACGCTCTCGGCATACTGTTCAACCGGTCGGTAACGGACCACAAGCCCGGCATAGTTCGACGGCTATGGAGTTCCAGCCGTTTGTCCAGGGCCATGGCCAACTGGGGAGTGAAGACAGCTTTCTCTTCTTCCGTCACAGGAGTCGTATGGAATTGAAAGGTCATTTTTTCTCCTTTTCCACAAAAAACGCCCCGAGCCGTTTTGGCTCGGGGCGAAAACTTCCGCGGTACCACCCGAATTTCCCCTGACGGGGACACTCTTACTCCCAATAACGGAGGAGATCCGTCGGCATCTACCAGGGCACTGAAAAAAGTGCCCGTTCCCGCCGAGGCTCCGGGACGACTTCCGCCAGCGCTTCACAGGACCTTACACCAAGCCGGTCCCTCTCTGCGCATCCGCCGCAGGCGTACTACTTCCCCTCACAGCCATATTCCTGTTCAGTATATCCGGCGAAAAGCTGTTTGTCAAGGGCAGAAATCAGGCCAGAAGGCCGATGCCTAAGCCCAAAATGGCACCAGCCGCTACCTGAAGCGGCGTGTGCCCCATGATGATCTTGAGATCATCGGCAAAGTCCTCCGCCGTCAGACGCTCCACATGTTCCAGGAGCTGGTTCACCAGCCGGGCGGTATCCCCGGCGCTGCGGCGGACATTGCAGGCATCGTACATTACCACCGCCGAGAGCACCGCCGCCAGGGCAAAGGCCGCACCATCGGTGCCATAAAGCTTGCCGCTGGCAGCGGTGGCCGCCACCACCATGGCCGAATGGCTACTGGGCATGCCGCCGCTGGAGACAAAGCGTGTCACATCGAACCGCCGCATCAGCACCAGTTCAAGAATCACCTTAATGAGCTGAGCCAGAAACCACGCCAGCAGAGCACAATCGATGACGGCGTTGCCCGTCAGCATACCGAATCGAATCGCCATCATTTCCTCCTGTCCGCCAGCCGCTCCGCCAGATTCAGCAGGAACTCGCAGCCCGGCAAATCGGCCACGGCGGCTTTGGCTTTCGCCGTCTCCTGAGCCACCAGCGTCTCGCAGGCCTCCAGGCCCAAAAGGTCCACAAAGGTGATCTTCCCCTCCCGTTGGTCGGAGCCCACTGTCTTGCCGAGAATTTGCTGGTCTGCGGTCACATCCAGGATGTCATCCCGGATCTGAAAAGCCAAACCGATGTGGCGTGCGTAATCCACTGCCTTCTCCCGCTGAGGGCCTTCCGCTCCCGCAGCCACGCAGCCCAGCTCTGCCGCTCCCTGGATCATGGCCCCGGTCTTGAGGCCGTGGAGGAGCTCCAGCTCGCCGCGGCTGCGGCCAAGGCCCAGAATGTCCAGCACCTGGCCCGCTACCATGCCGTCGGCACCGCAGGCTTTGGCCAGCACTGCCACTGCTTCTGCCCGCTGCCGATCACTGACGCCGGGTGCCGTAGCAATGATCCGGAAGGCCTCCGACTGGAGGGCGTCCCCCGCCAAAATCGCCATGGCCTCCCCGTATGCCTTGTGGCAGGTAGGCTTGCCACGTCGCAGGTCGTCATCGTCCATGGCGGGCAGATCGTCGTGGATCAGGGAATAGGTATGAACCAGCTCCAGAGCACAGGCAAAGGGAATCGCCCGCCGCCACTCGCCGCCCATAAGGTCGCAAAAGGCCAAGGTTATCACCGGCCTCACCCGCTTGCCACCGGCCATAAGGCTGTAGCTCATAGCCTCCTGGAGCCTGCCGTAGGGCTTGTCCCCCAAAAACAGGCCCCCCAGATATTCCTCTACCGCCGCGCGGTAGGTGTCGTACCGCAGCTGAAAGGCGCACATGGTTTATTCCTCCTCTCCAAAGGGCAGCTCCACCGGAGCGCCATCGGAATCCTTCTGAAGCTTGACTACCTTCTGCTCCGCGCTGTCCAGCATGGCGGTGCAGAGCTTTACCAATCCCGTTCCCTCCTCAAAGAGGGCCAGGGAATCCTTCAGCTGAGCGTCTCCCCGCTCCAGGAGGGACACAATCTCCTCCAGACGGGCAATATTTTCCTCAAAGCTCTTTTCCTTCTTCGCGCTCATGGCACTCCTTCTCCTCTGTATATACATGCTCCACCCGGCAGGCAAGCCGTCCCTCCCCCAGGGACGCAGTGACGGCCTCGCCGGGACATACATCGGCAGCCCGCCGGAGGATACGGCCCTTTTCGTCTGTCACCAGGGCGTAGCCCCGCCCCAGTACCTTCAGGGGGCTCAAGGCATCCAGGGACGCCGCCAGAGTTCCCAGCTTTCGCCGGGGGCTCGACAGTCGGGCCTCGGCGGCGTAGCCCAGGTTTTTCTGAAGATGGGCCAGCAGCATCCGCTTGTCCTGAATCACCGCCATGGGATCTGTCAGCACCCGCTTGGCGGCCAGGGCCTCCAGCCTGCGACGCAGCAGCTCCAGGCTCTTGCCCTGGGCACGGGTCAGGTGCAGCCGGGCACTTTGTAGCTTCTCCCGCAGCTCCCCCTGATCCGGCACCGCCATCTCCGCGGCGTGGGAGGGGGTGGCTGCCCGGGCGTCCGCCACAAAATCTGCGATTGTCACATCCGGCTCGTGGCCCACGGCGGAGATCACGGGAATTTCTGAATCGTAGATAGCTCGGGCCACCCGCTCGTCGTTGAATGCCCAAAGGTCCTCCATGGACCCACCGCCCCGGCCGGTGATGATGAGGTCCGCCACTTTGTAGCGGTTGGCGTACCGGATGGCCCCCACGATCTCCGGCGGGGCCTCCGCTCCCTGGACCCGGACCGGCAGCAGCTTCACCTTCGCCAAAGGATACCGCCGCCGGAGGATGCGGATCATGTCGTGGACCGCAGCCCCGGCAGAGGAGGTGATGATGGCGATGGTCTGGGGATAGAGCGGAAGCGGCTTCTTGTGGCCCTCGTCAAAGAGGCCCTCCTTCCAGAGCTTCTCCTTGAGCTGCTCGAAGGCCACATGGAGATCTCCCACGCCGTCTGGGCTCAGCTCGTTGCAGTAGAGCTGGTAGGCCCCATCCCGGGGGAACACCGTCACCCGCCCCAGTGCCAGCACCTTCATGCCGTTCTCCGGGCGAAATCGAAGCCGCATGGCCTGTCCCCGGAACATGACGCAGCGAATCGCACTCTGTTCATCCTTCAGGGTAAAGTAATGATGCCCCGATGGGTACATTTTATAATTGGACAGCTCCCCTCGGATACAGATGTCCCCCAGCAGGGGCACATCGTCCAGGACAGCTTTGATGAGCTCGTTTACCTCTGACACTGCAAAGATCCGCCGCTCCATACCGTCACCTCCCACGGGCAAAAAAGAAAGAGCGCACAGTGCTCTGTGCGCTCTTATCCACTGTCATTCAGCTTTCCGCCCCGCCGTCCTCAGGCGGGACCTCAGGCGCGTCGTCTGTCGCCTCCGGCTGTACCGCAGGCACGTCTCCCGCCTCTTTGCGCACGAAAGAGCCCAGGATACCGTTGATAAAGCGCACCACATCGCTGCTTTCGTACTTTTTGGCGATCTCCACTGCCTCGTTGATAGCCGCGCCATTGGGGATCTCCGGCATGTAGAGGATCTCATACATGGCAAGGCGCATGATGGCGGATGCCACCAGAGGGATTCGCTCAAACTTCCAGCCCACCGCATATTTTTCAATATACTGGTCCAGCTCATAGCTGTGCTCGGCAATCCCCTTGACCACCTTGCGGATATAGGCCTGCTGGCTGGGACCGGGGAGCTTTCCATACACCTCGTACTCAGGGGCCAGCTGGTCAAAACGGTTGGCACTGAGCCTGTCGTTGAGCAGCTCCTCGGCGCTCAGGTCAGTAAAGCTCAGCTCATAGGAGAGATGCATAGCAATCTCCCGGGCCACATTTCTAATCATTGTACAGCTTCCTTTCTCTCTCTGCCGGTATATCCGCTCCGGCGCTGTTCCTTACTGGAAGCTGACGCCGCCCACGTGAACATTTACCGCCTTGGCGGCAAAGCCGGTCATGGACTCAATAGCGGTAGACACCGCGTTCTGAATCTTCTCCGCCACCTCAGGAATGGGGTAACCGTAGCGGATCATCACATAGAGGTCAATGACCGCCCCCTCTTCGTCCACCGCTACCCGTACGCCACGGGCGTTGGACTTCTTGGTGGCCAGGCTCATCATCCCGCCGATGCCCTCCACTTCCATGGCGGCGCCGCCGGCGATCGAGGCCAGCACATCCTCGGAGATGTGAATACAACCCAAATCCTCAGGATGGGTCATATAATCTTTGTTTTCGCCCATACTATGACACTCCTTGTAAAAGTAGGTAAGCAAATTGGCTTATCTATTGTACCACCATCTTCCATAAAATACAACCAGAATTTTCGCTGCATGAGGCAGAGAACAAAATTTCCCGGCAGCAATGTGCCCCGGAACGGAGTATTCTCCTCCGCCCGGGGCACATCCCGCCTTAATTAGCCTCCATGATCTTGATCTGATCTGCGGTGTAGTCCGTCTCGCTGAGGACAATGTCCGTAATTTTGGCCACATCCTCGGTCTGGAGACCGTCCTCCGCCGCCGACACCACCACGCTGATGCTGTTCTCCCCCATGAACGCTACGCAGTCGGCGTAGCCCTTGGC
>CALXGE010000109.1 GCA_944387775.1 uncultured Oscillospiraceae bacterium | reverse complement strand
ATGACCAGCAATATGCTGGTCCATCTGCGCTGGGTTCTCATGGGACATTCCTCCTAAAACAAAAAATCCAGTCATGATGCAATCATGACCGGACACAGGAATATCCCCGTATACACTGTCATGACAGCTCTCCACGTTTCCGTGACAGTCCGCCGGATATTCTCCGTCGGCCCAGCGTCCGCACCGTCAGACAACAGATACGTCGCTTCGGCGGCATTCCCTTTCCTTCCCCACGCTGTCTGGCGTATCCGGGGAGCTACTCATGGCAGCCGCGCCTCTATCATAACTTACTATTCTGTGAACCATATCCGGTTCACTGAGGCCCATTATAGCGCGCTTTGTCGTTTTGTCAAGAAAAATTCAAAAAATTTCCTGCGTTTTGCTCTTTCCATCCCTTCCACTCCCTCTACAGGCCAACTGCCTTCCCGTCCCTCTCTCTGCCGTCATTCCTGGAGAAATTTCAGGGCAGCTGGATATTTCTCTCTCCTCTCCCTTGCAGAAAACCGCCGGATAATGGTAAAATATATATACTCACACTATATCCCATTGTTGAAAGGAGCGCTGCCCATGATCCAACGGCAGGGCCAGTTTTTTTCTATCGCTACACAGCGTACTGTCTACTGTTTTCAGGTGACGGAGCAGGGCTTTCTCCAGCACCTTCACTACGGCAGGAAAATAGATCTTTCCGCCGGATGGCAAGCTCTGGTACCCCAGGTACGCCACTTTCCCGGCAACGCCGCCGTCCTGGACGGCACCTGCCTGGAGGACACCGCCCTCGAGGTCTCCTTTCCCGGCTTAGGGGACCTGCGGGAGTCCTTTGCCGAGGTGGAGACGTCCGACGGTTCCCCGGCAGACCTGCGCTTTGTCCAGGCGGAGATTCTGCCGGAAAAGCCACCTCTGGAGGGCCTTCCCTCCGCAGCGGGAGGCGGTGAGACGCTGGAGATCACCCTGGCAGACCGGCAGCATGGCCTGGAGCTGGTACTGCGCTATACCGCCTTTGATGACTGCGACGTTATCACCCGCCAGACGCTCCTCACCAACACCGGCATCCGGCCGGTGATCGTGCGCCGTCTGATGAGCAATCAGGTGGACTTCTGCAGCCAGGACTACCTCTTCACCACATTCAACGGCGCATGGGCCCGGGAATTTGAGCCCACAGACACCCCCTGCGGCCAGGGGACCATTCTCTCCGGCAGCCGCTGCGGCGTGTCCTCCAGTCTGGCCAACCCCTTCACGATCCTCCGCCGCCGGGGAGCCGACGAGACCCATGGCGACTGCTATGGCTTCAATCTTCTCTACAGCGGCGACCACTTTGCCTGCGCCAGCGGCAACGGCTATAACAAGCTCCGCTTTCTCCACGGCATCCAGCCCGACGGTTTTTCCTGGCTGCTCTCCCCCGGCGAGACCTTCACCGCCCCGGAGGCCATGATGACCTGGGGCGACGGTCTGACAGACATGAGCGCCCATCTCCACCGCTTTATCCGCCGTCACATCGTCCGGGGTGCCTGGAAGGACAAGCCCCGTCCGGTACTGATCAACAGCTGGGAGAGCTTCTATTTCCGCTTCACCCAGCGGGACCTCCTGTCCCTGGCCAAACAGTGCAAGGACCTGGGCTGTGAGCTGTTCGTCCTGGACGACGGCTGGTTTGGCCGCCGGGACAACGACAAATGCTCGTTGGGCGACTGGACCACCGTCAACCGGAAAAAGCTTCCCGACGGGCTTTCCGGCCTGGCCGATCAGATCCGCTCTATCGGCATGGGCTTTGGCCTGTGGGTAGAGCCGGAGATGGTCAGCGCCGACAGCGACCTCTACCGGGCCCACCCGGACTGGATCATGGGGCGCCCCCACCAGGGCGTCGGCCGTCATCAATATATCCTGGATCTGTGCCGTCCGGAGGTAAGGGAGTATATTATCTCCGCCATGACGGAGGTCTTTACCCAGGCCAAGCCTGCCTACATCAAGTGGGACATGAATCGGATTTTCACCGATACATTTTCCGCCGCTCTGCCGCCGGAACGTCAGGGTGAGGTCCGGCACCGCTATGTTCTGGGGCTCTACCAGATCCTCTCTGTACTGACGGAGCGGTTCCCGGAGATCCTCTTTGAATCCTGCGCCTCCGGCGGCAACCGTACGGACCCCGGCATGCTCTGCTACATGCCCCAGGTCTGGCTCTCCGACAACACCGACGCCCTATGCCGCTGCCGCATGCAGTACTACGCCAGTTTCGGCTATCCCCAGTCCATTATGGGGTCCCACGTCAGCGGCAGCCCCAACCACCAGATCCTCCGGCGTACTCCGCTGGACAGCCGGTTCCATGTGGCCGCCTTCGGCCTTCTGGGCTACGAGTGCGACCTGCGGGCCCTGTCCTCTGAGGAAAAGCAGCGGGTGGCAGGACAGATCGCTTTCTACAAGACCTATCGCTCCCTCCTCCAGTACGGCGATCTCTACCGCCTGCGCAACGGAGAAGATGGCTTCTGGCAGGTCATGGCCGTTGCGGAGGACAAGCGTACCGCTCTCACGCTCCTCTTCCAGGAGGAGAATCGGCCCAACACCTCCTCCCTGCAGCTTCTGGCCCGGGGGCTGGATCCTCAGGGCGCCTACCACCTGTCGGTACGGCCAGCGCAGGTGGATCTGCGGGATTTTGGGGGACTCATCAACATGGTCTCCCCCGTGCGCATCCGCCAGGGATCCCTGGCCCAGGCCGCTGTTGCGAAGATCATGGCTCTTTCCTCCGAGGAGGAGGATATCACCGCCGCCGGAGATCTCCTGATGGCCTGCGGTGCCTGGATCAAGCAGAGCTTTTCCGGAACAGGCTACGACCAGGAGACCCGGGTTATGGGCGATTTCGGCAGCCGTCTCTATCTGCTGGAGCAGCTGAATGGCTCCGCCGGTACAAAAACAGCCAAGTAAAATTGACAATAAAATACAGAAGGATGGAGGGCGATGACCATGAGACGAGGGAAACTGCTGCGGGAACTGGAACAAAGCGGGCTGTCAGAGCAGCTTGTGTCGGTTTACGGCAGCGATGCGCCCAGCGCCGCCTACCGCCTGCGGGAGCTGGTGCTGGAGTACGGCGAGACTTTTCCCTGCGACGACGAGGCGGAGACCCTGCTCTTTTCCACCCCCGGCCGCACAGAGCTGGGGGGCAACCATACCGACCACCAGCACGGCCACGGTCTGGCCGCCAGCGTGGATCTGGATACCATTGCCTGTGTGGTACCCAACAACAGCCAGATCATCCGCATCAAATCCCGCCACCACCGCATGGCGGAGGTGGATCTGGGAGATCTCTCCATCCGAAAGGAGGAGGCAGGCAACTCTGTGTCCCTGGTCCGAGGCGTGGCTTCCCGGCTGACGCAGTTGGGCTATACCGTGGGAGGCTTTGACGCCTACACCACCACCCGCGTCCTCCGGGGCAGCGGTCTGAGCTCCTCTGCCGCCTTTGAGGTCCTGGTTGCCACGATCATGAATCAGCTCTTCTGCGGCGGGGCACTTACCTCCACCGATCTTGCCAAAGTGGGCCAGTACGCGGAGAACGTCTATTTCGGCAAGCCCTGCGGCCTTATGGACCAGCTCTCCTGTGCCACAGGCGGCGTCATTGCCATTGACTTCAAGGATCCGGATGACCCGCAGCTGCGGCAGGTGCAGGTGGATCTGCGGGCCTTCGGCCACGCCCTGTGCATCATTGACACCCGGGCCAGCCATGCGGACCTCACTGCCGACTACGCCGCTATCACCCAGGAGATGCGGGAGGTGGCCGCCTGCTTTGGCCGTGAGGTTCTGGGAGACGTCAGCTTTGATCGATTCCGGGAAAATCTGGCCACTGTCCGGGCCACCTGCGGCGACCGGGCAGCCATGCGGGCCTATCATTTCTTCAAGGATGACCAGCGTGTCCTCCAGCAGTGCGACGCGCTGGAGCAGGGGGACTTTGACGAGTTTCTCCACCTGGTCCGTCAGTCCGGCCGTTCCTCCTTCATGTATCTGCAAAACGTATCCAACTACCGGGAGAGCCGCAGTCAGCCGGTGGCCCTGCTTCTGGCCCTGGCCGAGGATCTGCTGGCAGGCCGAGGAGCCTGCCGGGTCCACGGCGGCGGCTTTGCCGGTACCATCCAGGCCTTTGTTCCCCTGGACATGCTCCCTGCGTTTGTCTCCGGCATGGAGGCAGTGGCGGGCCAGGGGGCCTGCCATGTTCTGTCCTTCCGGGGCGCCGGCTCTGTCCCTCTGATCTGCTGACCCCACATTCTGAAAGGAGATCTCCTCCTCATGCGCTACGAAACCATCCTTCTCTCCGTACCGGAGGCACAGGCCCCGGCGGAGCTCACCGCCTATCTGCCGGATAACTTCCCGGACCTGGGGCCGGACCGGCGGCGGCCCGCCCTCATCATCTGTCCCGGCGGCGGCTACCATAAGCTGTCCAACCGGGAAGGGGAACCGGTGGCCCTGCGCTTTTTGGGTCTGGGCTATGCCGCCTTCGTTCTCTACTACCATGTGGCGCCTCAGGCCCGCTACCCCATCCCCCAGCGGCAGCTGCTGGCGGCCATTGACCACGTGCGCAGCCATGCGGAGGAATATCATGTAGACCCCACCGCAGTGATCCCCATGGGTTTCTCCGCCGGGGGACACCTGGCAGGCTGCGCCGCCCTCCTCTGGAACCGCCCGGAGATCGTGCGGCCCATGGAAAAGAAAGCGGCAGCCTACCGGCCCGACGGCGCCGTACTGTGTTATCCGGTGATATCCGCCGGAGCCCACGGCCACCTGGATTCCTTTCGGAACCTGCTGGGGGAACAGTATGACAAGAAGGCCCCGGGCTTGTCCCTGGAGAACCAGGTAAAAAAGGGAGCGCCCCCTTTCTTCCTCTGGCACACTGCCGACGACACCACGGTGCCCATGGAGAATACCCGGCTGCTGGAGACGGTCCTCCGGGACCGGGGCGTATCCGTGGAGACCCACATCTTTCCCCACGGTGTCCACGGCCAGTCCCTGGCGGATCCCACCGCCTTTCCCCCGGACCGGCGGTGGCAGATTTCGGTGCCCTGCGCCGTCTGGGTGGAGCGCTGTCACGCCTGGCTCCAGCGTAACTTCTGCACTTTGCCTGTAGGGGAGGCGCGGTAGGATCATGTCCGCTTTTACCATCGCTCTGCTGCAGCTGCTCCCCGGATCTACGGAGGAGGAAAATCTGGTAAAGGGCCTCCTCTGGTGCCGAAAGGCCAGGGACATGGGGGCAGACCTGTCCCTCTTTCCGGAGATGTGGAGCTGTGGCTACGACCTCTCCGGTGGAGCTGAAACCATAGCCCGGCGGGCCATCCCCCGGGATGGCAGCTTCCTCCGGGCCTTTCAGGCGGAGGCTGCCGAGCTGGACATGGCCATCGCCGTCACCTTTCTGGAGCAGTGGGACGGCCCGCCCCGCAACAGTGTCACCCTCTTCGACCGCCACGGTGGGGAGCAGTTCACCTACGCCAAGGTCCACACCTGTGACTTTGGTGACGAACGCCATCTGACCCCCGGCGACCGGTTCTGCACCGCCGAGCTGGACACCCGGCAGGGGCCGGTGCGGGTGGGCGCCATGATCTGCTATGATCGGGAGTTCCCTGAGAGCGCCCGGCTTCTCATGCTCCAGGGGGCTGAAATCATTCTGGTGCCCAATGCCTGCCCCATGGAGATCAACCGTCTCGCCCAGCTCCGCTCCCGTGCCTTTGAGAATATGGCCGCCATCGCCACTGTCAACTACCCCATAGGAAAGACGGACTGCAACGGCCACTCCACGGTCTTTGACGGTATCGCCTATGATGAAACCGCTCCCGTCTCCCGGGACACTCTGGTGGTGGAGGCCGGTGAAAATGAGGGCATCTATCTGGCCCCCATTCCCCTGGACAAACTGCGCTCCTACCGCTCCCAGGAGGTCCACGGCAACGCCTACCGCCGCCCCCGGCTGTACGGACCACTGACGGAGGAGCGGGTAGAGGCTCCCTTTATCCGCCCGGACCGTCGGAAGGAGTCCTAATACTTTCACAAAATACATCAGCCCGCCTGTGGAATCCCACAGGCCGGCTGATCTGTTTCTCGGTATAGGGCCTCTGCCGGAGTCGTCAGTCCCGGCGGGGCAGCGTCCTCCGCCGCAGGCGGAAGGATCAGGGGCAAACTTGTTTACTTAGCATACTCCACGACCTTGGTCTCACGCAGCACGTGGACCTTGATCTGGCCGGGGTACTCCAGCTCGTTTTCGATGCGGTTGGCCAGCTCCCGGGCCAGGATGACCATCTGATCCTCGCTGACCTGCTCGGGCTTGACCATGACCCGGACCTCACGGCCGGCCTGGATGGCGTAGGACTTCTCCACGCCGGGATAGCTGCCGGTGATCTCCTCCAGCTTCTCCAGGCGCTTGATATAGTTCTCCAGGTTCTCACGGCGGGCACCGGGACGGGCAGCGGAGATGGCGTCGGCCGCCTGTACCAGGCAGGCTACCAGGGTCTTGCACTCCACGTCGCCGTGGTGGGCCTGGATGGCGTTGAGGATATCCTCTTTCTCCTTGTACTTGCGGCAGAACTCCACGCCCAGATTGACATGGGTACCCTCGAACTCGTGGTCCAGGGCCTTGCCGATATCGTGGAGCAGGCCGGCCCGCTTGGCAGCATTCACGTCCAGGCCCAGCTCCGCAGCCATGAGGCCGGCAATGTGGCTGACCTCGATGGAGTGCTGGAGGACATTCTGGCCATAGCTGGTGCGGTAGTGGAG
>CALXGE010000108.1 GCA_944387775.1 uncultured Oscillospiraceae bacterium | reverse complement strand
AGACGGGAACGGCCCGTTACCGCCGTCAGGCTTGTTAGAGCTGAAGTGACCGCACTGCGGTAAATTAGGTGGCACCACGGATTCCGGCGATTCGTCCTAAAATTTTATTTTAGAGACGCCGGTTCATTCGGAGGTGCTTTTTATGTGTGCGATCATGGGTTATACGGGAACAGACATCCCCATGGAGAAGCTGCTGGAGGGCTTTGGGCGGACAAAGTCCCGGGGGCCCGACGACAGTCGGGTGCTGACGGTGCCCGGAGGAACCCTTATGTTCCACCGGTTGGCCATTATGGGACCGGAGCCGACAGGTATGCAGCCCTTTACTGCTCCTGACGGCAGCACCGTGGTGTGCAACGGAGAGCTGTACGGCTTCCGCAAGCTGAAACGGCAGCTGGAAGCCAAAGGATATGTGTTCCAAAGCGGCAGTGACTGCGAGCTGCTGCTGCCTCTGTGGCGGGAGTACGGTACGGAGATGTTTGCCAAGCTGGATGCAGAGTTTGCTCTGGTCCTATATGACGCCGCCTCCGCCAGTTTCGTGGCCGCCCGGGATCCCATTGGCATCCGCCCGCTGTACTACGGCTACAGCGCCTCTGGACACATCATTTTTGCCAGCGAGCCTAAAAATTTGTTAGGACTCACCGACAAAATTATGCCTTTTCCCCCGGGATACTACTATAAAGACGGAAAATTTGAGTGCTTTTGCGATATTGCCAAGGTGGACGCTGTATGCTACGATGATGTGGATGCCATTTGTGCCAATATCCACGAAAAACTGATTCTGGCGGTGGAAAAGCGACTGGATGCTGATGTGCCGGTGGGGTTCCTTCTCTCCGGCGGTCTGGACAGCTCCCTGGTGTGCGCCATCGCCGCAAGGCTCCTGGGAAAGCCCATTGAAACCTTTGCCGTGGGCATGTCCACCGATGCCATCGATCTCAAATATGCCCGGCAGGTGGCGGAGCATATCGGCAGCCACCACCACGAGATCTATATCACGGAGAAGGACGTCCTTGATGCTTTGGAGGAAGTGATTTGGGCCCTGGGGACCTACGACATCACTACCATCCGGGCCAGCATGGGTATGTACCTTATGTGCAAGGCCATTCACAAGACGACTGATGTCCGGGTCCTCCTCACCGGGGAGGTCAGTGACGAGCTTTTCGGCTACAAGTATACGGATTTTGCCCCCTCTCCGGAGGCCTTCCAGGCGGAGAGTGAGAAGCGGGTGAGGGAGCTCCACATGTACGATGTGCTCCGGGCGGACCGGTGCATCTCCGTCAACAGCCTGGAGGCCCGGGTGCCTTTCGGCGACCTGGACTTTGTGGGGTATGTCATGAGTGTGGACCCGGCGAAAAAGATGAATGTCTACGGCAAGGGCAAGTACCTGCTGCGGAAGGCTTTTGTGGGCAGCTACCTGCCGGAGTCCATTCTCCAGCGGGAGAAGGCGGCCTTCTCCGATGCGGTGGGCCACAGCCTGGTGGACGACCTGAAGGCCTACGCCGAGAGCCGCTATGGAGACGATTGGCAGGAGCGGGCTAAGCGATACAGCTACCATGCCCAGCCCTTTACTAAGGAATCCCTTCTGTATCGGGAGATCTTTGAGAAATATTACCCCGGTCAGGCGGAGATGGTGGCAGACTTCTGGATGCCCAACCGGTCCTGGGAGGGCTGTGATGTGAATGATCCCAGCGCCCGGGTCCTCAGCAACTACGGCGCCTCCGGGCAATAAGGCCCGAAATTTTGCAGATATATTTTAGCTGCTGCGCAGCGAAAGGAGATAGAGGGATGAGTGAAGCAAAAGTAATGGATGTATTTGCCAGCATGGTGTTTAACGAGGATGTGATGCGCCAGCGTCTCTCCGCGCAGTGCTATAAGGAGTGGAAGAAGTGCGTCACCGATGGCACCACTCTGGAGCTGAGCACCGCCCATGAGGTGGCCAATGCTATGAAGGACTGGGCCCTGGAAAAGGGGGCCACCCACTATACCCACTGGTTCCAGCCTATGACCGGTGTAACGGCTGAGAAGCACGACAGCTTCATCGTGCCGGACAGTCCGGGTCGGGTGCTGATGCAGTTTTCCGGTAAGGAGTTGGTCCGAGGGGAGTCGGACGCCTCCTCCTTCCCCTCCGGCGGTCTGCGGGCTACCTTTGAAGCCCGGGGTTACACCGCCTGGGATCCCACAGCCTTTGCCTTTATTAAGGACAACAGCCTGTGCATCCCTACCATTTTCTGCTCCTACAGCGGCCAGTCCCTGGACAAAAAGACCCCGCTGCTGCGCTCCCTGGATGAGCTCAGCCGTCAGGCGGTACGGATTCTGCGGCTGTTTGGCAATACCGAGGTGAAGAAGGTTACCAGCCAGGTGGGGCCGGAGCAGGAGTACTTTCTTATCGACAAGAGTGTCTATGAGAAACGGAAGGATCTGATCCTCACCGGACGCACCCTTTTCGGTGCCCGCCCGCCCAAGGGCCAGGAGCTGGAGGACCATTACTACGGTTCCATCAAGCCCCGGGTAGAGGCCTATATGGAGGAGCTGGATGAGGAGCTGTGGAAGCTGGGAATCCTCTCCAAGACCAAGCACAACGAGGTGGCTCCTGCCCAGCATGAGATGGCCCCTATCTACACCGATGCCAACACTGCCTGCGACCACAACCAGCTGACCATGGAGATCATGAAGAAGGTGGCTGGCCGCCACGGCATGGTTTGCCTCCTCCATGAGAAGCCCTTTGCCGGCGTCAACGGCTCCGGTAAGCACAACAACTGGTCCATCAGCACGGATACGGGCCTGAACCTGTTCAAGCCGGGATCTACGCCCAGCCAGAATGCCCGATTCCTGCTGTTCCTGACCGCCTTTATCAAGGGCGTGGATGAGTACCAGGAGCTGCTGCGCTGCACTGTGGCCAACCCGGGCAACGACCACCGCCTGGGCACCCAGGAGGCTCCGCCGGCCATCATCTCCATTTTCCTGGGCGATGAGCTCACCGCTATCGTGGATGCCATTATCCAGGGCACCGAGTATGTGGAACAGGGCAAGCGCACACTGTCCATCGGCGTGGACGTTCTGCCCCATATTCCGCAGGATAACACGGACCGCAACCGCACCAGCCCCCTTGCCTTCACCGGCAACAAGTTTGAGTTCCGTATGCTGGGCTCCAGCCAGTCCATCTCCGGCCCCAACATCGCTTTGAACACCATTATGGCTGAGGAGCTGGAGCAATTCGCCGACATCCTGGAGAAGGCTGACGACTTCAACACCGCTCTCCACGATCTTATCCGCACCACCCTCCGGGATCACCAGAGGATCATCTTCAACGGCAACGGCTATGAGGAAGCCTGGGTCCAGGAGGCCCACCGTCGTGGCCTCAGCAACCTCACCTGTACCTCTGACGCCCTTACCCGCTACCTCCAGCCCAAGCATGTGGAGCTCTTCCGCAAGCACGGCGTGTTTACCGAGGAGGAGCTCACCGCCCGCAATGAGATCCACCTGGAGAATTACTGCTCTGTTATCGGCATCGAGGCCCGGACCATGATTGAAATGGTGAAGCGGGATATCTACCCCGCCGTCAGCCGGTACACCGGCGAAGTGGCAGGCACCATTACCGCCAAGAAGGCGGCCCTGCCCGACCTGGACTGCGCCAATGAGGAGGACCTCCTGCGCCGCCTGTCCACCCTCTCCGCCGAGATGGTCCGTCGGTGCAAGTCTCTGGAGTCCGCTTTGGACATTGCCCCCATGGACAGTGCCTATGTGGCCGCCCACTATTATAAGTACACGGTCTTTGCCACCATGGAGGCTCTCCGTGCCGTCGTGGATGAGCTGGAGACCATCACCGACAACAAATATTGGCCGTACCCCTCCTACACCGATCTGCTGTTCTCTGTCAAGTAAACGTGCTGTAACGATAAAAATCCGCCGGTACCGCGCCCGAAAGGGCAGGTGCCGGCGGATTTTATTCTTGTAGCCTCGCTCGCTGTGAGTTTCGAAGGGACTGTTATGGATAAACAAAAAGTTACAGCTTATAGCTGACGGCGTTGATGGTCTTACACTTCTCCCTGAGAAGAGAGAAAATACCTTTTTCTTCACTCTCACCGATATCCACCACATTTTCCGATACCAGTTCAACAGCGGAGCGCTGCTCATCGCTGCATAGCACATCGACGCAGTCCACCACGCTCACCAGCCGCTGGCGGATCAGCTCGGGAGTTACATCCGGCCGGAGCTGTACGGTTACACAGTCGGTCAGTGTAACGCCGTCCGGGGCGGACTCCAGCATGGCGCGGTCCACGGTGACCGAAATTTTGTCCCGGATCAAAAGTCCGCCTATGATCCGCAGCTTGTGGTAGCTGCCGGCGACGGCGCACACCGCCCCAGAGAGGGACTTGGGAGCCAGAATGTCGCCGTTGACCTGGAGGAAGGACACCTGCTCCAGCCAGGGGGCGCTGCTCTGATCCAGGATAAGGTCGCCGTTGATATATAGCTTCCCGCCCCAGCGGCGGATCAGGGATTCCTCCAGTTTGGCGTCATCCCCCACATAGGCGCAGCCGTCGGGGAGGACGGTGATCTCCGTATCCGGGGAGAAGAGGGGAATAGCAGCCTCTGCCAGACTTTCTGCCACCAGCAGCTCACGGGTGACAAAACTCACCTGCATGTCTGCCAGCTTGTTGAAGTCAATATCCTTTGCCAGGGCCACAACACGCCGTCTCGCAAAATAGCGGGCACCCTGCCGGGCTCTCAGGGCAAAAGTCCTGTCCAGCACCGCTGTTCGTTTCAGCCGGATGCAGTCATCGGGATAGACCTCGATCTCGCCGTTGACAGTGGTGCCGGACAAAAGACCGCTGAGACTCTCCGGGCAGATGACCTGGCCGTTGACCTGGATGCCCACATATCCCGACAGGGCCGCCTCCGCTCCGGGGGCAATGTCCAGTACGCCGTTGACCATCAGAAAGGTGGGGGACGTGGGGGCGGAGGTGCCGGGTCCCAGTTCCTTTCGGCCGTTGATCTGAGAGACCTTCACATCGCCGGAGACATCCAGCGTCTGAGTGGCGTTACAGGTCACCGGATATTGGTGCAGCAGCTCCTGGCTGGCGGAGTCAGCCAGCAAAAGGGCGGTGTTGATCTCAATGGCGTCGTAGGCGGCCAGGGTACTCTCCTTTACCTGCCGGGCATCGCATACGGAGGCGTTGATCTTTAATGTTTTGGTGTTATTAGTATGCTCCATAGTCGTTTCCTCCTATTGTTCTTTATTGTGCATGACGGTGCATTTCAGCGGGCACTCTCCTCGGTGAGCCAGATCCGCAGCCGCCGCCGGGCGGCTGCCAGCCGAGAGCGGACGGTGGCAGGGGGCAGGGAGAAGATCTCTCCCAGCTCCGTGGCGTTGTAGCCTTCAAAGTGCCGCAGGATAAAAATAGCTTGCTCCTCCGGCGGCAGACGGCCCACCAGCTGCCCCACTGCCGGGGCGGAAAAATCCTCCTGAAAGGGGGTAATTTCCAGATCCACCGGATCAGAGTCGGTCTCCCGGGCTGCCTTACGGATGTAGTCGATATACAGCCGCTGGGCGGTTTTGTACAGCCAGGCCCGTCGCTGCTCCGAACTCAGGTCCTGCAGGTCTCCTATGTGGGTCAGGGCCCGCAGAAAGGTTTCCTGTACCAGGTCCTCCGCCATGGCACTGTCGTGGCACATAGCGGTGCAGCGGGCCAGCAGCCGGCTGTGAAATTCTGTATAGAGTTGTTCGACCACTGCCGGCTCCCTCCTCTCAGATGTGCTCACCGATCCCATCGGCCTTTCTGGGCCAGCTCGTATAGAAGCTCCGTATAGGGGTCTCTTGCCGCCATAGCCGTGCCTCCTTTCCGCTGTGTTCATCTATAGAACGAACGGAAAGAGGCAAGTGTTGACGACAGCAGAAAAAATTTTACCGGGCGACCATTAGTCGCCCGGCGAAGAAAGGGGCTGTCATAGAGCAGCCTGTCGGCAGAGCCGTAGCTCCAGGACCGCCAGTAGCAGATTTGCTATGGCACACAGCGCCAGGACCGAGAGGCAGAGGACAGCCTTGTGGCCCTGCATCTGGGAGAGGGCCACACTGAAGAAGAAAAAGACGTGTCCCAACAGGGCCACCAGCAGCTTCAGAGCCAGGGTGAAATACCGGGCAAAGGAGAAAAGCCCGCCTCTCCGCTGCCCTGCCAGTTCATAGAGCAGCTGCAGCGCCAGAATGAACCAGAAGATGCCGGTGATTTCTCCCACCAGGTCCCAGCGGCCCTGTTGGAAGTAGAGAAAGGCCCAGGCCAACATAAGGCCCGGCAGCCCTCCGCACACCGGGAAGGCCAGGGCCAGAAGCCAACGGGTGGTTTTGCGTTCCATCATGATCCTCCTCACTTTTTGCTTCGTGAGAGGAGGAAGGCACTGCACCCGCCGATCAGGGACAGCAGAAACATCACGGCGGCAATGGTGAAATCCGTCACCTGGATGGTGGCATAGACATGGCTCTCCCCCAGCAGGGACCGGATCAGGAACACCACGCTGCACAGAGCGATGGCTGCCACCCCAATGATGAAAAAGAGCAGGCCCATCCGCTGGGAGACCCTGTCGATGGCGTCTAGAGTGGCGGAATCTCCCGAGACATTCTCCGGGGCAGGCGCCTCCCCCAGAAAATAGTCTGCCGATACCGCCAGGACCTGGGCCATCCGCCGGAGGTTCTCCGTGTCCGGCACGGACTTTCCGGTTTCCCCAACTTAAAGAGATAAATGGTTTATTTGCGTTTTTACTCCACTTTGCCGATAAAACGGTAGTAGATT
>CALXGE010000107.1 GCA_944387775.1 uncultured Oscillospiraceae bacterium | reverse complement strand
AAATGGTATCGCTAACGGGGCCGATCTGTCTCCACCCGATTCTTGTCGCTGCAGGTGTCGGAGACGTAGTCATAGAAGGCCTGGGCAATGGGGGAGAGGATGTTGTTCTTGTGCCGGACCAGGTAGAGTTTGCGTCGCAGACTTACGTTGTCAAAGTTGAAGGCCAGGATCTTTTTGAACTGGCAGTAGTCCTCAGAGGCGCTCTTGGAGATCACGGCGATGCCCAGTCCCTCACTGACCATCTGCTTGATGCTCTCCGTGGAGCGCACCTCTACGGCGATGCGGATGTCCTTGGGGTTGACACCCATCTCCTTGAGGAAGTTTTCCGTCTCCAGTCGGGTGCCGCTGCCGGCTTCCCGGCTGATGAAGGTCTCCTGGGTGATCTGCCGGGTGGGAAATCCGGTGGAGAGGTAGGCCTGGTAGTGGGGGGTGTTGGGGGTAATGATCACCAGCCGGTCCTCCGCCAATGTTTGGTAAACACATTTCGGCAGGCTGATGATGGTGCCGGTGAAACCGATCTCCACCTTTCGGGCAGAGACCTGCTCGGCCACCTCGGCACTGTCCAGAATCTGCAGACTGAAACTGATGTCAGGATAAGTGGCCCGGAAGTTCTGGATGAGCTTGGGCAGGTAGTACTGCCCGGGAATAGTGGAGGCCGCTACCGACACCGTGCCACGCATCTCCTTGGAAAAGGCCTTGATGGCCTGGACGGCGTTGGTCCGCAGGCGCAAGATCTCCTTGGCGTACTCGTAGAGGAGATTTCCGGCATCGGAGGGATAGATCTCCTTGGTGGTACGCACCAACAACTTGATGTTCAGTTTTCGCTCCAGGGATGCCACATGGGCGCTGATGGTGGGCTGGGTCAGATACAGGGCCTCTGCGGCCCGGGAAAAGCTGCCCTTTTCCACCACACAAGCAAAAGCTTCCAGTTCTTTGATATCGATATCCATACAGGGCCTCCTTCCAGACGGAGAATCGCAGCAGCATGGAAAAAGAAAACCGGCGGCGCGAGGACACGCGCCGCCGGGTCTGGCGGGAATATGTGGGAATCGAACCCACCTAAGAGGCTCTTCACCCCTATCACTGGTTTTGAAGACCAGGGGGCACACCAGCACCCTTCTACTCCCATATGCAGCGCGATTCTACCATATAATTTGTGATTGCGCAACTAAAATTCTTCGACAATAGAAGATATCTATAAATAACATTAAATTTATCGGGGCTAGGCGGGCTGGGCTCAAAAGCCCAGGCCCAGCCGCCGGATATCGCCTTCCTTTTTCAGAATCTTATTCTTGTCGTAGTACTCCAATACGGCCAGAGCATACTTCCGGGAGGTGCCCAGAAGATCACGGAATTCCGCCAGGGTCAATTCCGGATGCTCCTCCATAAACGCCTTGGTCTTCTGGCAGATGTCGTCATAGACCTGCCGGTGGATGCACAGCTGGGGGGTGAGCATCACCAGCTCGCCGCCGGTAACCATGCTCTCCACCACCTGCTTGCAGTCGGTCTGCTCGTTGGCGGCAAATTCACCGTAGACCTCGTCCAGGCCCGGCACCTCCAGCCCAGCCTTACGGTAGATCTGCAGCAGCTTTTCCCGGAGGTTGTTCTGGCGCTTGGTCAGGTGGACGGAGAAGTCCGCCAGGGCGTAACGGTCCGCCACCGCCTTTATCTTCCCATCCTGAGCCATAGCCGCCAGAATGGCGTCAGCAATAGCCTGATCGGTGGCCTTGAACAGCTTCTGCCGCAGCTCCGCCACCTTCATGCCGGCGTGGAGAGGATTCTGCTTGTGGTACTGCTCCAGAAGACCACGGCAGGTATCCCAGAGCTTGTCAAACACGGTGCCGGAGAGGTACCGGCCCGGCAGGGGTTCCAAAATCTTTCCGCCCTGGCACAGGGCATCCAGTTCCTCCTTGAGGTCCTCTGTGTCACGGTTCAGCTGGCCGGCCAGCTTCTCCAGAGTGGGCAGGCTGTGGCCGTGCTCCGCCACGGTCTGCATCAGCTTCTCGTCGCCGGAACCGCCCTCTTTGATAGAGAGGATCTCCAGCACGTGGGGATCATTTCGCTTGTGGCGGCGGGGACAGTCATCCAGCACTACGCCGCCGCCGATGGTCTCCAGGGGGGAGAAAAAGCGGATCACAAACCGGTCGCCGGGCTTGGCGGCGATCTCCTCGGTCATCCGCAGCTGGGCATAGCAGCTCTCGCCGGGCTGCAGGGCGTCCCGATCCAGCAGTACCACCTTGGCAAGGCGTACAGTGGAGCCGTGGTAGAGGTGGACCTGAGAGTTGTTGAGAATGGTGCGCTGGGAGTTTTTCAGATCCTGCAGCCGCACATCCAGCATGAGAGAGGTCTTGACGGAACCGGGCTTGGCAATGGTGTCGCCCCGGGTCAGATCCGCCTTGCGGACGCCTGCCAGGTTCACCGCCACCCGCTGCCCGGCAAAGGCGGTTTCCACGTCCTTGCCGTGGACCTGGAGATTGCGTACCCGGGCCTCTACGCCGGTGGGCAGGATCTCTGCCATGTCTCCCTCGGAGACGCTGCCTTCAATGAGGGTACCGGTGACCACGGTGCCGAAGCCGTCCACGGAAAACACACGGTCAATGGGCAGACGGAAGGGGGTGCGCAGGTTCTTCTCTGCGGCTTTGTGGACCAGCTGCTTGAGCGCCTCCCGCAGTTCGGGGATGCCCTGGCCGGTATAAGCGGATACGGTGAATACGGGCTTGCCCTCCAGGAAGGTGCCTTCCACCTGGGCAGCCACATCGTCCTTCACCATTTCAATCCACTCCGGGTCCACCATGTCTGCTTTGGTGATGACCACAAGGCCGTCCTGGATACCCAGAAGGGAGAGAATGCCCAGGTGCTCCACCGTCTGGGGCATAAAGCCCTCGTCGGCGGCTACCACCAGCATGGCAAGGTCGATGCCGCCGGCTCCGGCCAGCATGTTTTTGATAAATTTCTCGTGGCCGGGCACGTCTACGATGCCCGCCTGGGTGCCGTCATCAAAGTCCAGATGGGCGAAACCCAGTTCAATAGTGATGCCCCGCTTCTTCTCCTCCACCAGCCGGTCGGTGTCGATGCCGGTGAGGGCTTTGACCAGAAGGGTCTTGCCGTGGTCCACATGGCCGGCGGTGCCGATGATCACATGCTTCATTTTACTACCTCCCCGGCAGTCTGGGCGATATAGGCGAAGTCACGCTCCATGAGGGTGCGGACATCCAGAATATACTGCTCATGGGTAATGCGGCCGATAATGGGCAGGGGCCGCAGCCGTAGCTTCTCCTCCAGCTGATCCACGGTCATCTGGCCGGGGTCAATGGCTACTGCCCAGGCATCCAGCAGCTGGGTAGGCACGGAGCCGCCGCCTACCTGGTCCTGGGTGGGGACCACCTGGGCCTTTACGCCCTGCTCCTGGAGCATGGCACAGAGAACGCCTGCCTTCTCCCGCAGCTGGTGGCTCTTGGCCCCCAGCATGGCCAGTACCGGAATCTCCCGGCAGGCCAGCGCCTCGTCGGTGTAGGCGTAGAGGGTCTCCCGCAGGGCGGCAATGGTCATCTTGTCCACCCGCATGGCCCGGGCCAGAGGGTGGCGCTTGAGCTGACGGATATACTCCGCCTTGCCCAGGATAATACCCGCCTGGGGGCCGCCCAGCAGCTTGTCGCCGCTGAAGGAGATGATGTCCACACCGGCCTTTACACTCTGCTGCACAGTGGGCTCGTCGTGGATGCCGAACTGTTCCAGATCCACCAGGGAGCCGCTGCCCAGATCCTCAATGACAGGCAGGCCCTTCTCCCGGCCCAGGGCAACCAGCTCGTCCAGAGGCACGGACTGGGAAAAGCCCATGATCTTGAAGTTGCTGGTATGTACTTTCAAAAGCGCCCGGGTCTCCGGGCCGATGGCATTTTCATAGTCTCTCAGGTGGGTCTTGTTGGTGGCGCCCACTTCCCGGAGGGTACAGCCGCACTGGACCATGATCTCCGGAATCCGGAAGGAACCGCCGATCTCCACCAGCTCTCCCCGGGAGGTAATGACTTCACCGCCCTTGCCCAGGGCGCTGAGGATCAGCAGCACGGCAGCGGCGTTGTTGTTGACCACCATGGCGGCTTCGGCACCGGTGACCTGGCAGACCAAGGTCTCGATGTGATCGTGGCGGGAGCCACGCTGGCCCTTGGCCAGGTCATATTCCAAAGTGGAGTAACCCCGGGCTACGGCGGTCACTGCATCGGCAGCCCGCTGGCTCAGACAGGCCCGGCCCAGGTTGGTGTGGAGCACCACGCCGGTGCCGTTGATCACCGGACGCAGGCTGGGGAGAGCATCCTCCCTGGCCCGACGGCAGATGGCCTCACACAGGGATGCCTCCTCCGGTAATACACAGACGTCTCCGGCCAGAATGGCCTGGCGCAGCCCGTCCAACTCCTCACGCACCGCAGCGCGGACCGCTGCTGTGGGCAGCTCCTCCCGCAGGGCCAGAATTGCCTCCTGCTGCATCAGCTCATCTACCTTGGGGATCCCCCGCAGGATCTCTTGTCGCTCCATGCCTCACACTCCCATTATTTACGTTGATGATTATTCATAGTGTATCCGCATTTACTATAAATGTCCAGATTATATTGTAAAAATCAATAAACATTTCTTTAGCCGGCCAGAGTGCGGAGAAAAAAACAGGTCGAAAAGGAGGAGGGGTGGGAAATTTTTTTGCTCCCATAGGGCTATAGAATAGAAAAAATCAATAGGGACATTTTATGGACAATGAAAGCGGTTAAATCTGCTATAGATACTGGAGGAAAGAAGTTTTTTCGATAGTGGGAAGATTCTTGCCAATTCCGGGAAAACGTGGTACAATAATCTGCATTTTGATGACAGGAGGGCACTCCCATGTGACGACGGACGGGAAAAGAACGGCATACAAAAATATGATTGGGAGGGAATCCTTTTGTCAAACTTAGAAATGGAAATCAAGCGGCGGCGGACATTTGCCATTATTTCTCACCCCGACGCCGGTAAAACTACCCTGACGGAGAAGTTCCTGCTCTACGGCGGGGCCATCGCCCAGGCGGGAGAGGTCAAGGGCAAGCGGGCCCGGGCCGCCACGTCTGACTGGATGGAGATCGAGCGGCAGAGAGGTATTTCCGTCACCTCCTCGGTGATGCAGTTCCAGCACGACGGCTACTGTGTCAACATTCTGGATACTCCCGGCCACCAGGATTTCTCCGAGGATACCTACCGTACCCTCATGGCCGCCGACAGCGCCGTGATGGTCATTGACGCGGCCAAGGGCGTGGAGCCCCAGACCCGCAAGCTCTTTAAGGTGTGCGCCATGCGGGATATCCCCATCTTCACCTTCATCAATAAGATGGACCGGGAGACCCGGGACCCTCTGGAGCTGTGCGAAGAAGTGGAGAAGGAGCTGGGCATCGACACCTACGCGGTGAACTGGCCCATCGGCTGCGGCAAAGAGTTCAAGGGAGTTTATGACCGGCAGAAGGCCCGGATCCTGCTCTTTGCCGGAGAGGGCCACGGCAAGAAGGCCGCCTCCACGGAGGTGCGGCTGGATGATCCCGAGCTCAAGGACCTTATCGGCGAGGAGCGCTGGCGGATCCTCCGGGACGAGGTGGAGCTGCTGGGTGCCGGACGGGAGTACGACCTGGAGGCGGTCCGGGCAGGAAAACTGAGCCCGGTGTTCTTCGGCTCCGCTCTTACCAACTTCGGCGTGGAGCCTTTCCTGGAGCACTTCCTGGAGATGACCACGCCTCCGCTGAACCGCATGTCCGACTGCGGAGAGATCGACGCCTTCTCCCCGGATTTCTCCGCTTTTGTCTTTAAGATCCAGGCCAATATGAATAAGGCCCACCGGGACCGCATCGCCTTCATGCGGGTGTGCTCCGGCCGCTTTGAGCGGGAGGCGGAGGTCTACCACATGCAGTCCGGGAAGAAGCTGCGGCTGAGTCAGCCCCAGCAGATGCTGGCCGCCGAGCGGGAGATCATCGACGAGGCCTACGCCGGGGACATCATCGGCGTGTTTGACCCGGGCATCTTCTCCATCGGCGACACGGTGACGGTGCCCTCCAAGAAGTTCCGCTTCATGGGTATCCCCACCTTTGAGCCGGAGCACTTCATGCGGGTGAGCCCTATGGACACCATGAAGCGCAAGCAGTTTATCAAGGGCACCGAGCAGATCGCCCAGGAGGGCGCTATTCAGATCTTCAAACTCCCCTATGCCGGTATGGAGGAGGTCATCGTGGGCGTGGTGGGCACGCTGCAGTTCGATGTGTTCGAGTACCGGATGAAGAACGAGTACGGCGTGAACCTTCGGATGACAGGCCTGCCCTACGATCACCTGCGGCGGATCAGTGCCTGCCCCGGGGACCCCAAGGATCTGACCCTCTGCGCCGATGCGGTGCTGCTGGAGGACTTCAAGGGCCGCAGCCTTATCGCTTACAGCGGGGAGTGGCCGGTTGGCTACCTCCTCAAGCACAACCCCGGCCTGGAGCTGGCGGAGTCCATGTCGGAATAACAATTATTTGTGAAATACAGATAAACAGCGCCCCGGGGGACATTCCCCGGGGCACTGTGTGTTTCTGAGAATTCGCTGCCCTACGCCTCCGGCCCGGGGCGGACGGCCTTACGGCACACTTCCAGCAGCCGTGCCTTCAAAAGCTCGTAGCGCAGGCGCTTCTCCTCCTTGGCAAAGTGGACTGCACGCTGTTGTTGGGGGTTGTCCCGGTAGCAAAGGACCTCCCCGGCAAACTGCTCGCTGGTCAGGTCGAAGGCGCAGCCGTCCACCACGTTGTAGCAGTGGTAGTTGCCGTCGGGCAGGAGAATGCCCCGGACTTCCCCGCCGAAGATGTCCTGGGCCAGAAAGGCGGTAATGGAGCACTGGCCGCAGGTCCGGTTTTCCTCCGACCACTTACCCCGCAGCCGGGGGGCGCAGGTCTCCACACACCAGACACCGTCGGAGAGCCGGTCGTAGAGGTCCCGGGGGGTGCGGATGCCCGGATA
>CALXGE010000106.1 GCA_944387775.1 uncultured Oscillospiraceae bacterium | reverse complement strand
CCCGGCTGGATTCGAACCAGTGGCCTACAGAGTCGGAGTCTGTCACTCTATCCAACTGAGCTACGGGCGCATATGCTATCTTTGAACGCCAATATAGTGTAGCAGACTTTCCTCCATTTGTAAAGAAGTTTTTTTGTGAAAGATTGTTAAAAAGCGCAACAAGTTGATTGACAACTTCTTCACAACGTAGTAAGATGATGAATATATTCATATCCTGCTTTGGAGGCCGCAACATACATGAAGAGACAAAACGTATCCGATGCCGTTATCCGGCGCCTGCCCCGCTATTATCGCTATCTGGATGATCTGCACGCGAAAGGTGTCGTGCGCATTTCCTCCAGTTCCCTCGGTTCCAAGATGGGCATTACCGCCTCGCAGATCCGCCAGGATCTGAGCTGCTTTGGGGAATTTGGACAGCAGGGCTACGGCTATAACGTGGAGGAGCTGCGCTCGGAGATCGGTCATATTCTGGGCGTGGACAACCACCACCGGATCATCGTCGTGGGAGTTGGTAACCTGGGCCATGCCCTCATGCAGAACTTCCACTTCAGCGATATTGGGTTTACGCTGGAAGCTGCCTTTGACATTTCCCCGCAGCTGATCGGTACCCAAGTAGCCGGTGTCCCTGTACTGGACTTGGCAGATCTGGATCAGTACATTCTGGAAAACAAACCTGATGTGGCTGTGCTGACTGTACCCCAGAGCGTGGCCCAGTCCACCGCCGACCACTTGGTTTCTCTGGGCGTGCGGGGATTCTGGAACTTTACAAACGTAGAGCTTTCCAGCAACGGACAGAACGTCCGCATTGAGGATGTTCATTTTGCCGACAGCCTGCTGACCCTCAGCTACCGTATTACTGACCGATAAACCCGCTTTTCCGACAAAAGGAGCCTACATGAGAAAGCCGCTTATTGCCGCTGCACTGCTGCTGTCCGCAGCCCTTTGCCTCACGGTGGCCTTCGCTTCCGGCGGAGATGCCGCCAATCCCCTTATCTCTCTGTCCTATCTGCAAAGCGTCTTTTCCCCCCAGGCGGAAACCCAGATAGAGCAGAAGCTGGATCAGGCGGATTCCACTCTTCAGGGGACTATGGATCAGCAAATAACCGGCATGAAGGCCGATGTACTTGCTGCTCTGGGTTTGAACACCGCCCTCTCCCCTCAGGAGGTCACTCTTAATTATGGAGATGTTCTCTCCGGCACTACCGGTCTTACGGTAACGCCCCTGGCGGGAGACATCCAGCTCACCCTGGTAGAGGGACAGGTGGTAGACGCCACCGACGGCGTGGAGATGTCCTCCGGCGCAACGCTTTCTCCCAACCACCGCTATATTGTCGCCGAATCTGCCACCGCCTGGTTTTCTCCCCTCTCTTCCACTGCCGTCCTCACCTATCAGGGACCCTACGCCCTTTCCCGTTCCACCACTGCTCCCAACTACTTTGCCATTGCCCGGGCTCTCCGGGATCTGGGCCTGTTCCTGGGTACCGGCTCCGGCATTGGGGAGGGCTTTGACCTGCATGCCGCTCCCACCCGGGCGGAGGGCATTGTCATGTTTATCCGGATCCTAGGCGAGGAGGCGGATGCCCTGTCCTGTACTTACACCCATCCCTTTACCGATGTCCCCGGGTGGGTAGACCGCTACGTGGCCTGGGCCTACCATCAGGGCTATACCAACGGCGTCAGCCCCACGCTCTTTGGCTCTGCCCAGACTATCACCGCCGCGGAGTATGAGGAGTTCCTCCTGCGTGCTCTGGGATACAGTACCGCGGGAGTAGACGACTACACTACCTCCCTCTCCCGTGCATTGGCGTTGGGTGCGCTGACGGAGGGTGAGTACCAGGCTCTGACTGCCGGTACTTTTCTCCGAGCCCATGTGGCCTACGTTTCTTACTACACGCTGGATATGCCTCTGAACGGCAGTAGGCAGACCCTGGCCCAGCGTCTTCAGGCCGCAGGGGTATTTAGTGAATCTCAGCTTGCCTCAGCCCGAATTGAAGTGAATTCTCCTAGGATCAGCTGACACCACATGGCCCCTCCTGCATATGATGAACTGAGGCCTTTCCCAGCCTCGCATCTCACAGGAGGTATATGAATATGTGGAATAACAACGGCTTCGGTGGCTACTGGATCATCATCCTGATCATCCTGTTCTGCGGCTGCGGCAGCTGGAGCTGCGGCAACAGCGGTAACAACTGCTGCTGTGGTAACAGTTGCGGCAACTGCTGCTGCAACAGCTGCAACAACAACAATAACTGCTGCTGCAACGATTCCTGCGGCTGCTGATCCTCCGGCACATAAGGCCCCTGCGCTGCGGCGCAGGGGCTTTCTTTTGTGTTCTGCTCTTCCGCTAAGGCATGCGCTAAGAATTTTTTATAGACTGTTAAAAAAATGTCAAGAGGCAGCTCTGCTGTCTTGCGGCCGCAGATATATGTCGGTATGATATTATTAGCTACATATTGGGAGGTCAATCAAGCATGCCTGAAGTATCCAATCTGTTTGTCTGCCTGATGGGCATGGGCGTCACATTTTTCGGTCTGATCTGCCTGATCCTGTTGACCATGGTCATGGGCAAGATCGTCCGCCCCAAGGGCGGCTCCGCTCCTGCGGTCCAAGCCGCTCCCGCCCCCATTCCGGCAGCAAAAGACACTACCAACCGTCAGGAACTGATCGCCGCCATCTCTGCGGCCTTGGCTGAGGAACTGGGCACCGACGTGTCCGCTATCCGTATTCTCTCCTTCCGCAAGGTCTCCTGAACGGCCCCTTATCTGAAAGCGGCACAGCCCGCCTCCATCAGCTTTGGAGCGGACTGTGCTGTTTTTTCAAAACGGCGTTAAGATCTTAACAGCATCTTAACGATTTTTTATCGTATAATCAGAATGTCTTATCACATATCTGCTTGCAGGCAAGGAGAGGAGGGATCTGTCACGCAGCTGCCATTCAAATTCCGGACGTCCTATCAGCGCATTCTTCGCGACTGGCTGATTACCGCAGGCCTGCTGGCACTGGGCACTGCTTTAAGCTGGCTTCTCATGCTGGTGGATCCATCCGGCGGGTTTGTATCCATGATTTTCGTCCTTATGGTGACCCTGACAGCCCGCCTTACCAATGGCTTCATCTACGGCGTTACCGCCTCCTTTGTCAGCGTTATCTGCGTCAACTATATTTTTACGTATCCCTACTGGGAGTTCAACTTCACCATCGCGGGCTACCCCCTCACTTTCCTCACCATGCTGTCTGTGTCGGTCATCGTCAGCACGCTGACCACACAGATCAAGCGCCAGGAACAGCTCCGGGCGGAAACGGAGCGTGAGACCATGCGGGCCAACCTTCTCCGGGCGGTATCCCACGACCTGCGGACCCCCCTCACCTCCATCATGGGCTCCGCTTCCGCCATCCTGGAAAACGACGCAGTCCTTACGCCCCAGCAGCGGATGTCCCTGCTGCGCAACGTCCGCAGTGAGGCACAGTGGCTGATCCGTATGGTGGAAAACCTCCTGTCCATCACCCGCATGGGGGACACGGAGGCCCGCATCAGCAAGGAGCTGGAGGCCGCCGAGGAGGTGCTGGCCAGCGTGGCGGCCAAATTCCAGCAGCGCTTCCCCGATATACGCCTGGTTCTCTCCGCCCCGGAGGATCCGCTGTTTGTCCCCATGGATGCCATTCTGGTGGAACAGGTACTGATGAACCTGATGGAAAACGCCGCCTACCACGGTCACAGCACCTGCATCCATCTGACAGCAGAGCGTCAGGGGGAGGATGCGGTGTTCACCGTCCGGGACAACGGTTCCGGCATTGCACCGGAGCTGCTCCCCAACATTTTTTCTCCCACCATCCACAGTCAATCCCATACCTCAGACAAGAGGCGAAACATGGGGATCGGCCTCTCTGTCTGCCGCTCTATTGTAAAAGCGCACGGCGGAATCATGTCCGCCGCCAACGCCGCCGACGGCGGCGCCATATTCTGTTTTACTCTGCCCCTGGAAACCCTGAACACGGAGGATACCATCAATGAAGATCAAGGATAAAATCCTCATCATCGAGGACGAGGCCAGTATCAGCAGCTTCATCGCCACCGTTCTGGCCGCCAACAACTACGACACCATGATCGCCCACACCGGCAGCGAGGCCATCACCATGATCACCTCCCACTGTCCGGATCTGATCTTGCTGGATCTGGGGCTTCCGGACATGGACGGCAGCAGCATTCTGAAGTTTGTCCGGGAGTGGTCCACCTGCCCCATTATCGTGGTGTCCGCCCGGAACCACGAGCGGGACAAAGTAGAGGCCCTGGACGCCGGAGCTGACGACTACATCGTCAAGCCCTTCGGCACCTCGGAGCTGCTGGCCCGGATCCGTACCGCCATCCGCCACACCCGCACCCACCTGCCCAACGGGGATATCGCCCAGTCCGGCCAGTTCAAGGCCATGGGCCTCACCATCGACTACGACAAGCATCAGGTCCTGGTGGACGGCGAAAACGTCCATCTGACCCAGAACGAGTACAAGCTGGTGTCTCTGCTGGGGAAATACGCCGGGCGGGTGTTGACCTACGATTTCATCATCCGTCAGCTCTGGGGGCCAAAGGCCAAGAGCGACAACCAGATTCTCCGGGTGAACATGGCCAACATCCGCCGGAAGATCGAAAAGAATCCCGCCGAACCCAAGTATATCTTCACGGAGATCGGCGTGGGCTACCGCATGGTGGATCCTGATTGATCCATACAAACAAGAAAGCCGCCGGGACGCAGGTAAAATCTGCGTCCCGGCGGCTTCACACTGTTTCTTCCCCGACTGCCTCAAGGTCAGGTGAGGTCTATCGGCACAGGGCTATCGATCATCAGCTCATCCGGCTCCACCCGGCAGTCCATGGCCAACACCTCTACGCCTCCTGCTGCCGCCTGGCGAAGGGCGGCACCGAAAGCAGGGTCTGTCCGATCATTGGGTCGGAACGCCCGGGGGCCTTTCATCTGAATCACAAAGCACACCGCCGTCCGAAAGCCCTGCTCCGAGGCCCGGAGAAGCCCCCGGAGATGCTTGGCTCCCCGCTCCGTAGGAGCGTCGGGAAAGCGGGTCTCCCCGTCCTCCTCCAGGGTAACACCCTTCACCTCCACGAAGATAGGCCCTTTCTCATCCTCCAGCCGGAAGTCAAAGCGGGAGTCCTCCCAGGTGAACTCCGGCCGGATGGCTGTCAGGCCCGGCAAAAAACCGCCGGCGGCGGCCCACTCACCGAAGACCTTGTTGGGAGCCTGGGCATCCATGTTGATCAGCAGTTCCCCCTTTCGGACGGCAATGAGATCATATTGCGTCTTTCGGACCGGATTGGTCGATCTCTCCAAATACACCTGTGCTCCGGGAACCAGCAGCTCCCTGCACCGGCCGGTGTTCTTCACATGGCAGATCTCCGTCCTGCCGTCCACCTCCACATGGGCAATAAATCGGTTGGGCCGCAGCAGGAACCGCCCCTCATAAACATTCTCGTATCGCATGGTCCGCCTCCCCGTGGTTTTTTTCATCATAACACGGCAGAATCCAAAAGGAAATACTGGACAATTCCGAAAATTTGCAAAAACCGCAGGAAAATATATTGAATTTCCATAGTCTCTTTGCTATAATTTAGATATCTTTGCGCAAGTGATATGTGTTAACATTTTCACTTGCAACCCGTGGGCGCGGCATGCCGCTCCCGCGTACGAGCTTTTGAAGGAGGAAAGAACCACAATGCCGAACACCTTTGTCGTTGCTATGGGTATTGGGACCGTCTTCTTCGGCCTGATCTGCATCATCATCCTCAGCTGCCTGATGAGCGCTGTCTGCACTAAGCTGGGGAAGAAGGAGCCGGCAGCCCCCGCTGCCGCCCCCGCAGTTCCCGCCGCACCGGCCGCCAATGCGATCCCCAACCGTCAGGCGATGATCGCCGCCATTTCTGCCGCCGTGGCGGAGGACATGGGCACCGATCCCGCCGGAATCCGCATTCTGTCTGTTAAAAAACTTTAATTTTTAGGATTAGGAGAGGAATACTGCTATGAAAAAGTACAAGGTCAATGTAAACGGCACCGTATATGAGATCACCCTGGAGGTCATGGACGGCGCCCCCGCCGCCCCTGCTGCTGCTCCTGCTGCTCCCGCTGCCCCCGCTGCTGCCGCCCCCGCCGGTGGTGAGAAGGTCACCTCCCCCATGCCCGGCACCATTCTGTCCGTCAACGTTCAGAACGGCTCCGCTGTGAAGAAGGGCGACGTTCTCTTTGTCCTTGAGGCTATGAAGATGGAGAATGAGATCATGGCTCCCTGCGATGGTACCGCTGCCTCTGTCAGCGTCACCAAGGGCGCTACCGTAGAGTCCGGCACCCTGCTGTGCGTGATCGGCTAAGGCCGGAAGCGCTGGGAGGAATAACATATGGAAGCTATCATGAATTTTATTCAGGATACGGGCTTCTATCGCATCGCAACCGGGGACTGGAAAGTCCTCATCATGATGGTGATCGCTTTCGTCCTCATGTATCTTGCGATCGTGAAGAAGTTCGAACCCCTGCTGCTGGTCCCCATCTCCTTTGGTATGCTCATCACCAACCTGCCCGGTGCCGAGATGTACCACGAGATTCTCTTCGCCGGCGGCCACGTCAACTGGGAGATCTTCGGCGGCAGCCCTGTCACCGCAGAGTTCCTGGCTGAACTGGAGGCCATGGGTGTGTCCGAGGCCGTCCGCAACACCGTTACGGTGGGACAGACCATTTCCGTGGGTCTCATCGACGTGCTGTATCTGGGCGTAAAGCTGGGCATCTACCCCTGCCTCATTTTCATGGGCGTCGGCGCCATGACCGACTTTGGTCCCCTGATTGCCAACCCCAAGAGCCTGCTGCTGGGCGCTGCTGCTCAGCTGGGCATTTTCATAACCTTTGTGGGCTGCCGTCTGTCCGGGCTCTTCAATGAGCTGGAGGCCTCTTCCATCGGCATCATCGGCGGCGCCGACGGCCCCACCGCTATCTTCGTCACCAGCCGTCTGGCTCCCCACCTGCTGGGGCCCATCGCCGTGGCTGCCTACAG
>CALXGE010000105.1 GCA_944387775.1 uncultured Oscillospiraceae bacterium | reverse complement strand
CGCAGACGGTTGACGATCAGGGTGCTCAGGGCCTCGCCCTCCACATCCTCGGCGATGATGACCAGCTTCTTGCCGGACTGGACCAGCTGCTCCAGGATGGGCAGAATGTCAGAGATGACAGAGATCTTCTTGTCGGTGATGAGGATGTAGGCGTCGTCGATAACAGCCTCCATCTTCTCGGTGTCGGTGACCATGTAGGGAGTGATATAGCCGCGGTCAAACATCATGCCCTCGACTACCTCGCTGTAGGTCTCAGCGGTCTTGGACTCCTCGATGGTGATGACACCGTCGTGGCTGACCTTCTCCATGGCCTCGGCAATCAGCTTGCCGATGGTCTCGTCGCCGGAGGAGACGGTGCCGACACGGGCGATATCGTCGGTGCCGTTGACCTTCTGGCTGTTGGCACGGATGGCAGACACAGCAGCCTCCACAGCTTTGGCAATACCCTTCTTCATAACGATGGGGTTGGCGCCGGCGGCCAGGTTCTTCAGGCCCTCGCCGATGATGGCCTGGGCCAGCAGGGTGGCGGTGGTGGTGCCGTCGCCGGCCACGTCGTTGGTCTTGGTGGAGACTTCCTTCACCAGCTGAGCGCCCATGTTCTCAAAGGGATCGTCCAGCTCGATTTCCTTAGCAATGGTCACACCATCATTGGTAATGAGGGGAGCGCCGAACTTCTTGTCCAGCACCACATTGCGGCCCTTGGGGCCCAGAGTGACCTTAACAGTGTCAGCCAGCTGGTTGACGCCGATTTCCAATGCCTTGCGGGCGTCTTCGCCCCGCTTGATCAGCTTAGACATATTACAAAAACCTCCAATTCAATGTTCATCATACCGCGTCCCCGGGGGACGCATGGGAAAAGGGGAGAGGCCCCCGGACCATTACTCTACAATGGCCAGGATATCGCCCAGACGGACGATCACGAACTCCTCCTCACCGATCTTTACGGTGGAACCGGCGTACTTGTCGGTGATGACCTTGTCGCCGGGCTTGACGGTCATAACGACCTCCTTGCCGTCCACGGTGCCGCCAGGGCCAACAGAAATGACTTCGGCAACGGAGGGCTTCTCCTTGGCGCTGGAAGTAAGAATGATACCGCCCTTGGTGGTCTCTTCAGCCTCGGTCATCTTCAGAACGACGCGGTCAGCTAAGGGTGTGAGTTTCATGGATGATGCCTCCTATATCTCAATTTTTTATTGCTAACATAAACTGACACCGTTAGCACTCAATAAGTTGGAGTGCTAACGGTGCTTATCTTACAACATCTGTATCCATATTGCAAGAGGGTTTTTCAAAAAAACGGCGCTTTTACAAAAAGTTCACATTTTGGAGGAAATTCTCAGGGCAGGGGGCGGGCGGTGGCATTGGGATCGCAGCCGGCGGGGCCGAAGAAGTTTACCTTCCCAGGGGCCATGCGGAGGAAAATCTTCTGATTGTGAACGGATTCGCCGTCCAGACAGGTGACAATGGGGGCACCGTGGGATTCGATGGTAATCTCTCGGGCGGTATAGCACTTGGCATAGCGGGGGAGGCGGTAGTATTCGCCGTTGGCGTAGTGCTTTACGAACTGTAGAAAGGTGGGGCGACTGACCTTCTTGACCACTAGAGTGTTGAGGATGCCGTCGTCCATCCTGGCCTCGGCCACGGGCATGAAGCCTCCGCCGTAGTAGCGGCCATTGCACACGGCGGCCAGAACGAAGTCGCCGGACAGGGCCTCGCCGTCCAGGGTGATGGTCCAGGGGTGCCCTAGGCCCCGAATGAGGAAATTCACCGCCAGGGAGGTGATGTAGCTAGCCTGGCCTCCCAACAAGGGGGACTTGCCGAAGCGGTGAACGTCGTCGGCCACCTGGGCGTCGAAGCCGGAGCAGGCAATGGTCAGGGCGCAGCGGCCGTTGCACTCAATGGCATCCAGGGGAAACTGGGGACCGTCCCAGAGATTCTCGGGATCGGCAAAAAGAGACGCCTTATCTCCGAAGTTCTTGAGAAAGTCGTTGCCGGTGCCCACAGGAATGCAGGTCATGGCGGCGTTTTCCCGGCCCACCACGCCGTTGGCCACCTCGTTGGCGGTGCCGTCGCCGCCGCAGGCGTAGAAGCGCACCGCCTCGCCGGGATCGGCGATGGCGCGGACGGCCTCCGTGGCGTAGCCGGGGCTCTTGGTGAGGATGCACTCCACCTGGAGACCGTGGCGGGCCTCCAGGCCCTTGGCCATCTCCATCAGCACCGCGGTGCAGTTGCGCTTGCCCGCAGTGGGGTTGATGATAAATATATGTCGCATGAGATCCCATCCTGCTCTTTGAATTTTGACACCATAACACACAATGTGGGGGGAGAGGGGCTTGCTCAGCGACTGAACTGGTAGAGATCGCACTTGAGCATGCCGTTGTAGAGCTTGCGCTTCTTGTCTGCCTTCCGGCCAAAGAAGCGCTCAAACTCCGGATGGCTGGTGAGGATCAGGACCCGCCACTTGGGGGGCACCTGCCGATAGACCTGGCCGAAGGCGCGGTAGAGAGCCTCCGCCTCCTCTTTCTCCAGCAGCCGCTCGCCGTAGGGGGGATTGGTAACGATCTGGCCATACTCGCCGCTGCAGCGGAGGTTTTTCATGTCCGCCTGCTCGAAGCGGACCAGGTCCTCCACACCGGCCTTCTCCGCGTTTTCCCGGGCAATGCGTACCGCCTTGGGGTCAATGTCGCCGCCCCAGATGTCGTACTGTCCGTCAAACTCCTTGTCCATGGCCTCATCCCCGGCGTCCAGCCAGTATTGGGCGGGGACGCAGGCCCACTTCTGGGCGTCAAAGGAGCGGTCCAGCCCCGGGGCCCGGTTTTTGGCGATGAGGGCGGCCTCGATGGCAATGGTTCCGCTGCCGCAGAAGGGGTCCCGGAAGGGGTCCTTCCCCCGGAATCGGGAGAGGAGCACCATGGCGGCGGCCAGGGTTTCCCGCAGAGGGGCCTCCACTCCCACAGCCCGGTAGCCCCGCTTGTGTAGGCCTGCCCCGGAGGTATCCAGGTACAGCGTGCACTGATCCCTGTGGATGGCAAATTGAATCTGATATTTGGCGCCGGTCTCCGGCAGCTGCTCCAGGCCGTAGACCTGTCCCAGACGGCGGGCGGCGGCCTTCTTTACGATCTTCTGACAGTCGGGGATGGAGTGGAGCTGGGAGTCCAGGGCGTAGCCCTTTACGGGAAACTGGCCGTCCCGGGGGATGAACTCCTCCCAGGGCAGGGCTCTGACCCCCTCGAAGAGGGCCTCAAAGCTGCGGGCGGGGAAGGAGCCCAGCTGAATCAGTACCCGCTCGCCGCAGCGCAGGTTGATATTGAGCCGGGGCAGGTCGGAGATCTCTCCCCGGCACAGCACGCGGCCATTTTCCACTTGTACGTCCTGTAGGTCCAGCCGGCGCAGCTCATCGCCCACCAGACCCTCCAGACCAAACAGACAGGGAATGGAATAAGTCAGCATCTGTAGAAAAACCGTCCTCTCTGGCATATCGGGTCCAGTATAGCAGACGGGGAAGAAAAAGGCAACGAGGGGAAGGGGAAAACAGTGGAAAAAGCGCCGCCGCCGTGGTATACTAAAATAGAAGTCATCCGGCGGGAAGAGGTGCCGGAGAGCTGTCCGTGTGTAAAGGAGGAAAATGTATGCAGTATATCCTGATTGCCCTCGGTGTTATCGTACTGATCCTGCTGGTAACCAATATCCACGTGGTGCAGCAGTCCCGGGCCTTTGTGGTGGAGCGCCTGGGTGCTTATCATGCCACTTGGGGCGTGGGACTTCATGTGAAGTTTCCCATCCTTGACCGGGTAGCCAAGCGAGTGAGCCTGAAGGAGCAGGTGGTGGACTTTGCGCCCCAGCCGGTGATCACCAAGGATAACGTCACCATGCAGATCGACACGGTGATCTACTTCCAGATCATCGACCCCAAGCTCTATACCTACGGTGTGGAGCACCCCATGAGCGCCATTGAGAATCTGACCGCTACCACCCTCCGTAATATCATCGGTGACCTGGAGCTGGACCAGTCCCTCACCAGCCGTGACCATATCAACACCAAGATGCGGGCCATTCTGGACGAGGCCACGGATCCCTGGGGTATCAAGGTCAACCGGGTGGAGCTGAAGAACATCATCCCGCCCCGTGAGATTCAGGACGCCATGGAGAAGCAGATGAAGGCGGAGCGGGAGCGCCGTGAGTCCATCCTCCAAGCCGAGGGACAGAAGCAGAGCCAGATCCTGGTGGCGGAGGGCGAGAAGCAGTCGGTGATCCTCCGGGCCGACGCCGCCAAGCAGGCCAAGATCATGGAGGCGGAGGCGGCCAAGACCGCCCGCATTCTGGCCGCCGAAGCGGAGGCCGAGGCCATTGAGAAGGTGCAGCAGGCCACGGCGGATGCTCTGCGGCTCCTCAACGAGGCAGCACCCAATGACCAGGTGGTGAAGCTCAAGGCTCTGGAGGCCTTCCAGGCTGCCGCCAACGGCCAGGCCACCAAGATCATCATCCCCAGCGAGATCCAGGGCATCGCCGGTCTTGCTGCCGGGGTGAAGGCACTGGTGGAGCCCGATAAGAAGTAAACAGACACATAAAACCGGTGCGGCTTTTGCCACGCCGGTTTTTTATGAATTTTATAGAAAGATTTTCCCACGCAGCGGCACATTTTTTGCCCGGCTGCGTCCTTTTAGACAGAAACAATTCCGGGAAAGGGGGGACCCACCATGGCCCGCAAGCCACTTTTGGCCTTGTACAGCCTGACCCACTTCTGGGTGGACCTGAGCTGCGCTTTTCTGGCCTTCCGCTTTCTGTCCGGATCGGCGGATTTTCTCCTGTGCCTCCTCCTCTATAATTTCTGCGCCTTTGCCCTCCAGATGCCTCTGGGACTCTGGGCCGACGGCCTGGATCGCAACGGCGTAGTGGCGGCGGCAGGCTGCGGCCTGACAGCGGCGGCCTTCCTGGTGCCTGTCCCGCTGGCCTCTGCGGTGACAGCGGGGGTGGGCAACGCCCTGTTCCACCTGGGGGGCGGCATCGACGTGCTGAACACCAGCGGGAAGCGGGCGGCGGCTCTGGGAGTGTTTGTGTCTCCGGGGGCTGTGGGCCTGTATGTGGGTACCTTCTGGGGCGGAGGAACAGCGATCAGTGCGCTGCTGCCGCCGGCAGGGCTCCTGATCCTGGGAGGCGGTATTCTGCTTCTGTGCCGGAGGACCATGGGTTCTCTCCGCTCCGGAAATGCTCCGGTGGAGACGGAGCCTGTGAGGGGCAGCTGGCTGCCCTTGATTCCGCTGTTCCTGGTGGTGGTCCTGCGGTCCTGGATGGGCCTGGGACAGAGCTTTCCCTGGAAGGCGGAGTGGAGTCTCTCCTTGGTGGCGGCCTTGGCTCTGGGCAAGGCGGCGGGAGGATTCCTCATGGATGCTGTGGGGCCCCGCCGGGCCGCCGGGTGGTCCCTGGGGCTGGCGGCGGTGCTGTATCTGCTTTCCGGTGATCCGATTCCAGGAATTTTCGCGGTGTTCCTTTTCAACATGACCATGCCCATGACCTTGTGGGCGGCGGCAAAGATCCTGCCGGGAGCCAAGGGGTTCGGCTTTGGCCTTCTGACCTTTGCCCTGTTCCTGGGGTATCTGCCGGTGTATCTGGGTTGGCCGTCGGTGTTTGCCTGGCCCTGGACTTGTGCAGCTGCGGCGGCCCTTTCCCTGGCTCTGCTGTGGCGGCCCCTGGGAAAGGAGGTATTGCGGTGCTGATATCTCTGGTGATGTCCCTGGCGCTGACGTTGGTGCTGGAGGAGCTGGTTGCCCTGATCTGGGGCCTCCGGGGGCAGCAGGAGCTGGGGACGGTGGCGCTGGTGAACGTCCTCACCAATCCACCGGTGGTGTTCCTCCACCATACCGCCATAGGGCTCCTGGGGTGGAACGCCGTAGTGGTGACGGCGGTGCTGGAGACGGCGGCGGTTCTGGTGGAGTGGCGTTACTACCGCCTGTGCTCAGAGCAGCTGCGGCGGCCCTTCCTGTTTGCTCTCCTGGCCAACGCGCTTTCTTACGGGACAGGATGTGTGATCAATCTGCTGTTATAAGGGTATACATTCTTTTTCTTGAAAGAAAAAGAATCAAAAAGAACTTTTGCGCGAAACTTCGTTTCGCTTGGGAAGGGAACGGATATGAAAAAAATCAGGATGGTTCCTCTGACAGCTGTGGTGATTCTGGGGCTGACAACGGTGGCCTATGCGGATGCGGCGTTGGAAATTACACCCAGCACACTGCTGCTATATATGAAACACTATCCCGTGGAATTCCTGATAATTTTAGCCCTGCTGCTGATTTTTGGCGTTTTGTGGTGGATCGGACGAAAGAAGGACTGAGGTGTTGATAATGAAAAGATGGCTGACTTACTGCTGCTGTATTCTGACGTTGCTGGCCCTCTGCGCCACCGCCCGGGCGGATGTGCTGTGGGAGCCTGATAATAACTTCTATGTAAAGAACGCCGACCGGTGCGACTACATCGGGCGGCAGTACTACGCCAACGGGGACGAGGGGTTCATCACCCTCTGGGAGGCCCCGGGCGGTACCCGGGCGGTCCACCAGTTCCAGAATGGATACACCCTGTGGGTCTACTACCAGTATGAGGATTGGGCCTGCGCCGTAGTCTGGGGGGATGAGGGAGAGATCACCGGCTGGGCACCTATGGAGGATTTCGTGCTGAAGTATGACTATCTCTCCTTTGAGGAAGAATACGCCGATGAGATCCATCCCTACGACGGGCAGTTTGAGGGCTACGACGGTAATGTGGAGGAGATCGCCTTTTATGAGTACCCCGGTGCGCCGGAGCCCAAAGCCCTTTGGGAGGCGGCGGAGATCCTGGATCAGCTTACCAGTACAGAGGACAGCTATATCGCCTCCACCTTCACCGACGAGAATGGCAGGACCTGGGGCTATGTGGCATACCTCTTTGGGACCCGGAACCTGTGGTTCTGCCTGGATGAACCGGATGGCAGGGACTTCCCGGTGCGTCAGGTGGGTACGCCTGAGCTGACGGCGGCCCAGGAGCCTACTCTTCCCCTCAGGGGCTATGTGCCCTATATCCTCAGCGGCGTGCTGGTGATAGCGGTTGTAGCCGCGGCGGCGGTGCTGCTGGCCCGGCGGAAGAAAACGGTATAATAGCAAA
>CALXGE010000104.1 GCA_944387775.1 uncultured Oscillospiraceae bacterium | reverse complement strand
GTCCTCTCCCGGTTCCAGACCCCCGGCCAGGCCCGGCAGATCCTCTCGGACCTCCGGACCGGGCGGGTGGACCTCCTTATCGGCACCCACAAGCTCCTCCAGAAGGATATCCAGTTCAAGGATCTGGGCCTTCTCATTGTGGACGAGGAGCAGCGCTTCGGCGTCAGCCACAAGGAGAAGCTCAAGGAGATGTCCCGGCAGGTGGACGTCCTCACCCTCTCCGCCACCCCTATTCCCCGGACCCTCAATATGGCCCTCAGCGGTATCCGGGACATGTCTACCCTGGAGGAGCCCCCCCACAACCGCCAGCCGGTGCAGACCTACGTGGTTGAGCACGACTGGGGCATGATCGCCGACGCCATGCGCCGGGAGATCGACCGGGGCGGCCAGGTGTACTACCTCCACAACCGGGTGGAGACCATTGACCTCACCGCCTCCCGTATCCGCAAGCTCCTGGGGGAGGACGTGAAGGTGGTGGTGGGCCACGGCAAGATGACCGAGCAGCAGCTCTCCTCCGTCATGGAGCAGATGGTGGAGGGGGAGGCCCAGGTGCTGGTGTGTACCACCATCATTGAGACCGGCATCGACATCGCCAACGTCAACACCCTCATCATTGAGGAAGCGGACAAGATGGGCCTCAGCCAGCTCCATCAGCTCCGGGGCCGCATCGGCCGCAGCGCCCGCCGGGCCTACGCCTACATGACCTACCGCCCCGGCAAGATCCTCACGGAGATTGCCTCCAAGCGGCTGACCGCCATCAAGGAGTACGTGGAGTTTGGTTCCGGCTTCAAGATCGCCATGCGGGATCTGGAGATCCGGGGGGCAGGAAATCTGCTGGGCCCGGAGCAGTCTGGGTACATGATGAGCGTGGGCTACGATATGTACCTGCAGCTGCTGGAGGATGCAGTGCTGGAGGAGCAGGGCGGAAAGAGACCGGTGGTCACCGAGTGCGCCGCGGACCTCACCGTCAGCGCCAATATCCCGGACCGGTATGTGCCCTCCGCCGAGCAGCGGATGGATCTCTATCGCCGGATTGCCGCTATCCGCTCCCAGGAGGACGCGGCCGACCTTATCGACGAGATGATAGACCGCTACGGCGATCCCCCCAAGTCGGTGCATACCCTGCTGGATGTGGCCCTGCTCCGTGCTGCCGCCGCCAAGGCTGGTATCTCCGACATTGCCCAGCGGGGCGATAAGCTCCGCTTCCTCATCGCAGACTTTGCGGTAGAGGCCATTGCCAAGGTGTGCGCCATGCCGAAATACCGCCAGCGGCTGAACCTGGCCGCCGGGGAGAAGCCGGCCCTTACCCTGACCCTCCGGCCCAAGGAGCCGGTGCTGGAGACAGCCCTCACCCTGGTGGAGGATTTGAGCCTGGCTGCCGGGGAAAAGAAAGGAAAAAATCCCCAACCGATGGAAAAAACTACTTGACAGGAAGGCTTTCCCTGCATTATCATGAAATATTGCAAGAGGGAGTAGTCAGCGCCTCCGGGCGTGGCAGAGAGCGTCAAGACGGCCGGTTGGCCCGCTTCCGCCTGAAATGACAAGACTTTTGCGGCACATACTATGGATGTGCCGCAAAAGTCTTTTTTGTTGCCTGCCCCTTCAATAAAACCGGTCCGGCGCTGTGCCGGGACCCAGAATAAGGAGGTCTTTTTTCCATGCAGCTGTTTTACGACCTGTTTGCCAACGTCCTCAACTTCACCTGGCAGGAGGCTGTGATGATCCTCATCGGGTGCCTTCTGATCTACCTGGCGGTGAAGCGGGAGATGGAGCCGTCACTGCTCCTGCCCATGGGCTTTGGTGCCATTCTGGTGAACCTGCCCTTCGTGAACACCGAGGCCATTGAGACGTTGTTCAACGCAGGTATCGCCAGCGAGCTCTTCCCCCTGCTTCTCTTTATCGGCATCGGCGCCATGATCGATTTCGGCCCGCTGCTCTCCAACCCTAAGATGTTCCTCTTCGGCGCGGCGGCCCAGTTCGGTATCTTCTTCACCCTGGTGGTAGCTGTGTTCCTGGGCTTTGACCTGAAGGACGCCGCCTCCACCGCCATCATCGCTGCCGCCGACGGACCCACCTCCATCTACGTGGCCAACTACTTCGACAGCATCTATCAGGGTGCCATCATGGTGGCGGCCTACTCCTACATGGCTTTGGTGCCTATCATTCAGCCCCCCATCATTAAGGCCATCACCACCAAGAAAGAGCGGATGATCCGCATGGAGTACACCCCCGGCAATGTCTCCAAGACCACCCGCATCCTCTTCCCCATCTTTGTTACCATCATTGCCGGTACTGTGGCTCCCAAGAGCGCGGAGCTCATCGGCTTCCTGATGTTCGGCAACCTGATCCGCGAGTGCGGCGTGCTGGACAGCCTCAGCCAGAGCGCTCAGCACGAGCTGGCCAACCTCATCACCCTGCTGCTGGGCCTGAGCGTCTCCTTCCGGATGCAGGCTGAGGCCTTCCTCACCGTGGAGACCCTGCTGATCCTGGCCCTGGGCCTGGTGGGCTTTGTGTTTGATACCGTGGGCGGCGTGTTCTTTGCCAAGTTCCTCAACCTCTTCTCCAAGAAGAAGGTCAACCCCATGATCGGCGCGGCGGGTATCTCCGCTTTCCCCATGGCCTCCCGGATGGTCCATAAGATGGGCCGGGACGAGGACCCCTACAACTTCCTGCTCATGCATGCCGCCGGCGCCAATGTCAGCGGCCAGATCGCCTCCGTGATCGCCGGCGGTCTCATCATCACCCTGGTGGAAAACCTGCTGTAAGGAGGCAAGCATATGTTTAACTTTGATCCGAATCTGGTTCTGGCCTGCCTTGGCATTATGGTCAAGGGCATGGTGGGCATCTTCATTGTGATCCTGGTGATCTGGGCCCTGGTAGCCATTCTCAACCGGGTGACAAGCCCCAAGAAGTAAGACAAGCGGATACGTGATATGGGACAGCCCGCCTGGATACATCCAGGCGGGCTGTTTTTGGCTTATGAAACGCAATACAGAGAAGGGAAGACGGTGGGATACCGCAGCAAAAAAGAGCCTCCGCCGCAAGGCGGAGGCTCTCAAATGGACACTTGGCTTTACAGGTTGATGTTGCCCAGGATGTACTTAAGAACGAACAGGATAGAAATGATGTACACCAGAACGGGAACTTCCTTGGCCTTGCCGCGGGCTACCTTGATGATGGAGTAGCTGATGAAGCCAAAGCCGATACCATCGGAGATGGAATAGGCGAAGGGCATCATGGCAATAATCAGAAAGGCGGGGCAAGCCTCTTCGAAGTCACTCCAGTTAACACCGGTAGCGCCCTTGAGCATCAACACACCAACAATGATCAGGGCGGGAGCGGTAGCAGCGGAGGGAACTACGTGGGCCACAGGAGCGGCGAAGCAGCTCAGGAGGAACAGCACGGAAACCACCAGGGAGGAGAAGCCGGTCCGGGCGCCCTCGGCGATACCGGTGGAGGACTCCACGAAGGTGGTAACGGTGGAGGTACCGATAACAGCACCAACGCAGGTGGCGATGGCGTCGGCGATCAGAGCGCGGTCACCGCCGGGCAGGTTACCGTTCTTATCAGTCATACCGGCGTTGGTAGCGGTACCAATGAGGGTGCCGACGGTATCAAAGCAGTCCACCAGAGCGAAGCTGATAACGGCAGTGAGCAGAGCCACGATGCCGCCGTCCACAGCGGTGAGGCCGGTGAAGCTGAGCTTGCCGAAGGTCTCGCCGAGGAGGGAGAAGCTAAAGGCCTGGGGCGTATAGACCGTCTGGCCCATGGGAATGCCGATGATGGTGGTGATGATGATACCGATGAAGATGGCGCCCTTGACCTTGTAGGCCAGAAGGATGGCGGTGATCAGAAGGCCAATGATAGTTAGAATACCAGCGGCGTTCATGGTCTTGAGGCCATCCTCACCCACCAGAGAGAACTGCAGGGCCGGAACACCGCCGCTGAAGGAGATGAGGCTGACGTTCAGAAGGCCGATGAAGGCGATAAACAGGCCGATACCAGCGGAGATGGCGTTCTTAAGGAAGCCGGGGATGGAGGCGATGATCTTGCTGCGCAGGGGACTTACTGCCACGATGAGGAACAGGATACCGCTGAGCAGCACGATGGCCAAGCCCTGCTGCCAAGTGTAGCCCATACCAAAACAGATGGTGTAGGTGAAGAAGGCGTTGAGGCCCATGCCAGGTGCCTGCGCGAAGGGGACGTTAGCCATCAGGCCGGTGAGGGCAGTACCGATGGCAGCGGAGATGCAGGTGGCCAGCAGCACGGCGTTGAAGTCCATGCCCGTCTGGCTCAGAAGTCCGGGGTTGACGAAGATGATGTAGGCCATGGCGAAGAACGTGGTCACGCCGCCTACGATCTCTGCCCGGAAGCTGCTGCCCCGTTCGGAGATCTTGAAGAACTTATCCATTTTTTCTCCTCCTTTTACAACATTGCGGGGGCGGGTTATGCCCCTGTGTGATAGCCATATTTTACACGAAATGGTGAAAAAAGAAAACCCCTATTCGTGCACTCCTACCAGGATTTGTACAACATAACGGTTTTGTGTAGCGCACATTGTCTAAAATTCTCCTTTTTATGCGGGGAAGGGAAAATTTTCTTCCCCCGTGATTAAAAATGTGGTATCCTATGGGCAGAGAAAAACAAGAGAAATGAGCCGGGGAGGGTATGCCTGTGAACAGCAGTATTGACAATATCGATACCTCCACATTGGAGGAGGCTGTCCAGAAAAGCTGGGGGAAAATGACCCTGCAACAGCTTCTTACGTCGCTGATCATTCTGGTGATCTGCCTGATCGTAGTGAAGCTTATTATGACATTGCTTCGTCGCCTTACCGGCCGATCCAAGATGGACGAGCGGGTGCGCCGGTACATCCTGGGGGGTGTCAAGGCCCTCCTCTATATGGTGACTATACTCATTGTGGCCCAGAGCCTGGGCATCCCTGTGACGTCCCTTATTGCCCTGGTGAGCGTATTCGGCTTGGCGGTATCCCTGGCTATCCAGGATGTCCTCAGCAACGTGGCGGGGGGCATGGTGATCCTCTTTTCCAAGCCCTTCTCCATCGGGGACTATGTGGAGACCACTGACGGAGAGGGGACCGTGGTGGAAATCAGCCTCACCCATACGAAGCTGGACACCTACGGCGGCCAGCGGGTGATGCTGCCCAACAAGGCCGTGGTGGCCGGGAAGATCATCAACTATTCCGCCCGGGGCATCCGCCGGGTGGACCATACCATCACCGCTTCTTACGATGACAGCACGGAGGCGGTCCGCGCGGCCTGTCTGCGGGCGGTGTCCCGCACTCCCTATGTGCTGGCAGATCCGGCTCCGGCGGCGGTGCTAACCGCCTACAAGGACAGCTCTGTGGAATATCATGTCCGTTTCTGGGCGGATATCGACCACTTCTGGGACGCCTACAGCTTTTCTCTGGAGGAGATCCGCAACTGTTTTGCAGAGGACGGCATTACCATGACCTACAACCATCTGAATGTCCACATCGTGGAGAACAGAACCAAAGAAAAGTGAGAGAGTGGATTTTATGCTGGAATTCAAATCCGTACAACTGAAAAGTGTCCCGCGGCTGCGCAAGTACTACAGCAAATGCTCCTACCGGCTGTGCGAGTACTCGGCAGGGGTGAAGCTCATGTGGCGCCAGCACTGGCATCCGGCCTTTGCAGAGAGCCACGGCTGCCTGGTGATCCTCAACCGGAGCCACCACTTTGGCCACATCTTTGACTATCCGGTTCCTCTGCCGGGGATCGGGGATGTGGACGCAGCCCTGGACGATATCGATGACTGGTGCCGGGAGCAGGGCATGACCCCCATCTTTGGCGTGGTGCCGGAGGAGGAGCGGGAGCATCTTATGAACCGCTATCCCTACACGGTGGTGGACAATGACCGGCTGTGGCAGGACTATCTCTACCGGGCCGAGGATCTGATAAACTTTGCCGGGCGGCGGTACTCCGGCCAGCGCAACCATATCAACAAGTTCCGCAAGCTCTACCCTGATGCTGTCTACCGGCCTATTACCCGGGAGGATGCTGACAAGGTGGAGGCATTCTGGGAAGAATTTCATCAGATTTTTAATAAAGAGCAGGCGCTGGCAAAAATGGAGCTCTGCTCTGCCCGAAAGCTGATGCGGCAGTTAGGCAAGCCCTGGGTAAAGGCGGGCGCCATCGAGCTGGAGGGGAAATTTATCGCCATCGCTCTGGCTGAGGTCTGCGGGGACACCCTGGTGTGCCACATCGAAAAAGGCCTGCCCCAGTATGAGGGAGTCTATCCCACCATGGTCCAGTCCTTTGCCGCGGCCAATGCCGAGGGCCTGCGCTGGATCAACCGGGAGGACGACGCCGGAGACAAGGGGCTTCGCACCAGTAAGCTCCAGTACCTGCCGGCGGAACTGGGTGCCAAGGTCCGCATCCGGGTCCGCAACGAATTGGCCTACCTGGACGCAGTCCCCATGCTGACCAGCGAACGGTTGACCTTGGATGCCCTGACAGAGTCGGACAAGGCGGACTATAACCGCCTGTGCCTGGACGATGAGCGCAACCGCTGGTGGGGCTATGACTACCGGAAGGATCTGAAGGGGGAGCTGACGGAGGACTACTTCCTGGAGGTGACCCGACACGACTTTGCCAATAAGCTGGCAGTAAACTTTGCCATCCGGCTGGATGGCAAGTTTATCGGCGAGGCGGTGCTCTATAATTTTGATTACAAGGGCGCGGCGGAGCTGGGCTGTCGGATCCTGCCGGAGTATGCCGGGAACGGCTACGGGGCGGAGGCCTTCCGGCGGGCGGCGGAGTGGAGCATCTACCAGCTGGGTCTGTACCGGCTGAAGGCCAAGTGCTATAAGGAGAACGAGGCCTCCCGGAAGATGCTCTCCGCCTGCATGCGATCTGCCGGTGAGGATGAGACCTTTTACTATTTTGAAAAGACCGTATAGGTGCTTTCGGAGGCGGGAAACCGCCTCCGAAAAAATTTCCACTAAAAATGAAATTTGTTATTGACAGAGCGGCATGGTTTTAGTATAATAACCCTTGCCGTTCGGCGGAACGGAAACTGGGGAGCATAGCTCAGCTGGTTAGAGCACCTGCCTTACAAGCAGGGGGTCACTGGTTCGAGTCCAGTTGTTCCCACCAGAAAATGGCCCAGTAGTTCAGTTGGTTAGAACGCCAGCCTGTCACGCTGGAGGTCGACGGTTCGAGCCCGTTCTGGGTCGC
>CALXGE010000103.1 GCA_944387775.1 uncultured Oscillospiraceae bacterium | reverse complement strand
GGCACCGCCTCCGCCTACACCACCGTGGAGACCGACATCAACGACGGGCTGGCCCAGGGGCGCCGGCGGCTGGAGGCGCAGGCCGGCCCCCTGGAATTTGCCGAGTGCTACGCCTGCTCCTCCGCCGCCGGCGGGCTGCGGATGGTCACCAGCGGCCTGGTGCCGGAGCTCACCGGCGAGGCCGCCCGGCTGGCCAGCCTGGGGGCCGGGGCCAAGGTGGTGGGGGTGTACGCCTTCCAGCTGACGGAGGACGACGTGGAGGAGATCCAGCGGCTCCGCCCGGACATCTTCCTCCTGGTGGGGGGCACCGACGGCGGCAACAGTGAGTGCATTCTCCACAACGCCCACATGCTGGCCACCCTCTCCCCTGCCTTCCCGGTGGTGGTGGCGGGCAACCGCACCGCCGCCCGGCAGTGCCAGCGGATCCTGGAGGGCTGGGAGGTCCACATCTGCCCCAACGTGATGCCCAAGTTCGGGGTGCTGCAGATCGAGCCCACCCAAAAGCAGATCCGGGAGATCTTCCTCGGCCGGATCATCCAGGCCAAGGGCCTGTCCCAGGCCCAGAGCCTCCTCTCCGACATCCTCATGCCCACGCCCTCGGCGGTGCTGCTGGCCATGGAGCTGCTGGCCAAGGGATGCGAGGGGGAGAGCGGCATCGGAGACCTGATCGGTGTGGACGTGGGCGGCGCTACCACCGATGTCTACTCCATGGCCGACGGTATGCCGGAGCAGATGAACACCGTGTACAAGGGCCTCCCCGAGCCCTTCTCCAAGCGGACGGTGGAGGGGGATATCGGCATGCGCTACAGCGTGGGCGGTATCCTGGAGGCCGCCGGTGTCCAGCGGGTTAGCGCCCTGTCCGGCATCGCTCCCGCCCGGGTGGAGGAGCTGGTGGCCTATCTCCGGGCCAACACCGACCGCCTGCCCGACGGCAACAAGGAGTTGGAGGCTCTGGACCAGGCCCTGGCCTCTCTGGCGGTGGAGACCGCCGTGGCCCGCCACGCGGGCACCATGGAGGAGACCTACACCATGATGGGCCAGACCTTTGTCCAGTCCGGAAAGGACCTCACCCGCGTCAAGCAGATCATTGTCACCGGCGGCAGCCTGATCCACACCAAAAACACCGTGGACATCGCCAAATTTGCCTTATATTCCCCTGCCCAGCCTATGTCCCTGCGGCCTAAGCAGGCCGGCATCTGGGTAGACCGATCCTATATTTTGGCTGCTATGGGGCTTCTCTCCTCCCGCTACCCCCAGGCGGCGCTTCGAATGATGAAAAAGGAGCTGGAACAGCATGGATATTCAGAATAAGAGGATCCCCGACGGAGAATTTGCCCGCCTGCGCCAGGAGGTGCTGGCCCAGTGGCCCACCGGTAAGGGTGTGGACCTGGAGGAGGCGGTGGCCTACCACAAGTCTATGCCCGAGGAGCGGGTCTTCTCCAAGAAGCTGCTGGCCGCCAAGGCGGCGGGCAAGACCCTGGTGCAGCCCCGAGCCGGAGTGCCGGTGATCTCCGAGCACATCAAGCTCATGCAGCACCTTCAGGATCAGGGTGAGGCGGACCTTCTGCCCACCACCATCGACAGCTATACCCGCCAGAACCGCTACGAGGAGGCGGAGAACGGCATCCGGGAGTCCATTCGGCTGAACCGGGCCATGCTCAACGGCTTCCCGGCGGTGAACCACGGCGTCATCGGCTGCCGCCAGGTTATCGAGAGCGTACATACTCCCATCCAGGTCCGCCACGGCACCCCCGACGCTCGGCTCCTCACGGAGATCACCTACGCCGGCGGCTTCACCAGCTACGAGGGCGGCGGCATCTCCTACAACCTGCCCTACTGCAAGAATGTGCCCATGGAGCGCACCATCCGGGACTGGCAGTACGTAGACCGGCTCACGGGCCTCTACGAGGAGATGGGTGCCCCCATCAACCGTGAGCCCTACGGCCCCCTCACCGGCACCCTGGTGCCCCCCTGCATCTCCCACGCGGCGGCCATCATCGAGGCGCTGCTGGCGGCGGAGCAGGGCGTGAAGAACATCACCGTGGGCTACGGCCAGTGCGGCAACCTGGTCCAGGATGTGGCGGCTATCCGCACCCTCCAGACCCTCACCGACGAGTACCTGCACAAGTACGGCTATGACGACGTGGCGGTGACCACCGTGCTCCACCAGTGGATGGGCGGCTTCCCTGCCGACGAGGCCAAGGCCTTCGGCGTCATCGCCACCGGTAGCTTGATCGCCGCCTTCTCCAAGGCCACCAAGGTCATCGTCAAGAGCCCCCACGAGGCGGTTGGCATTCCCACCATGGAGGCCAACGCCCAGGGCCTGCGCTGCACCAAGCAGGTGGTGAACATGATGACCGACCAGACCTTTGAGGATGTCCGCCTGCCCCAGGAGGAGGAGATCATCCGTCAGGAGACCCGGTGCATCGTGGACAAGTGCTTCGAGCTGGGCGAGGGCGATATCGCCGTGGGCGTGTGCCGCGGCGTGGAGGCCGGCGTGCTGGACGTTCCCTTCGCCCCCTGCCGGGCCAACGCCGGATTGATGCTGCCCTGCCGGGACAACGACGGCGCGGTGCGAATTCTCAATATGGGCAACCTCCCCTTCACCCAGGACCTGAAGGACTTCCACGCCGGAAAGATCGCTGAGCGTGCCGCTTTTGAGAAGCGGAAGGCCTCCTTCCAGATGGTCATTGACGACGTCTACTCCATCGGTAAGGGCCGCCTGGTGGGCCGCCCCCGGTATTGATCCTAGCCGTATACATATAATATGTGCCGCCTGTGGCGGAAAAGGAGAATATAAAATGAAGATTGTTGATGTGGTATGCTCCGCGGGCCGTACCGGCTTTTACTTTGACGATCAGCGGGCCATCAAGGCCGGTGCCGGTCACGATGGTATCTTCTATGTGGGCCAGCCTGTGACCGAGGGCTTCAGCGCCGTGCGTCAGGCCGGCGAGTCCATCTCCGTGATGCTGGTGCTGGAGGACGGCCAGATCGCCACCGGCGACTGCGCCGCCGTGCAGTACTCCGGTGCCGGCGGACGGGACCCCCTGTTCCTGGCCAAGGATTTCATCCCCCTCATCGACCAGTATATCAAGCCCCAGCTGGTGGGGAAGGAAGCCGACAATTTCCGTGACCTGTGCGCCATGATGGAGGCCATCCAGATTGACGGCAAGCGCCTCCACACTGCCATCCGTTACGGCCTCTCTCAGGCCATCTTGGACGCGGTGGCCAAGGCCACCGGCCGCCTCATGTGCGAGGTGGTGGCTGATGAGTACGGCTGCACGGTCTCTGAGACCCCCATTCCCGTTTTTACCCAGTCCGGCGATGACCGCTACAACAACGCCGACAAGATGATTATCAAAGGCGCCCAGGTACTGCCCCACGCCCTCATCAACAACGTGGAGGAGAAGCTGGGCAGAAGCGGCGAGAAGCTGGCGGACTACGTGGCCTGGCTGCGTGACCGCATCCTGGCCAACCGCGCCAGCGAGGACTACCTGCCTGTCCTGCACATCGACGTATACGGCACCATCGGTGCCGCCTTCGGCAACAACAATTACAAGGCCATGGCCGACTACCTGGCTAAGCTGGAGGAGATCGCCAAGCCCTTCCACCTGCGCATCGAGGGCCCCATGGACTGCGACTGCGACCGGGAGACCCAGATGGTGGCCCTGGCCGGTCTTACCAAGGAACTGGATGACCGTGGCATCAACGTGGAGCTGGTGGCCGACGAGTGGTGCAACACCCTGGAGGATATCAAGCTCTTTGCCGACAACAAGGCAGGCCACATGGTCCAGATCAAGACCCCGGATCTGGGCGGCATCAACAACACCATCGAGGCGGTGCTCTACTGCAAGGAGAAGGGCATCGGTGCCTACCAGGGCGGCACCTGCAACGAGACCGACCGCAGCGCCCAGGTGTGTGTCCACTGCGCTATGGCTACCCAGCCCGATCAGATCCTGGCCAAGCCCGGCATGGGCGTGGACGAGGGCTTTATGATCGTCTACAATGAGATGAACCGGATCATCGCTCTGCGGAAGGCCAGAAACGGCCGTAAGGGCTGCTGACAGCATAGCTCATTCCATCTGTTTCTTATATAATAAGGAGGGTGCCGCTGCTTGAGCGGCACCCTCCTTTTGCTGAAACTGCGGACTATGTGTTTTTGCCCAATTTTCGACAGGACAACCTTCTACTTATTTACAAAAACTACAGTTGAAATCTATAGTTTTTAGCGATAGAATACAGACATTGGGGAACGGAATAATCCGTTCTCCATTATTATGGAAAAGGATGGAAAGCGACCGATGAAAAAGAAACTGATGGCTCTGTTTCTGGTCCTGGCCATGGCTCTGACCATGGTTGCCTGTGGGACCGGTGCAGACAACAACACCGGCAGCAACGCTGCCGACAATACCGCAAACAACACCGCCAACGACGCTGCTGGCAACAACACCGCTGATGACGCCGCTGAGAACGAGACCCCCGAGCTCTCCGGCACCATGAAGGTAGTGGCCACCAGCGAGAACTATGTCACCCTCTTTGACAAGTTCACCGAGGAGACCGGCGTGACCGTGGAGCTGCTCTCCATGTCCTCCGGTGAGGTCCTCTCTAAGCTGCGGGCCGAGGGCGGCACCCCCTCTGCTGACCTGTGGTTCGGCGGCGGCATTGACGCCTTCATGAGCGCCAAGGACGACGGACTTCTGGAGCAGGTGAATTTTGACGCCGCTGCTGATCTGGCTGCGGAGTACAAGGACAGCGAGAACTACTGGTTCTCCAAGGGCATCACCATCGTGGGTTTCCTGCTCAACAACACCCTCATGAATGAGCTGAACCTCACCGCTCCCGCCAGCTGGAGTGACCTGCTGGACGAGTCCTACGCCGGTGAGATCATCATGTCCAACCCCGCCGTGTCCGGCACCAACTACGCCGTGGTCAACGCCCTGCTCCAGACCATGGGTGAAGAGGAAGGTTGGAACTACTTCGAAGGTCTCAACAGCAACATCGCCTACTACGCCAAGCGGGGCTCCGATCCCTCCAACAAGGTTATCAGTGATGAGTACGCCATCGGCATTACCTATATCGATGGCACCATCGAGGCCCTGCTGGAGGACTACGATGTGACCATTGTCTACCCCGAGGACGGTATCCCCTGGGTTCCCGAGGGAGTGGCCGTGTTCAAGAATGCTGAGAATGTGGACGCCGCCAAGTACTTTGTAGAGTGGCTCTTCAGCAACGATGAGAACCTGCAGCTCCTGGCGGAGATCGACCAGAAGACCAGTGTGAAGGCCATCAAGCCCACCATGGAGGGCATTGAGCTCTCCTATGACACCGGCATTCTCATGGACGAGGACCTGTCCCTGTTTGGCAGCAAGCGGGACGACATCCTGGCTCAGTTTGAGACCCTGATGGGCGACAAGGCCGTCGATGAATAACCGCGGTAACAACACGCGGGAAAGGGCATCCCTCCGGGATGCCCTTTTCGGCGTTCCCCACCGATACGAATGTGCAGGACCTAGAGAGCCGAGAAAAGGTGCTCTGACGGTAAGCGGTATTCTGGACAAGGCGATTTTGCTGCTCCTGTTGGGGGCTATCTGCCTCTTCGTCCTGTGGCCGGTGGCGTGTATCCTGCTGCGAAGCCTGGGGGACGGAGAGGGAGGCTTCACCCTGGCGGCCTATGCTGAGGTGTGGAGCCGCTATCGGGAGAACCTCTGGAACAGCGTGTTTGTGGGGGTTCTCTCCGCCCTGGCCTGCACCGTCTTCTCCACCGCCACCGCCATCTTCATCGCCACCCGGCGAGGCTGGGTGAAGATGGCCTGCATGGCCCTGCTCCTGATCACCATGGTATCCCCGCCTTTCGTGTCCTCCCTGGCCTATATCCAGCTCTACGGCCGCCGGGGGTGGATCACCTACCGGCTGCTGGGCATCAGCTGGGACCCCTACAACTGCTGGGGCGTTATCTGGATGCAGAGCATCTCCTTTGTGCCCCTCAATGCCCTGCTCCTCATCGGTATCCTCTCCAAGCTGGATACCGGCAGCCTCCAGGCGGCACGGGATCTGGGGGCCAAGCCCGCCGCCATATTGCGGGACGTGGTGCTGCCCCTGATGGGGCCGGGAATCCTGGTGTCCCTGCTGCTGTCCTTCGTCCGCTCCCTCTCGGACTACGGCACCCCGGTGATCATCGGCGGGCGGTTCAGCACCATTGCCTCGGAGATCTATCTCCAGCTGGTGGGCTACTCCGACCTGGAGAAGTCCTCCGCCATGAATATGTTCCTGCTGCTGCCCGCCATCGCCGCCTTCTTCCTTTACCGATACCTCATGCGCCGCTCGGACAAACTCTCGGAGGGGGGGCGGGCCCGGCAGGGGCGGCTGGAGCTGTCCCTCTCACGGTGCGGCTTGGCGGGAGTGGCCATCGCCGCGGTGAGCATTCTCTTCTTCCTCATGATGGTGCTCCAGTACGGCTGCATCTTCCTGGCGGGGTTCCTCAAGAGCACCAAGGGGGTCTACTCCTTTACCCTGCGCAACTGGGAGGAACTCTGGCGCCTCGATACCACTACCATGGTCCGAAGCGTAGTCTATGCTCTCATCGTGTCCCTGGTGGGGACGCTCTTCGCTATGCTCTTTGCCTACTACATGGAACGGCGGCGGGTGCCGGGCCGGAGCTTTTTTGACTGCGTGGCCACGCTGCCTTACATGCTGCCGGGGACCTGTTTTGGTATCGGGTATATCCTGGCCTTCAATCACGAGCCCCTGAAGCTCACGGGCACGGCGGTGATTGTTCTGGCCAACATGCTCTTCAAACAGCTGCCCACCGCCACCAAGATCTGCTCCGCCTCTCTCACCCAGGTGCCCCTGGCTCTGGAGCGCTCCGCCCGGGACCTGGGAGGCGGCCAGCTGGCGGTGCTGCGGGACGTGATACTGCCCAGCCTCCGGCCCGCCTTTCTCAGCTGCTTCGTCTACAATTTCTCCAGCAGCATGACCACCGCCGGGGCCATCATCTTCCTCATCAACCCGGGGAAGAAGCTGGCGGTATTCAAGCTCTTTGACGCGGTATATACCGGGGACTACGCTGTGGCCTCCCTCATCGCCAGCGTCATCATCGTTATCGTCCTGGCCGTAGAGGGCCTGGCTTATCTCATCACCTGGAAGGGAGGCATGCGTCGTGTATCTTGAGCTGTCCCATCTGAAAAAAAGCTTCGGGGAGAAGACCGTGGTGGAGGACCTGACGCTGTCCCTGCCCCAGGGGGAGCTCCTGTGCATCCTGGGCTCCTCCGGCTGCGGCAAGACCACTACTCTGAATATGATCGGTGGCTTTCTCGCCCCGGACAGCGGGCAGATCCTCCTGGACGGAGAGGACATCACCGCCATCCCACCGGAGCGTCGGCCGGTGAGCACCGTGTTCCAGTCCTACGGCCTCTTCCCCCATATGACCGTGCTGCAGAATGTGGTCTACGGTCTGAAGTTCCAGCATATCCGCCGCAGCGAGGCCCGGGAGAAAGGCCTTCGGTACCTGGATATGGTGGGCCTTGCCGACTATGCCGGGGCCTACATCCACGAGATCAGCGGCGGCCAGCAGCAGCGGGTGGCTCTGGCCCGGGCCCTGATCGTGGAGCCCAAGCTGTGCCTGCTGGACGAGCCCTTCTCCAACCTGGA
>CALXGE010000102.1 GCA_944387775.1 uncultured Oscillospiraceae bacterium | reverse complement strand
TGTACCTCCAAAATTTAATGTTCTGGAAGTAATGTAAGCGTGGGTTTGTGGTGTGGTATCCTTAACTATGGGAAACTCCGGTTTCCCATTTGCTCACTGCCTGCCGGGTGACCCCCAGGGCGTCCGCCAGAGCCTCCTGGGACAGCCCCGCCTTCTTCCGGGCCTGATAGATCTTTTCCGCTAATGTCATGGGCCTTCCCTCCTCGCTTCCAGCGTACCACACCTCCGCCGCAACGGGCCACCGTCTTCGGTGGTCACTTTGTCAACCACCGGTTGCTCTGGGACAACCGACGGTTCCGCCGGGGGATTGAACGGATATTTTTCCCCATTGTACCCGGTTTTGGCCGGGGATGCAAGAGAGCATGGGACCTTGACAGACGGTTTGGCCTATGCTACTATTATGCCACTCGATATATCGAGAAACATAATAGTAACGAGAGGGGGGAGGACCATGGCGGAGCAGCAGCCCATGACGGAGGCGGCGTACTATATCCTGCTGGCCCTGCTGCACCCAGGCCACGGCTACGGTATGATGCAGCGGATCCGGGAGCTGTCCGGCGGGCGGCTGGTCATGGGGCCCGGTACCCTTTACGGCGTCCTCAGCCGCATGAGCCGGGAGGGCCTCATCGTCCTCACCGGGGAGGTGGACCGGCGCAAGACCTACGCCATCACGGACCAGGGGCGGGAGGCCCTCCGCCGGGAGTACGACCGGCTGCGGCATATGGTGGAGGACGGGAAGATCATGGAGGAGGCGGAGACATGAAACGGCGCTATCGGCGGCACTTTGACGACTACGCCATCGGCGAGAATGAGAAGCTCTACAGTGACATGGCTGCCCGGGGGTGGTTCCTGGAGAAGCGGGGGTCCTACTTCAGCCGCTTTGGCAGTGGGAAGCCGGCGGACATGCGCTACCGCATCGAGGTGTCCGCTCCCCGGTTCCTGGAGGAGACGTGGCTGCCCGAGGAGCAGGTGGCAGTGTATGAGGACTGCGGCTGGGAATATGTCACCAGTTGCGGTATGATCCATGTGTTCTCCTCTCCGGCAGGCAGTGATGCCCCGGAGTTTTACGCCGACCCGGCCCAACAGGCCGCTACCCTCAAGGTCCTCCGGCGGAACTATATCTGGGCCTGGGTACCGGTCGTCCTGATGGTCCTCCTCAATTTCCTTATGGCCGCCGCCATGTCCGGCGGGGTAGGGGAGACTCTCAGCAAATGGGGAGCGGAATTCCGGATAGGCTGGGTGGCCGCCACGGCACTATGGCTGTTTTTTGGGGCGCTGCTGGTGTGGACCTTCTATCTGTTCCTCCATGGCGCCTGGCGGATGGGCCGGCTCTACCGGCGGATGAAGAAAGGAATTCCCCTGGACCACAGCCCCAGAGGACGGATGCTCCCCCACCGGATCGTCAGCGGGGTGTTGCTGGGCTTCGTGGCGGTGTTCGGCCTGCTCACCCTATGGCAGTGGGTGAGCAAGGATACCCGGGACTTGCCGGAGGTGGCCGACGGGCCTTATGTGCTCTTCTCGGACCTGGGTATCGAGGGGGAGCGGAGCCAGCTCTTTTACGATGACCGGACCAGTCAGATCACTGTGGAGCGCTCCCTCCTGGCCACCCACTATGACGTCTTTGAGGTGGTGGGAGAGGGCGGTAGCAACTGGATGTATCAGGATGTCTACCGCCTGAGCTCCCTGGTGGACCGGGAGATGTTTGTCCGCAGTCTCATGGAGAACTCTACCTTTGCCCGCAGTCCGTCGAGCTTCCGGGAGGTAACGGTGGAGGGCCTGGAGAGAGCCTGGGTCGCCGGCGATCTGGAGTGCATGGCGGTGAAGGGGGATCTGGCTGCCTATGTGACGGTGCTGAAGGCCGGCCAGGAGACAGACGAGACATTGAAACTGGCCCTTCACGCCCTGGCGGAATGCTGGGCCAATGAAGGAAGTCAGGTCCGCTAGCCAATACGCCAGGGGGCGCCCAAAGGCGCCCCCCCTGGGATTTTGTGGCAGCATTTTCTATTTTCCTAGTGCAATTTATCTCTGCTTGGTGTATGATAATAGCCACGAGGCATCAAACTAGCGAGGAGGAAACCCCATGAACAAGTGCATCATTCCCCAGGGCTACCGGGCGCCCCTGTATGGTTACGACATGCAGCGGGCCATTGAATTTGTCAAGAGCAGCTTTCAGGAGAACCTGAAGCTGGCGCTGAACCTTCGGCGGGTCTCCGCGCCCCTTTTTGTAGACCGAAACTCCGGTCTCAATGACAACCTCAATGGCGTGGAGCGGCCGGTGTCCTTTGATATTCCTGCGGTAGAGGGAGCCATGGGCGAGGTGGTCCACTCCCTGGCCAAATGGAAGCGTCTGGCCCTCAAGCGCTACGGCTTCTACCCCGGCAACGGCCTTTACACCGACATGAACGCTATCCGCCGGGATGAGCAGCTGGACAATATCCACTCCATCTATGTGGACCAGTGGGACTGGGAGAAGGTCATCACCCGGGAGGACCGGAATGTGGACTATCTCAAATATACGGTCCGCTCCATCGTGGGGGCGGTGTGCGACACCTGCGACGCCCTGCGCCGGGCGTTCCCCCAGCTGGATGTGAAGCTCCAGCGGGAGGTGACCTTCATCACCACCCAGGAGCTGGAGGACCTGTACCCGGAGCTGACGCCCTCCCAGCGGGAGACAGAGTTCCTGAAGCTCCACAAGACCGTGTTCCTTATGCAGATCGGCGGAAAGCTCCGCTCCGGTAAGCCCCACGATGGCCGGGCACCGGACTATGACGACTGGTCCCTCAACGGCGACATCCTCATGTGGAATGATGTGCTGGGGCGGGCCTTTGAGATCTCCTCTATGGGTATCCGTGTGGACGAGGAGAGCCTGGACCGGCAGCTGAAGCTCTCCGGATGCGAGGACCGCCGGGAGCTGCCCTACCACCAGATGCTCCTCAAGGGCCAGCTGCCTCTCACCATCGGCGGCGGTATTGGCCAGAGCCGGCTGTGCATGTTGATGATCGGCTGCTGCCACATCGGAGAGATCCAGGTAAGTCTCTGGGATCGGGAGACTATGGAGACCTGCGAGGAGGCCGGCGTCCATCTGCTGTAAAGGATAAAACAGGAAGTAAAAAGAAAATATATAGAAAAGGAGTGCTTTGCTATGGACAATCGTGTGCTGAAGGACCTGGAACCCAAGAGTGTGTATCGCTTCTTTGAGGAGATGTGCCGTATTCCCCACGGATCCGGCAACACGAAGGCTGTCAGCGATTGGGCAGCCAACTTTGCCAAGGAGCGGGGACTTGCGTACCGTCAGGATGCCATGGGCAATGTGGTCATCTGGAAGGCAGCCTCTCCCGGCTACGAGGATCATCCCACTGCTATGATCCAGGGCCACCTGGACATGGTGTGTGTGAAGGAGAACGGGGTAGAGCACGACTTTGAAAAGGATCCTCTGGATCTCTACATCGACGGCGACTGGGTGAAGGCCCGGGGCACTTCTCTGGGCAGCGACGACGGCATTGCCGTAGCCATGGCCATGGCGGTGCTGGATGACGACACCATTCCCCATCCCCCCATCGAGGCGGTGTTCACCGTGGACGAAGAGGTGGGTATGCCCGGTGCCATCGGCCTGGACGGCTCCGACCTCAAGAGCCGCTACCTGCTGAATGTGGACTCCGAGGTGGAGAAGGTCCTGACGGTGGGCTGCGCCGGCGGCACCGCCTGCCACATTGACGCCGCCATGGCCTGTGAGAAGGCAGAGGGCGCGGTGTGCTCGATTTGCCTGGAGAACCTCAGCGGCGGCCACTCTGGCACCGCTATCCACATGGGCTTTGCCAATGCCGACAAGCTGCTGGCGGAGGGGCTGGCCAAGATCGGCTATCCTCGGCTGGTGTCCCTTTTTGGCGGCCTTCAGGACAACGCCATCCCCAACGCCGCCAAGGCGGAGTTTGTGGTTCCTGTCGATCAGGTGGCAGCGGTAAAGGCTGCCGCTGAGGCCTGGGCTGCCGAGGCCAAGGCCGCCTGCCCCAATGATCCCGATTTCACCTTCACCTGGTCCGACAAGGCCGGCGCCGCTGCCGCCCTCTCCGCAGAAGACAGCCGCAAGGCTGTGGACTTGATCCGGGCCGTTCCCAACGGCATCCAGGCCATGAACCCCGATCTCCCCGGCCAGGTCCAGACCTCTCTGAACCTGGGTATCCTCCGGCTGGAGGAGGGCAAGCTCCGCCTGACCTTCCTGCTGCGCAGCTCGGTGGCCGCAGAGCTGGCCCAGCTGGAGCAGAAGGTGCAGGGTGTTGCCACGGAGTTCGGCGCCGCCTTCGCCGTGGAGAGCAGCTATCCTCCCTGGGAGTACCGCAAGGAATCCCAGCTGCGGGACATTATGGTCAAGGTGTTCAAGGAACAGTATGGAGAGGACCCGGTGGTGGAGACGGTCCACGCTGGCCTGGAGTGTGGCATTCTCACCGACAAGGTACCCGGCCTGGACGCTGTGTCCTTCGGTCCTGACCTGGTAGAGATCCACAGCACCCGGGAGCGTATGAGCATTGCTTCTGTGGAACGCACCTGGCGCTTCCTGCTGGGCGTGCTGGCTGCTCTGTAATTTTAGTAGGTTATTACCACCATGCGCCCGGCCCTGCGGGGCCGGGCGCTGTTTGCAAAAGGAAACCGGATGAATGCTGGCCCCTTTTAAATTCGGAAAAAGGAGATCGTATATGAAATTCAACGAAATGCCCTATGTGCGCCCCGACCTGGCAGATTTTCAGGCTAAAGCGGAGGCTACTGCTCAGAAGATCGCCCAGGCATCCTCCGCTCAGGAGCAGATCGAAGCTGTCCTGGCTTTTGACCAGGTCCAGGCAGAGATCAATACCGCCATGAGCCTTGCCTATGTCCGCCATACCATCGATACCCGGGACGAATTTTACGATCAGGAAAACGACTATGCTGACGAGATTGCTCCGGCGGTCCAGGAGGCGGAGCAGAAGGTGAGCAAGGCTCTGTTGGCCTCTCCCTTCCGGGCCGAGCTGGCGGAGCGCTTTGGTGATCTGCTCTTTACCAATCTGGAGATCGCGGTGCGGACCTTTGATCCCAAGAATATGGCCCTCATGCAGGAGGAGAACAAGCTCCAGAGTGAGTACCAGAAGCTCTATGCCTCCGCTATGGTGGAGTGGAACGGGGAGAAGCTGCCCCTGCCCAAGCTGGGGCCCTACAAGCAGAGCCCGGACCGGGCTGTCCGCAAGGCGGCCTATGAGGCGGAGGGCAAGTGGTTTGACAGTCACCAGGCGGAGCTGGATGAGCTCTACGATAAGCTGGTGAAGAACCGCACCGCCCAGGCAAAGAACATGGGCTATGACAACTACCTCCAGCTGGGCTACGACCGCCTGAGCCGCAACTGCTATGGACCTGCCCAGGTGGCATCCTTCCGGGATCAGATCGCCCAGGACATGGTGCCCATCGTGGCCAAGGTGAAGAAGGACCAGGAGAAGCGCCTGGGAGTGGAGAAGCTGAAGTTCTGGGATGATGTGCTGCTGTTCCCCGATGGCAATGCCGATCCCCAGGGTACTGCCGATGAGATCCTGGCGGCTGGAAAGCAGATGTACCACGAGCTGAGCCCGGAGACGGCGGAGTTTGCCGACTTCCTCTGGGACAACGAGCTGCTGGACGTCCTTAGCAAGGAGGGCAAGGCTCCCGGTGGGTACTGCACGGAATTCCGCAGCTATAAGGCTCCATTTATCTTCTCCAACTTCAACGGCACCAGCGGCGATGTGGACGTGCTGACCCACGAGGCGGGCCACGCTTTTGCTGGTTTCCGCGCTATGCGCAAGGGCTACCTGGGTTCCATGACCAGCCCCACCATCGAGGCCTGCGAGGTCCACTCCATGTCCATGGAGTTTCTGACTGCCCCCTGGCATGAGAAATTCTTCGGTCCCTTGACCCGGAAGTACGAGATCGGCCACTGTGAGGATGCTCTTATTTTTATTCCTTACGGCTGCATGGTGGATGAGTTCCAGCACCGGGTGTATGAGAATCCGGAGCTGACTCCCACCCAGCGCAATGAGCTGTGGCTGAATCTGGAGAAGAAGTACCGCCCCTGGATCGACTTTGAGGATCTGCCCTTCTATGGCCGGGGCGCCGGCTGGCAGCGGCAGCTCCACATCTATCTCTATCCGCTCTACTATATCGATTACTGCATGGCTCAGACAGTTGCCTTCCAGTTCTGGATCGCCTCTATGAAGGATCGCGCCGACGCATGGGCAAAATATCTGCGCTTTGCTGACGCCGGCGGCACCAGAACCTTTGAGGGGCTTGTGGCGGAAGCAGGACTGAAGGTTCCCTATGCTCCCGGCTGCATCCGGGAGATTGGCGAAGCGATTTCCACCTGGATTGATGCCAATCCCCTGTGATATGTCCGCTTGTACCGCTCTGGAGATGCACTCCGCAGCTCCAGAGTGGTTTAAAATAAAATTATTTTTTAAAATTATACAGAATATGCGACGCTGACTTTCATCGTACAAAATGCGTTTCTTTTCTTCACACGTGTAGAGAAAAATGAAAGGGACAACCGGGGAGAGCGCAGAAAATTGACCATATTTTTTCAATTGATCTCCTGTGGCTTTGTATGTGTATTCCCGCAAAACTGTCTGCCGGGTGGGGAGATGTTTGGCCATATTGCGAGATTTGCCCAAATCGTTTTTGTATACTATTGACAAATATACAAAAAATTTGGCCAATAAAGACAAGTTTTTAGGTCGTATTCCCGGTATACTTTGTCAGTTCGTCAAAAAATTTACGAATACTGTCGCAGGATAGCAGTTTCACTTGAAAAAATTATGGTGGTAAGTTATAATATTAAAAGTGACTCTGTGTAAGCCCTGCATATTTTTCTCTCGTAGCCAAAAATGAGAAAAAATTTTTTTATTTCAGGTTATCAGACCTGTGGGAGATAAGCCGACCATGGATGAACAAAAAAAACGAGTGAAAAAAAAGCGGTGGAGCTATGTCAATGATTTTCGCCGGACAGCATCTGGTGAATATATTTACATTGGCCCCACCTACTGTTTTCAGGGAGAGTCTCATATCCGCAAACAAGGGATCCTTCGATGGGGGATTTTGGCGGTTGGGATGGCGGTGTGTGCTGTGCTGGGGGGATTTATTCTGGCACCCGGTACCGCTAATTGCGCCTATGTCCTGATTCCCTACGTATTGGCCTTTATTTCCGCCTGTTCTGTTTTGTGGGGCTTTGTGCGTCTGGCTGCCGGGAAGGATCCTCTGCGCAGCTATGTCTATGAGGCCACTGTCAAGCAGTTTCCTCTGCGGACGATTCTTACCGCGGTGGGAGCGGCCGGGGCCCTGGTGGGCGAAGTAGTGTATGTGGCGCTCAATGGAACCCAGGGACTGGCAGTTGGAATGGTGATTTTTCTGGTTTCCGAAGCTGCGGCGCTGATTATGGCATTGCTGTGGCGTCCTCTGGGCCGGAATATGAAATGGGAATACAAGGAGGGCGCAGAGGGCTGATGCTGGTGGCTCTCAAACGCTAAGGATCCGCAAAGAGAAGCGGACGAAAAAGGGGTACCCCTTTTTTGCTCGTCTTGCAGGCAAGACGAATGATCTTGTTGGACTATGGGTATAACCCGTTACAATATAGTTCAAAATCTTAAAGGAGGAATGCAACCTATGAAGAGAAGCAAAAAAGCACTTGCACTGTTTCTTGCACTGGTGATGTGCATTGGCGTTCTGGCCGGCTGCGGCGGCGGGAACAATACAGCTAACAATGGCACCACCAACAACACCACTACCAACGACGATACTACTGAGGAGACCAACACTACTCCGCTGGTGGTTTCTGTTGAACAGGGCCTGGAGGGTAAGTTCTCCCCCTATTTCTACCTGAGCAACGCCGATAACAAGATCGTCAGCCTGACCCAGGTGTCTCTGCTGACCATTGACCGTGTGGGCAACCCCGTTCTCAACGGCATCGAGGGTGAGACCCGCTCCTACAACGGCACCGACTATACCTATTATGGTCCTGCCGACATCGTTATCACCGAGAACGATGACGGATCTGTTACTTACGATGTGACCATGCGGGACGATATCGTCTTCTCCGACGGTGAGACCGCCAACATCGACGACGTGATCTTCGGCCTGTATGTCTACCTGGATCCTACTTA
>CALXGE010000101.1 GCA_944387775.1 uncultured Oscillospiraceae bacterium | reverse complement strand
TCCGGATAGAGTTTACAGCATCGGACAGTCTCCAGCCGATGGGTGAGCTCTTACCTCGCCTTTCCACCCTTACCTCATCGACACAAGGCCAGGCCTTGTACCGCCCTCTTGCGAGGGATGAGGCGGTATATCTCTGTTGCACTTTTCCTGAAGTCGCCTTCGGCGGGCGTTACCCGTTATCCTTGCCCTGTGGAGCCCGGACTTTCCTCATGGCGGCCCTTTCGAGCCAGCCACGCGACCGCCTGTCCTGCTTGCTCCACTATTCTACAGGAGAGGCAGCGCCTTGTCAATGAAATCAAGGGTTTGCGGGGAAATTTTGTTGTCAGAAGGGCGCCGGAGTGGTATAATACCTCCGGACAAAATCAAATCCTAAGTAACGGGAGTGACCCATATGACCATACAGGAATATCTCCAGTCCCTGGCGGATAAAAAAGTCGCAGTGATCGGAGTGGGTGTCAGCAATACCCCTTTGATTCGTCTCCTGCGAGGAGCGAATATTGATGTGACCGTCTGCGACAAAAAAGACCGGGGTGCTCTGGGTACTCTGGCGGATGAGCTGGAGAAGGAAGGGTGCCGGCTGCACTTGGGACCGGACTACCTCAATGACCTTAACGCGGATGTAATTTTTCGTACACCGGGCCTTCATCCCCGCTTTTTGCAGGAGGCAGCCCGCAAGGGAGCGGTGATCATCTCTGAAATGGAGGTATTCTTTGCTGTTTGCCCCTGCCCCATTATTGGAATTACGGGCAGCGACGGGAAAACCACAACGACAACGATGATTGCCGGGCTGTTGCGGGCAGCGGGAAAGACGGTCCATCTGGGGGGTAATATCGGCCACCCGCTGCTGGCGGAAACGGAAACCATCCGGCCGGATGATGTAGCGGTGGTGGAGCTGAGCTCCTTCCAGCTGATGACCATGCATCAGAGTCCCCACATCGCCGTACTGACCAACCTGGCTCCCAACCACCTGGACATCCACACCGACATGGCGGAATATGTAGAAGCCAAGGCAGCCATTCTGGCCTATCAGGGACCGGAGGACAAAGCGGTATGTAACTGGGATAATGAGATTACGCGGACATTATCCGCCAGAACGTCTGGTAAGGTAAAATACTTTACTATGTCTGATAACAGATATGTACAGGGCTGCTTTTTGCGAGATGAGGCCATCTGGTGCCGGGCAGGGAAAAACGAGCGGTGTGTGCTGCCGCTTAAGGAGATCCTTCTTCCGGGCAGGCACAACGTGGAGAACTACATGGCGGCTATCTGTGCGGTGGAAGGACTGGTTTCCGATGAGGTCATCCGGGAATTTGCCCGGACCTTCGGCGGCGTGGAGCACCGGATCGAGCTGGTTCGGGAGCGGCACGGAGTAAAGTGGTATAATGATTCCATTGCCTCCAGCCCCAGTCGGACGATCGCTGGGCTGCGCTCCTTTGATCAGAAGGTGGTTCTCATTGCCGGCGGCAAAGACAAGGGAATCAGCTACGCCCCTCTGGGGCCGGTAGTCAACGACCATGTAAAGCTGCTGATTCTCTGTGGTGCCACCGCCGGCGTGATTCGTGAAGCGGTGACTAAGGCGGACAATTATAGCGGCCTCCCCATTCTGGAGGTGGACGATTATCCTTCTGCTGTGGCATTAGCTGACAGTCATTCCACCAGCGGGGACGTGGTGATCTTGTCTCCTGCCAGCACCTCATTTGACCGCTTCCGCAATTTTGAGGAGCGGGGCCGCGTATTCAAAGATCTGGTTATGGCTTTGGCTGAATAAGTGGAATTATAACGAATAGGGAAAAGCTGTTGCCGCATAGCATAACCAGGAGGTGGTGCTATGCGTTGGAGACGGCGTTACCGTCCACCCTTGACCAGGGCCCAAAAGGCTCGCTTGGGCTGTTTGCTGGCTGCCATTTGCTTGGTGACCCTGTTCATTGTATTTGCCTTTCATCTGAAAACTATTCTGGGCGATTTGGCGGTGACCCGGGTGTCCAACTCCGTAAACCGCCTGATCACTGAGGCGGTAAATGATGCCATTGACAGTGGGGAGATCCAGTATGATGATCTTATCACTTTCCAGAAGGATGCCAATGGCAGAATTACCGCCTTTCAGAGCAATATGGCCTCTTTCAATCGCCTGCAGGCGGATATCACCGGGGACGTATTGCAGCGGCTGGCGGAGGTCTCGGATACGGAGCTTGCCATACCTATAGGTACCCTTACCGGGTCAGCCCTTCTGGCAGGACGTGGGCCAAAATTTAAGGTCCGTATGCAGTCGATTGGCAGCTGTACAGCCCATTTTGAAAATGTTTTTGACCATGCGGGCATCAATCAGACCACCCACAGCATTCTTTTGTACGTGGATGTGTCGGTGACAATTCTGCTGCCAGGTTTCAGCACCTATACCAAGGTGAGCAACGCCTTTTCTGTGGCAGAGACGGTGATCGTGGGGGATGTTCCCGACACCTATACCTATTTTGACTCGGGGAACGACCTGATGGAGGACGCCTACGAGTATACGATCAACAACGGCTGAGTACCAATAAGAGCAGGACCGGCCGCAGGAGGAACGATCATGGATTACAAAAGCGAGATGGCTCAGCTGCGTCGGACACTTAATGAAGCGGGCTATCGTTACTATGTGTTGGATGATCCAACCATGTCCGACTATGAATACGACCATATGCTGCGCCGTCTGGAGGAATTGGAGGCGGAGCATCCGGAGGAGATTGTACCCGATTCTCCTACCCAGCGGGTAGGGGGGCAGGCGCTGGAGAGCTTTCAGCAGGTGGTCCACGCTGTTCCCCTGGAGAGCCTGCAGGACGTCTTCTCCCCGGAGGAGGTGGAGGAGTTCTGCAGTCGGATGGCAGAAAACTTGGAGAAAACAGCCTACAGTGTAGAGCCAAAGGTGGATGGCCTGTCCGTGGCCCTGGAGTACCGGGATGGTGTTTTTCTTCAGGGGGCAACCCGGGGCGACGGCCGGGTGGGGGAGGATGTGACAGAGAACATCCGGACTATCCGCTCCATCCCTATGACCCTGCCGGAGAAGCTGCCCCGGCTCATCGTCCGGGGAGAGGTGTTTATGCCTAAGACCGTGTTCCACCGCCTGAACCGGCAGCGGGAGGAGCGGGGCGAGAGCCTCTTTGCCAATCCACGGAATGCAGCGGCTGGTTCTCTCCGACAGCTGGACCCCAAGATTTGCGCCAAGCGGAGCTTGGATATTCGGGTATTCAATTTGCAGCTGGCAGAGGGACGTACCTTTACCAGCCACAGTGAGACGATTGCCTATCTGGCAAGTCAGGGATTTCCGGTGATTCCTCAGAAAACCCTTTCCACAGCGGAGGAAATCAATGAAGAAATCCGCAATCTGAACGAGGAACGAGAAGATCTGCCCTTCGATATGGACGGAGCAGTTGTAAAGCTAGATTCCTTGTCTGACCGCAGTGTTGTAGGGAGTACCGCCAAATGTCCTAGGTGGGCCATCGCCTATAAGTATCCGCCGGAGCGCAAACCCAGCCGGGTGCTGCGCATCGAGGTGCAGGTAGGCCGTACCGGCGTGCTGACGCCGAAGGTGGTGGTGGAGCCGGTCCGTCTGGCGGGTACCACCGTCACCACTGCCAGCCTACACAACCAGGATTATATTGAGGAGAAGGATATCCGTATTGGCGACACGGTGATAGTGCAGAAGGCAGGCGAGATCATTCCTGAGGTGGTAGAGGTGCTGCTGAGCAAGCGCCCGCCGGATGCGGTGCCTTACCGGATGCCCACAGTGTGCCCGGTATGCGGTGCGCCGGTGGTTCGGGATGAGGACGGAGCGTTCCTCCGCTGTACGGGTGCGGAGTGTCCTGCACAGCTCCACCGGAACCTGACCCACTTTGCCAGCCGGGATGCCATGGATATTGAAGGAGTAGGCCCGGCGGTCATGAACCAGCTCATAGAGCGGGAGATGGTCAGGACGCCTGCAGACCTGTACTTTTTAACTAAGGATCAGCTTGCTTCCTTGGACCGCATGGGAGAAAAGTCTGCGGAGAATGCCCTGCGGGCCATTGACGAGAGCCGGGGGCGCGGTTTGGAGCGATTGCTGTACGCCCTGGGCATCCGACAGGTGGGGCAGAAAGCGGGGAAAACCCTGGCTGCCCATTTCCGGACCTTTGATGCCTTCGCCGCCGCCTCGGAGGAGGAACTCACCGCCATTGACGACGTGGGAGCGGTCACTGCCGGGTATATCCGTGCTTGGCTGGAGAGCCCCCAGTCCCAACACCTGATTGGCAGGCTCCGGGAAGCCGGTGTCTCTATGGAGGCGGTGGAGGCCCCGGCAGGGGATCAGTTCAAGGGAATGACCTTCGTCCTCACCGGAGCGTTGACCCGTTTTACCCGGGAGGAGGCCACAGCTCTTATCGAGGCCCGGGGCGGCAAAGCCAGTGGCAGTGTCAGCAAGAAGACCACCTATGTAGTGGCGGGTGAGAACGCCGGCAGCAAGCTGCGGAAGGCGGGAGAACTGGGGATCCCGGTCCTCACAGAGGAGGAGTTTGCTGCCATGCTGGGCGGTATTTCCGGGGAAACCAAAACGGAGGCGGAGAAGCAGTTGGAGGGAAAACCGGCAGAAGATCCGTCAGTTGAGGAGCCGGAACAAATCAGCCTGCTGTAAGCGGAAAACACATGGAAATAGAGAACCGCCGGGGAAGAAATTCCCCGGCGGTTTTTGTTGGATGTATTTTATGTTCGTAGGGTCACAGGCACAAGTCACGGCGAGTAAACACCCATATCCCGGCAGCATAGAGAATCGCCGCCCCACCGGCCAGCCCCAGAGCGGGCCACAGGGAGCCGCCGCCGGAAGCCAGGGCGGCGCTGTCGAAGGCGGTCAGGGGAGTCAGATACTGCAGCCACTCCCACTTTTCACCGGACTGGGCCAGCATTTGCAGCAGAATGAACACTACGCACAGCCCGCCTCCCAAGGCAAGGCCCCGGCGACTGTCAGGCAGGGCACACGCGCCAAGAAAGCATAGGCTGCCCAGCAGGCACAGGAGGGCTGCCAGGGTCAGGTTCAAGCGGAAAAAGGGAGTGGCAGCCAATTCTCCGGGATACATGGCAGCGGAGAGAATAGCGCAGAGTCCCCCGGCATAGACCACAGTAAGCACTCCACAGACAACCTGGAACAGCGCTTGGGTGGCAGCAATTTTCCAGCGTGGTGTGGGGGTAGAGAGGAGCCATGCCATGGTACCCCGATCTAGATAGCCTACGACCAGACGATTTGTCAGCAAGATCAGCAGTACCAGAGGCAGCACCAGGAAGAGAAAGCCGTAGAGGTAGTTGGCCAGAAACTCTGTCAAGGTGGAGCCGGGGTCACTCATGCCGAAGGCGGCAAAGAGTTCGGGCATGGCATCCTTCATCATGGCCAGACTATCGCCCAGCTCCGGGTCATACATGGTCAGGATCACACTGGCATACAGGGCCAGGATCCCAGCAAAGATCACCAGCAGAAGGATACTCCGGCGAGCCTCCCGCCGGAACAAAGGCAGTGAGATCATGTGGTTAGTCCTCCTCTCCGTAGTAGCCCAGAAATGCCTCCTCCAGGCTTCCACCGTCTACCGTCATATCTGTGACCTGTTGATCCGCAGCCAGGCGCAGCAGCTTTGAGAGATCCTCCCGGCCTGTGAGGGCCACTGTTACGCTGGAGTCATTCCTGCTGGCACCGGGCCAGGCGGCAGAGAAGGCCGCCGCGGCCTCCGGCGCAGGAAAGGAGAAGACATAGCGCTTGGTCCTGGCCCGCCGCAGATCCTCCGTACGCTCTACCGCCGCCAGCCGTCCGGCACGTAGGATGGCGACCCGGTCGCAGGTCCGTTCTAACTCCTCAAACATGTGGCTGGAGAGAAGTATGGTAGCACCCCGTGCTTTCTCACGGAGAAGAAGCTCTACGAAGCGGTTTTGCATCAGGGGGTCTAGGCCGCTGGTGGGTTCATCCAGCAACAGGAGGTCGGGCCTTGCCATGAAGGCACATACCAGCCCTACCTTCTGTCGAGTCCCCTTGCTCATTTTCCGCAGGCTCTGGCGGCCGTCCAGCCGGAACAGCTCTTTTAGCTCCCCGACGGCGCTCAAGTCCGTCATACCCCGCATCTGCGCCATGAAGCGGAGGAAACCGTCGCCGGTGAGGTCGTCCATTAGGCTCAGCTCTCCCGGCAGGTAGCCCACGTGGGCCTGGATGGTCGCTGCCTGGGCAAAGCAGTCCATGCCTAGAATAGCCGCCTGTCCTGCCGTGGGGCGGATAAAGCCCATAAGATGGCGGATAGTGGTGGTTTTTCCTGCGCCATTGGGTCCCAGAAAACCAAAGACCTCTCCCCGCTCTACCTGAAAGGTGAGGTCAAATATGCCCCGGCCTTGGCCGTAGTCCTTGGTGAGACCCTGCACATCGATCACGTGGTTCATTGATATTCCTCCTTATAGGCGTACTGGCGAAGCATATCCCGCCAGACGGCATATTCTGCCATCAGAGCGTCCATGTCGATTTTGACACCTCGCATCATCTGCTGGTGGAGATAGCCGTCGATGAGGTAGATGAGCTGGTCCAAGACCAGCCGGGGCTCCACCTCCGGGCGGAATTTCTCCCGGTCAATGTGGGAGAAATAGGCGCCCCACATCTCCTCCAGCATCTCCATGAACCGCCGACGCAGGGGGGAGGCTACTTCCTTATCTGTAACGTAGTACAGCCGCAGGGCAAGATTCAGGATCCAGGGCTGCCGTCGGAAGAGGCGAAGCTTTTCTTCCGCACCGTAGTCCAGCATGTCAAAAAAATCGGTAATCTCCGCCAGAGCTCCTCGTTCCAGGTGACGTTCCACCAGACTGCGCAGGTGATCGGCCACATAGAGGTACAGGCTCTGCTTGTTCTTAAAGTAATAGAAAAGAAGTCCCTTGGAGATACCGGCCCGGGCAGCGATGTCGTCGGTGCTGGCCCGCTTGTAGTCCTCCTCAGCAAAGACTTCCGCAGCGGCGTCCAGGATCTGTTGCTGTTTTTCCTGGGACAGATCGGAAAAGGTTTGGGCCACGGAGCGCCCTCCTTTCATTGACCGGCCGGTCAAGTATGGTCTCATTGTAGCGGATTGACTGCAAATGACAAGGCCCCTGCTGTGAAAAAGTACCAATATGAAAAATTTTCCGGGAAAAGGATTGGCGAACGGGCGGGAATGTTATACTATATAACTGTAAACGGTTTTCACCGTTTCCTATTGCTGAAACAAAGGAGAAGCCACTATGGGAATTTTAGAGCTTAAGCCTGGTTTTTATTTTACCGGCGCCCTGGATCACGACCTCAGGGTGTTTGACATCATCATGTACACGGAGTTCGGTACTACCTACAACTCCTATGTTCTCAAAACTGGCCGTCATACTGTCCTTTTTGAGACGGCTAAGGTCAAGTGCCTGGACGACTGGCTTGCGAAGGTGGGGCAGATCACGCCCATCGATCAGGTGGACTATCTGGTAGTCAGCCATACGGAGCCGGATCACAGTGGCAGCGTGGAGCGGCTGCTGGATCTCAATCCCCGGATCAAGATCGTGGCCACTCCCTGCGCCATCGGCTTCCTCAAGGAGATCGTCAACCGGGACTTCTACTCCATCCCCGTCCGGGATGGTCAGACCTTGGAGCTGGACGGCAAGACCCTGGAGTTTATGGTGGTCCCCAACCTCCACTGGCCCGACACCATGTACACCTATATCCGGGAGGATAAGATCCTGGTGACCTGTGACTCCTTCGGCTCTCACTACGCCTGCGACGATATCCTCTCCAGCAAGGTTACCGATTTTGGAGGATACTACCGGGCCACCAAGTACTACTTTGACTGCATCATTGGACCTTACAAGTCCTTTATGCTGGACGCCCTGCGGCGGGTACGGCCCCTGGAGCTGGAGATGATCTGCCCCGGCCATGGTCCGGTGCTGGACAGCGACATCCCCTGGATGCTGGACACCTATGAGGAGTGGTCCACCGTCATCAATCCCAATCCCCGACCCACGGTCATCATCCCCTATGTCAGCGCATACGGTTACACGGGGCAGCTGGCGGAGACTATCGCCGAGGGCATCCGCTCTGTAGGCGGCATCGATGTGCGGACCTACGATATGGTTACCGCCGATGCTGCCAAGGTAGGGGAGGAGCTCCTCTACGCCGA
>CALXGE010000100.1 GCA_944387775.1 uncultured Oscillospiraceae bacterium | reverse complement strand
TTAGGAGGGAGAAATCGCATCGGGTGTTACCCCTTTGCTGATTGTATAGTACTAAAGCTTTAAGAAGAAATCATGACGTTGGTGTAAACAAATTGTTAACGATCATTCTTTTCCACAGGGGCTGCATTCCCGGTACTTTTCTATGGGGGCTACCCGCCCCCAAACCCCGTGGGCCTTTCAACGGGGGCTTCACCCCCGGCTCCCGACCCACTTTTCCATCGTGGGAAAAGTAGGCAAAAGCACGCCAGCCCCCTTCGGGCTGGACTCCCGCTTTTGCCCAATCGGTCTGTATCGGATTTGATATTGCCTTGCCACTGAACCAGCGTTTTTGGCTTCTGATCTCCGCCGGGTTTCTCATCCGGGTTCGGCTGTCGCCCTCTTAAAGGGACAGATTCATCTATTTTTATTCTCAATGGGACCAAATTTGCTCTCAAAATCAGAAATTCTGGCCTTAATCATATGCTCCAGTTCTTTATTCTTGGTTCTGCCCTCATATTCCGCAATGTATCCAAACTTTTCTAGCAGCTCTTTTGAAATCCGCAGAGTGAATCTGGCAAACTCCTGTTCTTCCATAAAATGACGCTCCTATGACATAATATTGACATCATTTTATCGTTACAGTATTATAATAAGAAAAAATGACGCAATTATGACGCAATAATAAGGAGGATTTTATGGAAATATATCAGCAATTATACGCTTACCTGGTTTCACAAATTGATGAGGCGCTGTTTCTGTTGGATACAGGTAATCTTCTTGAAATGGATCATATCAGAGAAATTTTATCCAGCGCTTTACTGGAGGCTGAAAATCGAATCATCGACAAAGAATAATAACCCCTGCACTATCGGTCCTATCAAGTATAATCCACAGTCTTTCATCCCGAGGGCCGTCAGGTGAAGGTGGTAAACCGCCGCACCGATTACGAGGGGTCAGCAGGCCCGCGGTATTTCAGTGGCTGCCCGGTATCTGTTTTGATACAGACCGATTGGGCAAAAAAGAGGGGTCCGGGGTGTCCCCGGCGCTTTTTTGGTGACTTTTTGTGCGTACAAAAAGTTACCCGGGTCCGGGCCGGGCAGGCCCGAAAGCCAATAGGCTGCTATCCCTTCAGCTTCTGCCACTCACTGACGGCTATTTCGTCGCACCGGTTATTATACGGGTTCTCCGCATGCCCTTTGACCCAGTGGGTCCGGACGCTGTGGTACTCGCACAGCTCCAGCAGCCGTCCCCAGAGGTCCGGGTTCAGCGCCGGTTTTTTGTCCGATTTCACCCAGCCCTTGGCCCGCCAGCCTCTGGCCCAGCCCTTCTCCAGGGCGTCGATGACATACTTGCTGTCGGAGTACAGCTCCACCGCGCAGGGTTCCTTCAAAAGCTCCAGGGCACGGATCACTGCCGTCAACTCCATGCGGTTGTTGGTGGTGCTCTTCTCTCCACCGGAGATTTCCTTCTTGTGGGGACCGTAGCAGAGAATCGCCCCCCAGCCCCCGGGACCGGGATTGCCGCTGCAGGCCCCGTCGGTATAAATGGTTACATTTTTCATAAAATTCCTCAATTTATAAAAACAAACAGTATTATCTAAAATTGATAATACTGTTTGTTTTTGTTTTTACAGCTCTTTCAGGATTTCCTGGCGCTTTTGTTCATACTCCTCCTGGGAGATGAGCCGCCGGTCGTAGAGGTTCTGAAGCTCTGTGAGCCGGTCCTGGGCAGACCTGCCGGAGCCGTCCCCGGCGGAACCGCTGCCCTCCCCGGCGCTGTCCTCGTCCTCAATGGACCAGCTGCCCATACTCACTTTCCCCGCCGCCATGGCAAACTGGTAGATGGTGATACCAATGGCGATCAGCGTCCAGAGAATACCAAAGGGACCAAAAGATGGAATCACCACAAACAGTCCGATGCAGCTGAAGATGATGCCCACAATCCCGCTGAAAATACAGGAAGCCTTGCTGGGCCGGTAGCGCATCCGTCTCCTCATAGCTTACTCCTCCTGTCCGGGAGAGGTGGTCTCACCGGCGGGGCCGGTTTCCGTCTCAGAGGACTCCTCATCCTCCTCCTTGTCGGTGAGGGCGATGGAGATGACCTTGTCTCCCTCTTCCTTGAACTTCATGACGATGACGCCCTGGGTGGCCCGGTTGTTGGTGACCTTGATGTCGCTGACGGCGGTACGGATGAGCACGCCCTTCTCCGTCACCACCAGCAGATCCTCGCTGCCGTCCACTACCTTGATGGCCACGATCTTGCCAGTCTTTTCCGTGACCTCATAGTTCTTGATGCCCTTGCCGCCCCGGTTGGTAATGCGGTACTCCTCCACCGGGGTCTGTTTGCCGTAGCCGTTCTCGGTGATGGTGAGGACGTTCTTACCGGCAGTGGCCCGGGCGGCTCCCACCACATAGTCCCCTTCCTCCAGGCGGATGCCCCGGACGCCAACGGCCTCACGGCCCATGGGCCGGACGTCGTTCTCATCGAAGCAGATGGCCTGGCCGTCGTGGGTGGCAATGAGGATCTTCTTGGTGCCGTCGGTCTCCCGGACGGAGATCAGCTCATCCCCCTCGTCCAGGTTCAGAGCGCGGATACCGCTGGCCCGGATATTTTTCAGAGCCACTACCGGCAGGCGCTTGACGGTACCGTTCCGGGTGACCATCACCAGGAAGCGGTCCTCGTGCTCCAGCTCCCGGGTACTGATCATGGCACTGACATTTTCACCGGCTTCTACCGGCAAAATATTGACGATGTTGCTGCCCCGGGCTGTCTTTCCGGACTCGGGGATCTGGTAGCCCTTCTTCCGGTACACCCGGCCGGTGTTGGTGAAGAAGAAGATGTAGTCGTGGGTGGAGGCGGTGAACACGGTGTTCACATAGTCCTCCTCCTTGGTGGACATGGCTTTGTTGCCCTTGCCTCCCTTGCCCTGCTGACGGTACTCGCTGGCACTGGTGCGCTTGATGTAGCCGCCGCTGGTGAGGGTAAAGACGCACTCCTCCTCCTCGATAAGGTCCTCCACGTCCAGATCGTCCTCCACGTAGCCGATCTCCGTCACCCGGTCGTCGCCGTACTTGTCGGCAATCTCCCGGAGCTCGGTTTTGAGGACCTCCTTGAGGAGCGCCTCGTCGCTGAGGAGCCGGTTGTAGTAGGCGATGCGCTCCTCCAGCTCCTTGTACTCTGCCTCCAGCTTCTCCCGGTCCAGACCCTGGAGAGCCTTGAGCCGCATGTCCAGGATAGCCTGGGCCTGGATCTCGTCCAGGCCAAAGCGCTCCATGAGCCGCTCTTTGGCGTTGTCGTAACTGGTGCGGATGATGTGGATGACCTCGTCGATGTTGTCCTGGGCAATAAGGAGGCCTTCCAGCAGATGGGCCCGCTCCTGAGCCTTCTTCAGGTCGTACCTCGTCCGCCGGAGAATGATCTCCTCCTGGAACTTCAGGTACTCGTCCAGAATGTGGCGCAGGGACAAAATTTTGGGCTGGGACTGGTCGTTGACCAGGGCCAGCATATTGATGGCAAAGGTGGTCTGGAGCTGGGTCTGGGCAAAGAGGCGGTTCAAAACCACCTGGGGATTGGCGTCCCGCTTGAGCTCGATGACGATGCGCATACCGTTGCGGTCGGACTCATCCCGGATATCGCTGATGCCATCCAGCTTCTTCTCCTCCACCTGGTCGGCCATGTTCTTGATGAGCATGCGCTTGTTGACCTGGTAGGGGATCTCGGTGACGATGATACGGGTGCGGTTCTGGCCGAACTCCTCCATCTCCGTCCGGGCACGGACCTTGATGTGGCCCCGGCCGGTGGCGTAGGCCTCCCGGATGCCGGAGCGGCCCATAATGATGCCCTTGGTGGGGAAATCCGGGCCCTTGATGTACTCCATCAGGTCGTTGAGCCCGGCGCCCGGGTTGTCCAGCACGCAGATGCAGGCGCCGATGACCTCCCGCAGGTTGTGGGGCGGAATGTTGGTGGCCATACCAACGGCGATGCCGCTGGAGCCGTTGACCAAGAGATTAGGGAAGCGGCTGGGCAGTACCCGGGGCTCCTTCCGGCTCTCGTCAAAGTTGGGGTCCCAGTCCACCGTGTCCTTCTCGATGTCCCGGAGCATCTCGTTGGCGATCTTGGCCATCCGGGCCTCGGTGTAACGGTAGGCAGCCGGGGGGTCGCCATCCACGGAGCCGAAGTTGCCGTGGCCCTCTACCAGGGGGTAGCGCATGGAGAAGTCCTGGGCCAGACGGACCAGGGCGTCGTACACGCTCTGATCGCCGTGGGGATGGTACCGGCCCAGCACATCGCCCACGCAGGTGGCGGACTTCTTGAAGGGCTTGTCCGGGGTGAGGCCGTCCTCGTACATGGCGTAGAGGATCCGGCGGTGGACCGGCTTGAGGCCGTCCCGCACATCCGGCAGCGCCCGGCTTTTGATGACGCTCATGGCGTATTCAATGTAGGATTTCTCCATCTCCGGAACCAGGAAGGACGTTACGATCTTCTGGTCGGGGAAACGGATCTCCTCAGGATCATACTGGGGTTTTTTCGACATATAGGGTAATCCTCCTTATGGAAAGGGGCTGAATTTCCGGTAACAGGGATAGCGGTCTGTCTGAATCAATAATCCAGGTTCACCGCGTACTTGGCGTTGCGCTCGATGAACTCCTTCCGGGGCTCCACCTTCTCCCCCATGAGGACGTTGAAGGTGGCGTCGGCCCGGACGGCGTCGTCCAGCTCGATGCGCTTGAGAGTCCGCTTTTCCGGGTCCATGGTGGTCTCCCACAGCTCGTGGGCATCCATTTCGCCCAGACCTTTGAACCGGGAGATGTCCACCTTGGCGTTGGGGTTGTCTCCCCGCATCTCCGCGGCAATGCGCTCCCGCTCAATGTCGTCGAAGGCCACTCGGACGGTCTTGCCCCGGGTCAGCTTGTAGAGAGGCGGCACGGCGGCGTAGACATACCCCTCCTCGATGAGGGGCCGCATGAAGCGGAAGAAGAAGGTGAGGAGCAGGGTACGGATGTGGCTTCCGTCCACATCGGCATCGGCCATAATAATGACCTTGTGGTAGCGCAGCTTGTTGAGGTCAAACTCCTCCCCAATGCCCGCCCCCAGGGCGGTGATAACGGGCTGGAGCTTGTCATTGCCGTAGACCTTGTCCACCCGGGCCTTCTCCACGTTGAGCATCTTGCCCCACAGGGGAAGAATGGCCTGGAACCGGGAGTCCCGGCCCTGGGTGGCGGAGCCGCCTGCGGAATCGCCCTCTACGATGTAGAGCTCCGTGAGCTCGGGGTTGTTCTCGTTGCAGTCCCGGAGCTTGTCCGGCATGGCAGCGCCGCCCAGGGCGGTCTTGCGCCGGATGGACTCCTTGGCCTTCCGGGCAGCCTCCCGGGCCCGGTTGGCCATCATGGCCTTGTCCAGAATGGCCCGGGCCACCCGGGGATTTTCCTCCAGGTAGATCTCCAGCCCCTCGGATACCACAGAGGATACCAGGGTGCGGATGGCGGCGTTGCCCAGCTTTGCCTTGGTCTGACCCTCAAACTGGGCGTCGGTAAGCTTCACGGAAATGACGCAGGTGAGGCCCTCCCGGCAGTCATCGCCGGAGACCTTGTCGTCCCCCTTGATGATGCCGGTCTTTTTGCCGTAGGCGTTGAGGACGGTGGTGAGGGCCCGCTTGAACCCCTCCTCGTGCATACCGCCCTCGGGGGTGTGGACGTCGTTGGCAAAGGAGACAATGGTGTCGTTGTAATTTTCGTTGTACTGCAGAGCGATCTCCGCCGAGGCGTCGTCCTTCATACCCCGCATGTAGATGACGTCTTCGTGGATCACGGTCTTGTTCTGGTTTAGCCAGGTGACATACTCCCGGATACCGCCCTCATAGCACATCTCGTCCCGGTCCTCGTGGCCGGGGCGCTTGTCCTCGGTGGTGATCTTCAGTCCCGCGTTGAGGAAGGCCTGCTGCTGCATCCGGGTGTGGATGGTGTCGTAGCTGTAGACGGTGGTGTCGAACATCTCCGGGTCCGGCTTGAAGGTGACGGTGGTGCCGGTGCGGTTGGTGTCCCCCACCACTTTCATCTTCTGGGTGATCTCACCCCGGGCAAAGCGCATCTCATAGATCTTGCCCTCCTTGTGGACCTGGACAATGAGCCACTCGCTCAGGGCGTTGACCACGCTGGCGCCCACGCCGTGGAGACCGCCGGAGACCTTGTAGCCGCCGCCGCCGAACTTGCCGCCGGCGTGGAGGACGGTGAAGACCACCTCCAGGGCTGGCAGGCCAGTCTGGGGCTGAATGTCCACGGGGATACCGCGGCCATTGTCGCTGACGGTGATGGTATCGCCGTCGTTGATGGTCACTTCCACCGTATCGCAGTAGCCCGCCAGAGCCTCGTCGATGGCGTTGTCCACGATCTCATAGACCAGGTGGTGGAGACCCGACTCGCTGGTGGAGCCGATGTACATACCGGGGCGCTTGCGCACCGCCTCCAGGCCCTCCAGCACCTGGATCTCCGAGCCGCCGTAGGCGTGCTCCACCGGGGTGTTCATATTCTCATTCAATTCTGCCATATATCGCGTAACCTCCGATTTGATTCAGGGAAAAAGGGGCTTACAGGTCCGGATCGTCCATGTCGTCAGGCTCATCGCCGGCGTCGCCGCCTACGAACTCCATGGTCCGCATCCGCCTTTGCTCCTTGCAGTCCTCCACCTGCCGGAAGATCATCTCCTTGACCTCCCGGGGGATCCTGATGTTCTTCAGCTCCAGGGTGGGCATGGTCTTATCCGAGGAGTGGACGATGACGGACCCCACGCCGAAGATCCGCTGCCCCAGACTCATACGCAGCTCCATGTCCCGGACCCGGTAGAGAAGGACCTCCTCCTCGTGGATATTCAAAAACCCTTTGATGCAGAAAATGCGGTCTTCACTGAGCTGATATCTCGTAAAGGACAGCGGAAGGCCCAGGTGGCGCTTTCTGTCCTGCCACAGGGTTTTTATTTCACTCATAGCGATTCTCCTTTCACAGCAGGGCCCGCCGTGGCCGGCCCGGACAAAGGTTATGAAAACGACAGGGACTCCAGCCGCCCCAGCAGGGTGGCGGGGGCCAGAGAGGAGAGGTAGATCCTCTGCCAGCTGCCCCGGGGACAGCAGACCACCAGGGACTTGGGCAGATCCGGTCCCGCGTCCACGATCATGCCCTCCTCCTCCGCAGCCCGGAGAAAGGCCCGGGTACTCTTGGCTGAGCTGGCGTTGTCCAGGTCGAAAATACCGATGATGTCGTCGGTGGGCACCGAGATGCCGTTGCCGAGATGCAGATACATGGTTCTCTCCTTCTTTTGCCGGTATCCCACCGGCGGGGGGTGGATCGCCGCCGGACTCCGGCAGCGAGGAATTGAATCAGAGGATGGTTCCTCTGAATGTCTCTTTATCAGCCCTTCAAGCTGGTTACGCTCCGCGGGCCTACTTTTCCTTCGCGGAAAAAGTAGGCAAAAGCGCGCTGGGGAGACCCCAGACCCCCGTTGTTTGCCTAATCGGACACCTGCAAGGGAGATACCGGACTGCCACTGAATTTCCGTTTGGCCGCTGGCCCCCTCGTAACCGGTGCGGTGGGTGTCCCACTTCGCCTGACGGCCCTCGGGCTGAAAGTTATTTCTTTTTTGTTGGCGGGAGCCTGTGCAGATTCCAATAGACGCATGGAGTTCGACACAAAATTAGATGGTTCTATCCCTTTAACAGGGCGACAGCCGAAGTCGGACAAGCAACCCGCCGCAGATCAGATGCCCGGAGAATTCGCTGATTCAGTGGCTACGCAGCGACAAATCATATCCAGGCCGGTTGGATAAAAGCGGGGACCGGGGTGTCCCCGGCGGCGTTTTGGTCACTTTTTCGCCGAGGAAAAAGTGACCCGGGTCCGGGGCGGGGAGCCCCGGGAGCTAAGTCCCGAAGCGGCTGGCTTCGGATATAACCCGGGGCTTGGGGCCGGGGGCCCCAATCGTAAGCACTGGGGGCGGGCAGCCCCCGCTGAAGGGCCGCCGCCCTCTGATTCGGCGGCAAAACCTTATACAATCAGTAATATCAGAATAAAAATATACAAAAACTATTCAAAATAGCTGTTGTCAAAGCTGTAGGGCAGCAGGTCTCGGAGCGTCAGCTCCAGGGTTTTCCCTGCCTGGTTCACCAGGATCACCTCCATGGTGAGCTCCGGATTGAACTCCGCCAGGACCTGGCGGCACACGCCGCAGGGGGCGGTGAA
>CALXGE010000099.1 GCA_944387775.1 uncultured Oscillospiraceae bacterium | reverse complement strand
TAGAGGGCCAGCATGGCCGCCGCCCACCAGCGCACCGCCTCCAGGATATGGGGCCAGTTGCTGTTGTTGAAGTGGACGCCGGGGATGTTCATGCGGAAGGGCCCGTCGCTGTAAAAGCTGATGCTGTTCTCATCGTAGAAGGCGGGGAGCCGCTCCCTGGCAAAGAAGCAGAAGTAGAGGCCGAAGACAGCGGCCAGCAGCAGGGGGACCAGCAGCAGGCTCACAAAGCTGTCCGTGAGGTACCCGGTCCCCCTCCACAGGACCAGCAGCTCCGCCGCCAGGAGCAGGACCCCCAGGGTGTACCGAAGGCCCCAGCGGCGGCGGCTCTCCCGCTGCTTCTCCTGCTCCCGGGCGGTGAGCTGGAGCGCCCCGGATACCAGCGCGTCCGCCTCCCGCGCCGTCATCGGCGCCTCCGCCTGGATCCGCTGGCCCCGGAGAAGCTCCGATATGCTGACCCCCAGCAGGTCCGCCAGGGGCTGGAGCAGGGCCACGTCGGGAAGGCTCAGCCCCCGCTCCCATTTGCTCACCGCCTTGTCGGAGACGAAGAGCTTCTCCGCCAGCTCCCTCTGGGTCATGCCCCGCTCCTTCCGCAGCTGGGACAGAAATGTACCGAATGCTTCCTTGTCGATCTCATACATAGCGCGTTACCTCCTTGTCCCCCAGCTTACCCCACGGGGCCCTCTCCCGCAACCGACCAGCGGTAGAGTCCTGTATTTGCAAGGGGTTTCCGGTCAGCCCAGGTAGGAGATAAGGAGGCCCAGGGTGTTCTCCACCCCCTTTTTGTGGCTGCGCTCATAGCCGTGGGAGGCGTAGACCCCGGAGCCGATGAGGCCGTGGCGGCAGTCCCAGCCCGCCCGGAGGGCCGCCTCCGCGTCGGAGCCGTAGTGGGGGTAGACGTCCACGGCGAAGTCCAGATTCGCTCCCTTGGCGGCGGCGATGAGGCCGGAGACCACGTCGTAGTGGTAGGGTCCGCCGGAGTCCTTGGCGCAGATGGACACCTGGGTCTCCTTGCAGTCCAGGCCGTCCCCCACGCAGCCCATGTCCACCGCCAGGATCTCCGTGGCGTCGGCGGGGACGGAGGCGGCGCCGCCGTGGCCCACCTCCTCGAATACAGTGATGTGCTGGTAGATCTTCCGCCGGGGCCTGCTCTCGCTCTCCCGCAAGTGCCGGGCGTAGCCTAGGAGGATGGCCACGCTGAGCTTGTCGTCCAGGAAGCGGCTCTTGATGAAGCCGGAGTCCGTCACCAAGGTCCGGGGGTCGAAGGCCACGACGTCCCCGGGCAGGATGCCCAGGGCCAATACGTCCTCTCGGCTCTCCACCAGCTCGTCCAGAACAACCTCCATCACGTCGTAGGAGCGGGCAGTGGCGTTATAGCTGCCGTTGACGTGGAGGGAGGCGTTTTTCATCTGGAAGGTGCCGGTGTACACCTTCCCCGACCGGGTGTGGACCCGGCAGTTCTCCGCCTCACCGTTGTTGGGGTTCATGCCCCCCAGGGGGCTGAGGGACAGCCGCCCCCGGTCGCTGATGGCGCAGACCATGCCCCCCAGGGTGTCCATGTGGGCCTGGAGCAGGATGGGCCCCTCCTCCGGCTTGCCGGAGGGCCGGCCCTCGTTGACGCACACCAGAATGCCGCCCTTGTTGGTGAGGACGGGGTCGTAGCCCAGTCTGCGGTATTCCCCCATCACCGCCTCCGCGGCCCGGGCGGTGAACCCGGAGGGACTGTCGATGGAGAGGATCTCCACCGCCTTTTCCACGATATAGTCTGTAAGATTGCCCATGAGTGTGGCCCCCGTTTCTGTAGAATATGGCCGGCGGCGCGAAGGCCGGCGTCCCCTCTATCATACAGGCCCGCCGCCGGGCCTGTCAACGCCTTTCACGCCCCGAGGCGCCGCTCCTCCGGCTGCCGCGGGGCAAAGCTTACACAGCTGTAAGGTTTGGCCCCGAATCGTAAGGTAAATCGATGGCGGAACCCTTCTCCATGGGGTATAATGTCCCTGTCAAGCGGATCCCAAGGAGGAATGAATATGCCGATCCTGCAAGTGAATGATTTGAAAAAGACCTACACCACCCGCTTCGGCGGCCAGCAGGTCCACGCCCTGACGAAGGTGAACTTCTCCGTGGAGGCTGGGGAGTACGTGGCCATCATGGGGGAGTCCGGCTCCGGCAAGACCACCCTTTTGAACATCCTGGCGGCCCTGGACAAGCCAACCAGCGGAAAGGTGCTGCTGGACGGGAAGGATATCGTGACCATCCGGGAGCGGGACATCGCCGCCTTTCGCCGGGACCACCTGGGCTTTGTGTTCCAGGACTTCAACCTCCTGGACACCTTCTCCGTGAAGGACAACATCCTGCTGCCCCTGGTGCTGGCGGGGCGGACCTACCCGGAGATGGAGCGGCGGCTGAAGCCCCTGGCGGCGCACCTGGGCATCGAGGAGCTGCTGGGCAAGTACCCCTACGAGATCTCCGGGGGCCAGCAGCAGCGGGTGGCGGTGGCCCGGGCCCTCATCACCGAGCCCAGGATCGTCCTGGCCGATGAACCCACCGGCGCCCTGGACTCCAAGGCCACCGACAGCCTGCTGCGGCTGTTCAGCCAACTTAACGCCGAGGGACAGACCATTCTCATGGTCACCCACAGCACCAAAGCCGCCAGCCACGCCGGGCGGGTGCTGTTCATCCGGGACGGCGAAGTGTTCCACCAGATCTACCGCGGCATGAGCACCCCTGAGGAGATGTACCAGAAGATTTCCGACACGTTGACCCTGCTGGCATCCGGAGGTGAGGGCCGTGCGTAAGAGCCTCTATCCCCGGCTGGCGGCCCAGAGCATCCGGAACAACCGCCGGTTTTTCGTGCCCTATATTCTATCGCTTATGGGCAACGTGGCTGCCTTCTACATCATGTCTGCCCTGGTGAGTGATCCCGGTGTCCAGGACATGACCCCTGGTCATTCCAACGGTTACTACTATGTCCAGATGATGATGTCCATGGGCATGTTTATAGCCTTTGCCTTTTCCATCATTTTTGTGTTTTATATCAACGGCTTCCTGATGAAACAGCGAAAGCGGGAGCTGGGCCTGTACAATATTCTGGGTATGGGTAAAAACCACATCGCTGCCCTGATGCTGCTGGAAGGCCTGTATGTGGGTGTGATCGGTATTGTGGGAGGCCTGGCTGTGGGGATGCTGCTCCACAAGCTGGTGACGCTGCTGCTGTACCGAGCCCTGGACTTTGCTGTACCTCTGGGGTTTTATATCTCCTGGTCAGGTCTTGCGGAGACGGCCATCCTCTTTGCGGGCCTGATCGCCGCCACAGTATTGGTGAACCTGGTAAAGGTGCAGGTGTCCCGGCCCATTGAGCTGCTCCGGGGCGGCAGTGTAGGCGAGCGAGAGCCCAAGACCCGGTGGCTGCTGACGCTCCTGGGTATTGTGACCCTGGGAGGCGGCTACTACATTGCTGTCAGGACCAGCAGCGGCGTGGAGGCTATCGCACTTTACTTTGTGGCGGTGTTCCTGGTGATTATCGGTACCTACTGCCTCTTTACTGCCGTCAGCGTCTTTATTCTCAAAGCCCTGCGCCGGAACAAGAAATTCTACTACCGCACCGGCCCCTTTATCAGCGTCTCCGGTATGCTCTACCGCATGAAGCAGAACGCCGTGGGTCTTGCCAATATCTGCATCCTCTGCACCATGGTGATGGTGATGATCTCCGGCACCCTGTCTCTGTGGCTGGGTACTGAGGATATTTCCCAACGGCTGTACCCCAGCGATCTTCAGATCCGGGTGAGATATTTCCTGGATGAGGAGGACCCCTTTAATGCGTCGGTCATGCTGGCGGATGCGGAGAGCTACATCAATAGCGAGGGTGTGGCCATCACCGGTGAGCGGACCATGACGACAATAAAGTTTGGCGTGGGCCTGGATGATGCGGGGGTATTTCATACCAATACCCGGGCGGAGGGGATCGTTTCCTCTTATAGCCTGGATGTTCTCACTGCTGCTGTTTACACTGACCTCACTGGGGAGACGGTGAGCCTTCAGCCCGATGAGGTCATGGTATACGGGACGGATCTTACCACCCTGGAATTTCGCTGGGACGACCGGGATACCGGGGAGGAAAACTACCCCGCCACCACATTTCAGGTGGTGGGTCATCTCCAGGAGAGTCCCTGGTTTTCTCCCCAGATCTCTAACCAGCTGTGCCTGGTGGTGGCGGACGAGAGTGTGCTGACAGAGCTCTATCAGGCTCAGTTGGCGGCCTACGGGGAGAAGAACGCGTCCTTCCTGGAGTGGTATGCCTATCTGGATCTGGACTGCTCTGACGAGGAGTGCCAGCGTCTGACAGAGGACTACTGGGAGGGCGACAAGACGGACTACGGCGCGGGCCGCTGGGAGTACATGAGCTGGAATTCCAGTGGTCAGGGGCGCTCCGAGCTGTACGGGTTGGCCGGCGGCTTCCTGTTCCTGGGGCTGTTCCTGGGCTTTATCTTCCTGATGGCCACGGTGCTCATTATCTACTACAAGCAGATCAGCGAGGGCTACGAGGACAAGCGCCGGTTTGAGATCATGCAGAAGGTGGGACTCAGCCGGGAGGAGGTCCGCACCGCTATCCGCAGCCAGGTGCTCATGGTGTTCTTTCTGCCTATCGTGGTGGCGGCTATTCATATTGCCTTCGACTTCAACATGGTGGAAAAGCTTCTGACATTGTTCTATCTCCATGATACTACTCTCACCGCCCTGTGCACCCTGGGGACACTGCTGGTGTTCTTCCTGGTCTACGGTGTGGTGTACCTCCTGACTGCCCGGACCTACTACAAGATCGTCGAGAGGTAAACGCTATGAAAAAATTGTTTTGCGCGCTGCGTTACGGCGCGTTGGTGGGCTTCCTGGCTTTGGGAGTGCTGATAATGGAGATCCGCCGAAAACTTACTTTAGGTAACGCAAGCTGATATGCAGCAAAGCCCCCCGGCGGAGCATCTGCTCCGCCGGGGGGCTTAAAAGATCATACGATTACTGCGCTTGTTCGATGTAGGCGATACCCAGGGCGCCGGGGCCAATGTGGGTGCCGATGGTGGCGCCGATGCAGGCGTAGTGGAGCCGCTGAGGCAGGGTACCCAGCTCCCGCAGCTTGGGAAGCAGCAGCTCCTCCCGAGTTTTGTCGTCGGTGTAGAGGAAGTAGGAGGGGAAGGCGTCGTCCACCGGGTGGTCGGCGATGAGCTTGAGCAGCTGCTTGACGGCAGCACCGGTGCCGAAGGCCTTGCCGGTGATGGCCACAGCGCCATCCCGGACGGCGATTACCGGCTTGAGCTTTGTTACGGTGCCGAGACCCGCCTGGAGAGTGGAGATCCGCCCGCCCCGGCGGAGATATTCCAGGGTATCGATGACGGCGAAGATGCGGATGCGGCCCTTGATCTGCTCCAGCTGGGCGGCAATGTCGGCGGCTTTCAGCCCGCTGTCCCGGAGTTTGCAGGCATAGTTGACCAGGATCTGGATGCCCGCGGTGGCGCTGAGACTGTCCACGATGTAGATCTCGTCATAATCGCACATACCCTTGGCGATCATGGCGCTCTGGATGGTACCGCTGAGGACGCTGGAGAGGAGCACTGCCACTACCTGGTCTCCGGCGGCCTTGGCGGCCTCAAAGACCTTGAGAAAATCGTTAGGGGTGGGCTGGGAGGTGGAAGGGTTCTCCTTACCCTCCTTCAGAAGCTTGTAAAACACTTCGCTGCTGATGGTTTTGCCATCCAGAAAAGTGGCTTTGCCAAACTGGATGGGCATGGATACGATTTCTACGTTTCTGCGCTTGGCAACGGCGGGATCAAAGTCGGATGAGGAATCGGTAACAATGCGGATAGCCATAGGAATCAGACCTCCTGTTGGATAGATGTAAAGGTATCCACCACCTGGTGGAGCAGAGGGATCAGCTGGCGGACCGGCTCTTCGCCCATAGCGTCTACCAGCCGCCGCGCCAAATCCAGGACGCGCTGGTGAGACGCTTTGTAGCTCACGGAGCCTTCCGGCAGAAGGCGGATCTCGATCTGTCGCCGATCCCGCTGGGATTGCTGTCGGGAGATAAAGCCCTTGCGTTCCAGGGAACGCAAAATGGCATTCATCTGGGACTTGAGGATGCCTGTCCTGGCACACAGATCACTGGCAGTAAGAAAGCCGCCCCGGCGGCTTTCACGCTCCAGAAGGCTGCACACTACGGCCTCATTGAAGGAAAGCCCGTATACCAGTCGCTGGTTGTCGATGGCGCTGGTCAGCCGCAGCCAGGCGGTGAGCAGCTCCTCACTGAGTGCTTCCATAGACGCCCCTCCTGAAAAAGTTCACGTTGTGAACTATATGACAGAGGAACACGTTTGTCAAGATTTTATTTCCTAAAAATTGCAAAATACAGAAAGAATGGACTGATATACAAAAAAAGCAGCCCATACGGGCTGCAAGAAGGACACTTTCACAACGGATATCACCGCTTTTGATGAGGGTAGGGGGGTAGCCCCAGGACATAATCGGCACTGACCTGGTAAAATTCGCACAGCCGCCGCAGGTGGCGTACGGGCATCTCGTTGATTCCATTCTCATAACGGGAATAGACCTGTTGGGTGGTACCCAGCACTTCGGCAATCTGGGCCTGGGTATAGTCCCGGTCTTCCCGAAGGTCACGCAGAATCTCAGGATAGGTTTTCATCGGCATGCCTCCTTTCGGATTTAGGCAAGGCCATTATTTCATACCCCGTATTTTACCTCTTGACATTACATCACAAGTGGTGTAAATTGGCGAAGAAACGAAGAGATATGAGAGGAACGATGCACATGAAAAGGAAGAGAAGAAGAGCAGTGGGACTGCTCCTAGGGGTGACGATACTAATCCTGCTGTTGTCTGGCTGCCGGCGACAGTGCAGCTTCTGCGGCCGTCCGGCGGTGTTTTACGACCAGTGCCGGATTCACGGCCAGGAGATCGTGGTGTGTCCCTTCTGCCAGGTATGGTGAGGGGACAAGGAGAACAGCCTTTGGTTATGGTAAATCAAGAGCGGCAGGCCGCAAGGCCTGCCGCTCTGCCGATTGTATGGGTTACTTCTGGTTCTGAGAATTGCCCTGACTGCGGTTGTTCTGGCTCTGATTCTGGTTCTGATTGCTGTTCTGGCTGCGGTCGTTCTGGTTCTTGCTGTTACGGCAGTTATTCTTGCTGTTCATCTTGTTATCCATCGTACGGGGCCTCCTTTCCAAGAGTGTACGGTCCTATTCTTTCCTCTGTGGACCAGCTTTATACCGTCGACCCGGGGAATAAAGGGAAATTTTCCGCAGACAATAGAATTGCCTATTTCATTAAAAAAGGAGAAGATGGACCATGGAATGGAAAGACAGCGTCACCCGGGAGAACCTGCTGCGGGCCTTTGCCGGGGAGAGCCAGGCGCGGAATCGATATACTTTTGCCGCGGCCACTGCCAAGAAGAAGGGCTTGCATCTGATCGAGGCCGTATTCCTCTACACCGCAGACCAGGAGCGGGCCCACGCCAAGGTGTTTTATACGCATCTGCAAGAGGGAGGATGCGATAGCGGGTTGATTGCAGGTGCCCATTATCCTGTAGATGTAACGGAGGATGTGGCGGAGCTTCTGGATCTTGCGCAGACCCACGAGACGGAGGAGTGGGATTCTGTATATCCCTCTTTTGCCCGAAAGGCGGAGGAGGAAGGGTTTGAGGCAGTGGCGCGCCATTTCCGCCAGATCGCCGAGGTGGAAAAGACCCACGCCCAGCGCTTCCAGCTCTTTGCCCGGGAGCTGCGGGCCGGAAAACTTTTTGTGGACAACGTGGAAATGGGCTGGATCTGCCTCAACTGCGGCCACATCCACCAGGGGAAGCAAGCGCCTGCCAAGTGTCCGGTCTGCGACCACAATCAGGGCTACTTTATTCGTTTGTCCCTGTCCCCCTGGCATCAGTAATCCGTCCGGGCCGCCGGTTTTCCGGCAGCTCGGCTACATATGGCGGGCAAAAAACTGCTCCAGGACAGAAAAAGAGAAAAAATCAGCACAACTTTTGCTTGACAAACCTACGCTCCTCTGGTATACTAACTTCGCAAAATAAAGCAGGTGGCTGCATCCGCCTCACCCCCAGCACAGCGAAGGGGTTAACATGGTCTTGGTACGTCCCGGATGGGGCGTGCTTTGTCGGTGCGGATGCGGTTTTCGTATCCGCTTTTTGTTTTGTGGTGCATAGTTTGAAATGGGTATTTGATTGAAGGAGGTGCTTCGGTTATTAGCAGTGTTATGCATCAACTGAATGAGGACATTCGAGACAAGGAACTGCGTC
>CALXGE010000098.1 GCA_944387775.1 uncultured Oscillospiraceae bacterium | reverse complement strand
ATGTGGCGGAGATCAAGCTGCGCAACATCAACAAGGAGTATATCCTCAAGCGGGTGAAGGAGGAGGAAGCCCTCCGCGCCGAGATCGAGGACCTGGAGGATCTGGTGGGCAGTCCCAAGCGGATCCGTCAGGTGATCATCGGGGAGCTGCGGGAGGTGAAGAAGAAGTACGCCCAACCCCGGCTGACGGCCATCGTCTACGGCCACGAGCTGCCGGAGGAGACGGAGGAGGACGAGACGCCGGACTACCCGGTGCATGTTTTCCTCTCCCGGGAGGGATACTTCAAGAAGATCACGCCTCAGTCTCTGCGGATGGCGGACACCCAGAAGTACAAGGAAAACGACGGCCTGCGGCAGACGGCGGCGGCTACCAACCGCTCGGAGGTCATGTTCTTTACCAACCGCCAGCAGGTGTACAAATGCCGTCTCAGCGACTTCGACGACACCAAGGCCAGCGCCCTGGGCGACTACCTGCCCACCAAGCTGGGTATGGACGCCGAGGAGAGCGTGGTGAGTATGGTGCTGCCGGGAGACTACGGCGGGGCGCTGCTGTTCTTCTTTGAAAACGGCAAGGTGGCGAGAGTGGAGCTCAAGAGCTACGCCACCACCTCCAACCGCCGCAAGCTCACCGGAGCTTACAGCGACAAGAGTCCTCTGGTGGCGCTGCTGCCCCTCACGGAGGAGCAGGAGCTGGTGCTGATCTCTGTGGGACGGCGGGCCCTGGTGGTGAATACCGCCCTGCTCTCCCCCAAGACCACCCGCAGCACCCAGGGGGTCCAGGTCATGACCCTCAAGGGGAAGGATCAGCTCTCAGAGGTGACCTCCCTGGAGGAAAGCGGCATCACCAACCTCAGCCGCTACCGCTGCCGGAGCCTGCCGGCGGCGGGTGCCATTCTCAAGGAGGAGGACGGCGGCCAGATGCGGCTTCTGTAAACAGACAGGCGTACGGGAAGTTATGGAAAAGGAGGATCGCCTATGCGGATCAATAATCCGGCTCTGCGCAGGCTGTGGGAATATGCTGTCATCACCTTTGGCAGCGCTCTCTATGCCATTTGCTTCAACTGCTTTTTTCAGCCCAACTATATCTCCATGGGAGGCTTCACCGGCGTGGCCCAGATCGTCAACCGGCTGATCCCCCTGATGCCGGTGGGCGTGACGGTGATCGTGCTGAACGTGCCCCTGTTTCTCATCGGGGTGCGGAAGCTGGGACTGGGGCTTCTCATCTCCTCCCTGTACGCCATGGCGGTGGGCTCCCTGATGATCGACGGCCTCAACATGATCTACACCTTCCCGCCCATGGATCCGCTGCTGGCCACCATATACGGCGGCGTGCTGCTGGGGATCTCCATGGGGCTGCTGCTGTCGGTGGGAGCCACCACCGGCGGTACGGAGCTGGCGGCCCGGCTTCTGAAGCTGAAGCTGCGGCATCTGTCCATCGGGCGGCTGTGCCTCGTGCTGGACGTGACGGTGATCATCCTTTACGCTCTGACCTTCCACAGCATCAACAATGCCCTCTACGGCATCATCGCCATGTATATCTCCAGTCTTGCCATGGATGCTGTAATCTACGGCTCCATCAACGCAAAAATGGCCTATATCATCAGTGACCACAGCCGGGAGATTACGGAGAAGCTGCTGGGTATGGACCTGGGTGTGACGCTGCTCAAGGGCAAGGGCGGCTATACCGGCGGCGAGAAGAACGTGGTACTCTGCGCCTTCAAGCGCAGTCAGATTGCCGCCATCAAAGCCAGCGTCATGGCGGTGGACCCCAAGGCTTTCATTATCGTCTGCGAAGCCCACGAGATCCTGGGTGAGGGCTTCGGGGAGTATTCACCGGACAGTCTGTGATTGCCTTCCCGGCCCGGGCCGGAGAGGTGTGGGAACATAGAAAAGGAGGAACGTGAGTATGGCATTTGAAAAGCTGAAGGAAACACTGGAGAAAAACGGCTTTACCGTGTCGGTCTTTGCCGACGGCAAGGCGGCGGCGGAGTATCTCAACCGGGAGATTGACGGCATCACCGTGGGCTGCGGCGGGTCCATGACATTGAAGGATCTGGGGCTCCAGGAGAGCCTGGCCCAGCACAACACCCTCTACGCCCACGGCTATACCCCCGGCCCGCCGGAGGAGGTGATGGCCAAGGCAGCCACAGCGGAGGTGTACCTCCTCTCCGCCAACGCCATCGCTGAGGACACCGGCGAGATCCTCAACATCGACGGCACCGGCAATCGGGTGTCCGCCTCCTTGTACGGCCACCGGAAGGTGTACTTTGTGGCGGGAAAGAACAAGGTGTCCCCGGACTACGACAGCGCCCTCTGGCGGCTTCGGAACGTGGTGGCGCCCAAGAACGCCCAGCGGCTGGGCCGCAAAACGCCCTGCGCCGTCAAGGCGGACAAGTGCTATAACTGCAGCAGCCCCGACCGGATCTGCAAGGGCCTGGTGGTGCTGTATCAGAAGATGCGGGCCATGGATATGGAAGTGGTACTTATCGACCAGGAGCTGGGCTACTAAGAGAAAGAAAGGGGGGCGTGTGCCGTGAAGAAGAGAATATTGGTCCTGGCTCTGGCCGGGAGCCTGCTGCTCAGCGGCTGCACCTCCCTGCTGGAGCGGTCCTACAGCGTGGTGGAGCCCTATGCCGACCGCTACTGGGATGCCAGCGCCGAGGACACCCTCCGGGCGGAGAGCTACCAGGACCTGGTCAACTCTCTGCTGATGCTGATAGAGGAGGGCGCTGAGGACGGTGTCATCCGGTATTACACAGCTGGGGACGCCTACGGTCTGGCCCTCCAGGCCACCCAGGAGGTGCGGGAGGAGACCATGCTGGGGTCCTACCTGCTGGAAAAGATCACCTTTACGTATCAGATGATGGAAGAGGGCGTATGTACCCTGACCTATGAAATGGTCTACCGGGAGGATGCGGAGGATGTGGACAGCCTCATGGTCCTATCCGACAGTCAGTCCCTGGTGGACCTGCTGCGGCTGGCTATCCGCGAGGGCCACGATAAGCTGACGGCCCGCTTTGCCTATGACATGCCCCGGGAGGACGTGGAGGCGGCAGTGGCGGCCATGTGGCGGGAGGTCTGTCTGGGAAGTGGGGAGAACACCCAGGATCCGGCCACAGACGTCCAGAACCCGCCGGAGGACCCCGCCGGGCTTTCCGGGGAAAACGGGACAGCGGAGACAACAGCTGTCCCCTCCGATCTGGTGGAGGAAAAGCTCCAGGAGGTCTCTGACAGTGAGACGGCGGAGGCACAGCCTGTATCCGGTGAGGGAACTGACGGGGAGACCGGGGACCCCGCCGGGCAGGAGCCGGGGGTGGAGGAGGTTCCCCCCTGCCCCTGGGAGATCCGCTACTATCCGGACCTGGATGCGGCGGAGCTGGTAGAGGTACTGCTGAGACCATAAAAACAGGAGGCCGGAGACCCACTGGGGTCTCCGGCCTCAGTATTTTTTCTATAGAGGAAAATATTTTCGATTTACCATTGACAAGTCGGGAGTTTTTTGCTATACTTCCTAGTGTTCTGCGGGCGTAGCTCATCTGGTAGAGCGCCACCTTGCCAAGGTGGAGGTAGCGGGTTCGAGCCCCGTCGCCCGCTCCAGATGATACAAGGATATCCTTTGCCGGATGTCCTTGTTTTTTTGTAGACCAGGAACCCGCTGCCTCCGCCTGCGCCGAAGGTGCGTAGAATCGGAGGTCCGGGAGGGCTCCTGCAAGTGGCCGCAGGCCGCTTGTGGGATACCGGGAAGCGGGTTCGAGCCCCGTCGCCCGCTCCAGTGTTTTCAAGGACACCCAATCGGGTGTCCTTGTTTTTGTTTTCCCCGGAAAATCATTTGGTGCTGTTCTGACGGGATCTGCCCGCTACTGAAAGCCAGGTCCCAACGCGGCTGGCTTCGGAATCCTCTATCACACCACCGGAGGTGATCCCATGAAGCAGGAAAAAAAGCCCCTGGGCCTGTATCTCCACATCCCCTTCTGCAAGAGCAAGTGCATCTACTGCGACTTCTACTCCCTGCCCTCGGCAGAGGAGCAGATGGATCGCTATGTCTCCGCCCTCAGCTGTCACCTGATCGAGACGGCGCCACGGGCTGCAGGCTATACGGTGGATACGGTGTATTTTGGCGGCGGTACCCCCTCCTATCTGGGGGAAAAGCGGCTGAAAAAGCTGCTGAAAACCATAGAAAAGCAGTATACCCTCTCCCGGGAGGCGGAGGTCACCATAGAGGCCAATCCCGACAGCCTGCAGGATTTCCGGATGGTCCGGGCTCTGCGCCGCTGCGGCGTGAACCGGATCTCCCTGGGGGTCCAGTCCACGGATGACGACGAGTTGAAAGCTATCGGTCGTATCCATACCTTTGCCCAGGTGAAGGACGCGGTGGCGTCGGTCCGCAAGGGCGGTATCCAGAATCTCTCTCTGGACCTGATCTATGGCCTGCCGGGCCAGACTATGGAGAAGTGGCAGACCACCCTGGAGCAGGCGGCGGACCTGGAGCCGGAGCACCTGAGCTGCTACGGCCTGAAGGTGGAGGAAGGTACGCCTCTCTGGCGGATGCAGGAGAGCCTGATCCTCCCCGATGACGACCTTCAGGCGGATATGTACCTCTGGGCGGTGGACTTCCTGGAGTGCCGGGGCTATGAGCAGTATGAGATCTCCAACTTCGCAAAGTCCGGCTTTGCTTCCCGCCACAACCTCAAGTACTGGACCCTCCAGGAATACGCGGGCTTTGGCCCCGGAGCCCACTCCGACTTCGGCGGCGTGCGCTACGCCTTTGTCCGGGACCTTGCGGCCTACTGTGCCGGTGTGGAGAGCGGCGGCAACATTCTCTCGGAGAGCGAGCGGATCTCTGACCGGGAGCGGCACCGGGAGTACCTGATGCTGGGACTGCGGACGGCGGCAGGGATCTCCCGCCGGGAGTTTGAGGCCCGCTGCCGCACATCTTTCGACCCCATCGAGGGGGTGCTGGAGAAGCTGGTGTCCCCCGGCTATGTCAAAAAGGAGGAGGACCGCTGGCATCTCACGCCGGAGGGCTTCCTGGTGTCCAACCAGATCATCGGTCAGGCCCTGGAGGCTCTGGAGACAGAGAAGCGCCGCCGGGCGGAGGCGGCGGCCCGTGGAGATTACCGGATCCGCTGAGGCCGCAAGAAAAAGACAGGAAAAGCGGGAGCCTGTATGGCTCCCGCTTTTTATAAAAAATATTGGAAAAACTGCCGCATTTTACATGGCTGCTCCGCCTGTAAAATTGCTTCCTCCGCAAATACTAGGACCAGCGCGAACATGGCGCAAATCCAGGGAGAAGGAGGAAACGCGGATGAAAAAGAGAGGACTTTTGCTTGTAGCGGCCCTGGCGCTGGTGCTGCTGCTGGCGGCCTGCGGCGATCAGGACGACAAGAAGAACAACAGCAGCAGCAACCAGACCAACAACGGCGTTACCAATAACGACGTGATGGACGACAGCATTATGGACAATGACGGCATCACCAACAATGGCGGCATCACCAACAATGGCGGTACGAACGATGGTACCACCAACAACAGCGGAACGAACAACAACACCACCGACAACAACGGCATGAACAACGGCACCACCGACAATAATTCCGCCGGTAACAATGCCAAAAGCCGCAGCAAGTCCAGCACCAACAGCTTCCAGCAGATGCTGGACAACGCCCGTGTCCATGACACGGACGGCGATCTCACCGACGGCGAGAACAGCAGCTGGTAAAGGGGCAGAAACGCCATCCCGACCCTCTATGGGACGGGATGGCGTTTCCTTTTCCCACCGGTCAGAAGCGCTCTTAACCGGTCGGCTGCTGCTCTGCGCTGTCCCGATGGGTTTCACCCCATATACACAGCTGATCCAGTATGGCCATCAGAGACCGCCCCTTTTCGGACAGGCTGTACTCTACTTTCGGCGGGATCTGAGGATATTCCTTTCGGATGATGAGCTGGTCTCTCTCCAGCTCCTTCAGGGAGTTGCTGAGGGTTTTATGGGATATGGACCGGATGTATCGTTTCAGCTCATTGTAGCGGACCACCTCAAATTCCATCAGGCAATAGAGGATGATCATTTTATATTTGCCGCTGATCAAGGATAAGGTATAGCTGAAACCGGTATCCTCAAAATTTGCGTTCTCTATATAGTCCTTGAACAAAGCCTACACTCTCCTTTTGGATAGTATCTAACAAAAATGTGCGTACTTTATTTCGTCTATATGCAACGCTATAATTATAGCATAATTCCAGGAGGTGTATGGCATATGAGTAAAAAAATCTGTATTTTAAATGGAAGTCCGCGGCCCCAGGGAAATACAAAGGCCCTGATTGCAAGCTTTATAAAGGGAGCGGAAGCCGCAGGAAATGAAACAGTGTGCTTTGATTTGCAGAAAATGAACATCCACGGCTGTCTGGGATGCTGCAGCGGTGGAAAAGATAGTGCCCATCCCTGTGTACAGAGAGATGATATGGAAAAGATCTATCCGGCGTACCAGGAGGCGGATGTTGTGGTTCTGGCATCCCCCATGTATTACTGGGGGATCAGCGGCCAGTTGAAGTGTGCGTTTGACCGGCTTTTTGCCATAGCTGAGTTGACGCCGGATTATGAAAACCCCCATAAGGACTGCATTTTGCTGATGGCAGCCGAGGGCGATACGGAGAGCAATTTTGCGCCGGTAAAAGCATTCTATGAGGGATTGACCGCCCATCTTGGGTGGAACAGTATCGGCGTGGTGTATGCCGGAGGCAATATGGAGGCCGGGGCGATTTTGGATAAGCCAAACCAGCTTAAGGAAGCGGAAGAGCTGGGAAGATCTATTTCGTAAAAGGGAATAAAAGGCTATGAAAAAGCCGGGGCTGGGATTTTCCCAGCCCCGGCAAAAATGTTATATAGCAATTATGCTAACGGGAGGATTGTTACATACCGGCCATACCTGCGGTAATAATGGCCATGTTATAGACCCTCCCGCGAAAGCGGTGCTTTCGCGGGAGCCCTGAAGATCGGACATGCGCGGTGGAAGTGAATTCCACCTTGCGCCGAGGTTTTGCCCGGGGGAAAAACGCTCGTACGCCGCCGGGGGCGGCGGAGCCTCGTCGGTCTATAACATGGCCGGGGCTGGGAGAAGGTCCCAACCCCGGCGGAGTGATGTTACATACCGGCCATACCAGCAGTAATGATGGCCATGTTATAGACCTCCTCGGCGTTGCAGCCGCGGGAGAGGTCGTTGATAGGGGCGTTGAGGCCCTGGAGGATGGGGCCGTAGGCCTCATAGCCGCCCAGGCGCTGGGCGATCTTGTAGCCGATGTTGCCCGCCTCGATGCAGGGGAAGATGAAGGTGTTGGCGTAGCCTGCCACCTTGCTGCCGGGGAACTTCAGCTGGCCAACGGTGGGGCTCACGGCGGCGTCAAACTGCATCTCGCCGTCGATGGCGAACTCGGGAGCCAGCTCCTGGGCCACCTTGGTAGCCTCGGCGCTCAGGCCCACGGTAGCACCCTTGCCGGAGCCCTTGGTGGAGAAGCTCAGCAGGGCCACCTTGGGGTCGATGCCGAAGAACTTGGCGGTCTTGGCGGACTCCACAGCCACCTCAGCCAGCTTCTGGGCGGCGGATACGGTGACGTTGCCCTCCTTGTCCACGCTGTCCTCGTAGCTGATGTTGATGGCGCAGTCGCCCATGCAGATCAGACGCAGGGCCTCGTCGCCGGTGTCACGCTTCATAATGAAGGCAGAGCTCACCAGGTGGGCGCCGGGCTTGGTCTTGATCAGCTGCAGGGCGGGACGGACGGTGTCGGCGGTGGAGTAGGTGGCGCCGCCCAGCAGGGCGTCGGCCTTGCCCATCTTCACCAGCATGGTGCCGAAGTAGTTGCCCTTCTGCAGAGCGGCCCGGCACTCGTCGGCGGTCATCTTGCCCTTGCGCAGGGCCACCATCTTCTCCACCATCTCGTCCATGCCGGCGTAGGTCTTGGGGTCGATGATCTCCGCCTTGGATACGTCAAAGCCGTTCTTCTCAGCGGCGGCCTTCACCTCGTCCACATTGCCCACCAGGATCACATCCATGAGATCCTCCTTCATCAGCCGGGCAGCGGCCTCCTGAATGCGGGCGTCGGGGCCCTCGGTAAAGACGATGGTACGGCGCGTCTCCTTAAGATTCTTCAGAAGAGCTGTTAACATTTCCCTGTCCTCCGTATATGTGATTTTGATTTCTTGTTGTCGGCCGACTTCTCTGCGGCCGCTGTTTCACGACTATAGTATACACCAGCTCCCCCGGCTCCTCAACGGGAAAATTGAAAAAATCAGAAAAAAGTACTGTCGGTTTTCGGCTGAATTTACACAAAATCAGGGGGTTTCCGTCG
>CALXGE010000097.1 GCA_944387775.1 uncultured Oscillospiraceae bacterium | reverse complement strand
AGCGATGATATCCTCCTTCTGGAGGATGGGGCGGTAGACCTCGGGGATCTGGCCAGGACGGTATTCATCCTGGAGATGGACACAAAAACCCTCTGTTCAGAGGACTGCAAGGGCATCTGCCCGGGCTGCGGCGTCGATCTCAACCAGGGGACCTGCACCTGTAAAAAGGAAGTGGATCCTCGATTGGCGGTGTTGGCCAAGCTTCTGGACAAGGATAATGGCGAGAAAAAATAAAAATTCAGATATACAGGAGGTGTCATCATGGCAGTCCCCAAGGGTAAAGTATCTAAGGCAAGACGTGACAAGCGCCGCAGCTCCGTTTGGAAGCTGGAGGTGCCCGGTCTGGTCAAGTGCCCCAAGTGCGGCGCGATGCGCCTGCCCCACAGAATGTGCCCCGAGTGCGGTACCTATAACGGCCGTCAGGTAAAGGTCGTTAAGTCCACCGTGGCCGAGTAATTTTGTGCGAAGAGCGGAGGTTCCTATGGGAACCTCCGCTTTTTTTGCATCCCCATTTGTTTTACCTTGACGATAACAATGGTTTTATGTTAATCTGTTCACAAAGCAACAAAATCCACGCTTTTGACGTGGGGTAGGTGCAGAAAAGAGGAGGATCGCGATGAAACGATTGTTCAGTGTGCTGCTGACCCTTGTGCTGGCGCTGTCTCTGGTGCCTGGTGTGGCCTACGGGGCGGATACCACCTATTCCGACCTGCCTGCCTCCGGCTGGGCCAGGGATGCTATTTTGGCTGCTGAAAAGTACGGCCTTATGGGTGGCATGGGAGACGGAACCTTTGGTGTGGGCCGGTCTATGACCCGTGCGGAATTTATTACCGTGCTGGTGCGGATGTTCCGCTGGAGCGATGCCGGGGGAGCCGATGCTTTTACAGATATTGGAAATAGCTGGGCACGTGCTGCCATCAATACGGCGGCGGCCAACGGCGTGGTGGATGCTGGCGGAACCTTTTCTCCCGATAAGCCCATCACCCGCCGGGAGATGGCGGTGATGCTGGTGCGGGCACTGGGGTATCGGACTATGGCCACAGGGGAGGCTGCGGAGCTGTCCCTGCCCTTTACCGACGTGTCGGAGGACCGGGGCTACATCGCTATCGCCTACGACATCGGTATGACCAACGGTGTCAGTGCCACTGCCTACGGTCCGGAGGCCACCGCCAAGCGGGAGGAAGCGGCGGCCATGATGGTTCGGATCTACGAGCGGCAGATCGCGCCGACCTCCTTCACCCACGCCTTTTATGCCATCTCCTCCTATAGCCAGCTGGAGCTGGCCAAGGAGTTTGACGCGGTGAGCTTTGGCTGGAGCCGCATGACCTGCGGAGCGGCGGGGCCTTATCTGGAGACCACCAGTGCCGGCGGCAATGAGTACGCCATCCCCAGTGGGTATGAGGAGCCGGTGACGGTCCTCCGGAATGCCGGGGTGAAGCTCCACCTGAGCGTATTTATGGACAATTCCACCGGAGAGCTGGCGACCATGCTGGAGAATCCGGCCTATCGGACGGCGGCAGTGGATGCCATTATGGCGGAGCTCACCCGGCCCTATGAGGCCCTGGGGGACAACCCCTATTCCGGCGTGACGCTGGACTTCGAGGGCCTGCGGAGCGCCCAGAAGGACTACTACACCCAGTTCATTACCGAGCTGGAGAGCCGGCTCACGGCGGCGGGGAAGACCCTGTATGTGGCGGTGATGCCTGCCACCATGGACGGCGTCTACTACGATGGTTACGACTACAAGGCCATCGGGGAGCTGGCGGATAAAGTGATCCTGATGGCCCACAACTACAATGCCACCAACCTGGAGGGTTTTGTGGGCTCCGCTTACTATCAGAACACCGCCCTCACGCCCCTGGCCTCGGTGTACTACTCTCTGCGTGCCGTGTGTGATGAGACGACGGGAGTCCAGGACCGGTCCAAGGTGGTGCTGGCCCTCAGCATGTCCAGCCTGGCCTGGGAAGTGGATGAGAACGACCTCCTGGTCTCTCCCACGCCCCTCCATCCCACTACCGCCACCATCTATAGCCGTCTTACCGGCGGGGCGGAGATGGGCTGGTCGGAGACCTACCGCAACCCCTATCTCCGCTATACCACTGAGAGCGGCCAGCGGATCTTCCTCTGGTATGAGGATCAGCGCAGTGTGGTGAAGAAGGTGGCCCTTGCAAAGCTCTTCGGCGTCACCAGTGTGTCCGTGTGGCGGCTGGGGACCATTCCTCACTACAGCGACTCCGGCCTCTACTATGATATAATGCCGGCTTTGCAGTGAAAAATAAAATAGAGAAGGCGGCCCGGGATGTTTTCCCGGGCCGCCTTTTTTGCTCAGAACGGATTACTCTCTTTGCAGAATCTCCATAAACTCCTCGCCGGTGATGGTCTCCTTCTCATTAAGGAACTTGGCCAGCTCGTGGAGCTTGTCCTCGTGGCTTTGGAGCAGCTCAAGCGCTTTCCTGTGTTGGCTCTTCACGGTATCTACCACCATCTGGTCGATCCGGGCAGAGGTCTCGGGGGCGCAGGTGAGGGAGGTATCTCCGCCCATATACTGTCCTGTTACCGACTCCAGGGCCACCATGCCGAACTGGTCTGTCATGCCGTAGCGGGTGACCATGGCCCGGGCTAGCTTGGTGGCCTTTTCGATATCGTTGGAGGCGCCGGTGGTGATGGAGTGGAACACCAGCTCCTCCGCCGCCCGACCGCCGGTGAGGGTGGCAATCTGGCTGAGGAGCTCCTCCCGGCTCATGAGGTTGCGCTCCTCCTGCTCCACCTGCATGGTGTAGCCCAGGGCGCCGGAGGTGCGGGGGATGATAGTGATCTTGGCCACCGGGGCGGTGCCGCTCTGGAGGGCGGCCACCAGGGCATGGCCGATCTCATGGTAGGACACGATGAGCCGCTCGTGGTCGGAGAGAATCTTGTTTTTCTTCTGGTAGCCGGCAATGACCACCTCAATGCTCTCCATGAGGTCCGATTGGTTAACAAACTTTCGCCCGCACCGGACGGCCCGCAGGGCGGCTTCGTTGATCATATTGGCCAGCTCCGCGCCGGATGCGCCGGAGGCGGCCCGGGCGATGGCGTTGAAGTCCACATCCTCGCCCATTTTTACCTTTTTGGCGTGAACCTTCAGGATCTCCTCCCGGCCCTGGAGGTCGGGAAGTTCCACCGGCACCCGCCGGTCAAACCGGCCCGGCCGCAGCAGGGCGGGATCCAGGGTCTCGGGGCGGTTGGTGGCCGCCAGGATCACTACGCCCTTGCTGCCGTCAAAGCCGTCCATCTCCGTGAGCAGCTGGTTGAGGGTCTGCTCCCGCTCGTCGTTGCCGGTGAGGCCCTGGGTGTCCCGCTTCTTGCCGATGGTATCGATCTCATCGATGAAGACGATGCAGGGGGCCTTTTCCTTTGCCTGCTTAAAAAGGTCACGGACCTTGGAGGCGCCCATACCCACGAACATCTCCACGAATTCCGAGCCGGAAATGGAGAAGAAGGGAACGCTGGCTTCGCCGGCTACCGCCTTGGCCAGCAGAGTTTTACCGGTACCCGGAGGGCCTACCAGCAGCACGCCCTTGGGCATCTTGGCGCCGATCTCCTGATATTTGCCGGGATTGTGGAGAAAGTCCACAATCTCCATCAGATTTTCTTTTGCTTCGTCTTCACCGGCTACATCATTGAATTTGATGCCGGTCTCACTGGCAATATAGACCTTGGCGTTGCTTTTGCCGAATTGCATGGCGTTGCCCATGGTGCCGCCGCCCATTTTGTTCATCAGCATCCGGCTCATCAGCTGGCCGATGAGGATAAACACGACGATAGGCAGAATGAAGGTCAGCAGGAAGCTGAGAATAGGGTTCATCTCCGGTGCCTTCACCTCGTCGAACTGACAACCGGAAGCATAGAGCCGGTTCACCAGGTCTGGATCGTTGAAGGCGGAAGTGCTGTAGAGGCCCGCCGACTCATCCTTGGTGGTGAAGTAAATGGCGTCCTCCTCCACCTGGGCTACTGCCACTTCCTGGTTATCCAGCATGGAGAGGAAGGTGCTGTAGGATACGGTAGTGATCTCCTGCTGCATGACTTTTGGGAAAAAGAAGGTGTTGAGCAGTACCAGTATCACCAAAACCATCAGGTAGTAAAAGATCAGGGGCTTTTTGGGCTTTTGCACTTTTTGCATGGGTGATACCTCCTGAAAATAAGTTGTCTGCTAAAACTATAGGGTATATATCACCTTTCCCAAAACAAAAGAAGAACATTTTGTAAACAAACAGGAAAGTTTTTGAAAATAGTGAAAAATTACGCCGGTTTGGTATGAGAAAGGAACAGATCGCAGAAACTAGGGGGGAGAAAGGGAGGAGAGATACATTGGATACGGAAACAAAGAAGGACCATGAGGAAAAAAGAGATGGTCAATATGGCGATACCCAGCAGCTGGTGGACCTGGGCGCATCCATCAACCATAACGGCCGAGGTACCATTTATACCCTGACCATTGTGGGCCAGGTGGAGGGCCACCAGGTGCTGCCGGAGACGGCGAAGGCCACCAAATATGAGCATGTGATGCCCTTGCTGGCAAGTTTAGAGCAGAGCCCGGAGATCGACGGCATTTTGCTGCTGCTCAATACGGTGGGAGGCGATATCGAGGCGGGGCTGGGCATTGCGGAGCTCATCGCCGGTATGCGCAAGCCTACGGTGAGCCTGGTGCTGGGCGGCGGCCACTCCATCGGGGTGCCACTGGCGGTGGCTCCCAAGGTGAGTATGATCGTTCCTTCCGCCTCCATGACCATTCACCCGGTGCGGATGAATGGAACGGTGATCGCCGCCCCACAGACCTTCAATTACTTTGAGCGGATCCAGGAGAGAATCGTCAGCTTCGTAGCCAAGAACAGCCGCATCAGCAAGAAGAAGTTCTTAGGGCTAATGCTCAAGACCGGAGAGATGGCCGCCGACGTGGGCAGTGTTATCTACGGCGAGGAAGCGGTGGAGCTGGGGCTTATTGACCGCATCGGTGGCCTCAGTGATGCGCTGGACTGTCTCTATGAGCAGATCGCAGAGGTCAGAAAAGAGCAAAAGCGCACCGCATCGGAGAAGGCCAGAAAGAAAAAGAAAGCTGCCGGGGAAGGATCGCAGGATAAAACAGGTCATAAGAACAGTGACACATCCCAGTAGCGGAATCCACCAATGCGGAGCGTCTCTGCCGGCCCCCGTCCGCCCCAGGCGGATGGGGCGTTTTTGTGCCCGGAAGCGGCAAAAATATTACAACTTTGTTCACAGAAACCAACTTGTCAAGGGATTGCGCTTCTGCTATAATACATTAGTTAAACTGGAAGATTATGCGGCGCGGCAGAGCCGCCCACCAAGGAGTGCATATGTACCTAAAGGCATTGGAGATCCAGGGCTTCAAGTCCTTCCCTGACAAGACCGTCCTTCGCTTCGGCGAGGATGTGACTGCCATCGTGGGCCCCAATGGGTCCGGAAAATCGAATATTTCCGACGCCATCTGCTGGGTCATGGGAGAGCAGTCCGCCAGGAGCCTCCGGGGCGCGAAAATGGAGGATGTTATTTTCGGCGGCACGGAGAAGCGCAGCCCTGTGGGATTTGCCCAGGTAACGCTGGTTCTGGACAACAGCGCCCATATTTTCCCCGCTATCGACAGCAGCGAGGTCATGGTTACCCGCCGCTATTACCGCAGCGGGGAGAGCGAGTACTATATCAACAAGCAGTCTGTCCGGCTCCGGGACGTCAATGAGCTGTTCATGGATACAGGCCTTGGCCGGGAGGGCTATGCCATTATCGGGCAGGGCCGCATCGACGAGATCCTCTCCATCAAGAGCGCCGAGCGCCGGGAGATCTTTGAGGAGGCAGCGGGCATCAGCAAATACCGCCACCGCAAGGAGGAGACCGAGCGCAAACTGGACCGCACCGAGGAGAATCTGGTGCGCATCAACGATAAGATCGCTGAGCTGGAGCTCCAGGTGGAGCCTCTGCGGGATCAGGCAGAGAAAGCGAAGCGGTACCTGCTGCTGCGTGACGAGCTGCGGACGTTGGAGATCTCCGTGTGGCTCAATAAGCTGGAGGAGATCAAGACCGGCGCCATGCGGCTTCAGACGGAGTACAGCGCCGCTGTGGAGCGCAAGGAGGAGGCCAATCGCCGCCTGGAGGAGCTGTATCAGGAAAATGAGCGTTTCTCCCAGCGGATGCAGGACAACGACCTGAGCCAGGAGCAGATCCGTTCGGAAGCGGCAGAGCTGGAAGGCCGGGCAGCGGATCAGGAGAGCGCTGTTGCGGTCCTGCGGACCACCGTCCAACACAGCCAGGAGTCCATCAACCTCCTGGAGCAGGAGATGGCAGATCAAAATAGCCGCCGGGAGAGCATCCACCAGCAGATGGAGGAGCAGCGCCGGCGGATTGCGGATATCGACGCCGGGGCCAGCGCCCTGGAGAAAGAGCTGGAGGAGCTGCTGGAGCAGGTGCGGAAAACTGCTGAGAGCGCCGGCAGCGCCGCCGGCGAGGTGGAAGCCCTCCGGGCCCAGGAGACCCTGGCCGTTGCCGCCGCCGCTGATAAGAAGGAGCACTATTCCGCTCTGGCGGCTGCTGTGGAACAGATCGGGGAGCGCCAGGGAACCGTGGACCGGGATCTGGAGGCTGCCCAGGCCCAGCAGGAGACTGCCCGGCAGGAACTACGCGCAGCGAAACGGACCCTGGAGGATGCCCAGGACGCCGCCGATGCCGCGAAAAATGTGATTCAGGGTCATACCCTGCGGATGGATAGCCGCCGCAAGCGGGAGGAGACTGCTGCCAAGGCCCACATGGAACTGACCATGGAGCAGAGCAACCTGGATTCCCGAATCCGCCTCCTCTCGGAGATGGAGAAGGAGTACGAGGGCTTCAGCAAGGCGGTAAAAGTGGTGATGCAGGCCGGGGAGAAGCGCTCCCTTCGGGGTATCCACGGGCCGGTGGCCAGCCTTATCCAGGTGGATAACCGCTACACTGTGGCCATCGAGATCGCCCTGGGAGCCGGAATGCAGAACATCGTGGTGGACCGGGAGGAGGACGCCAAGGGCGCTATCGCCTACCTCAAGCAGCGGGATGGCGGCCGTGCCACCTTCCTGCCCCTCAGCGCCATCAGAGGGGAGATGCTTCGGGAGAGAGGTGTGGAGAACGCCCCGGGCTTTGTGGGCATTGCCTCCCAGCTGGTACACTATGATCCTCAATATGAGAATATTTTTCAGAACCTGTTGGGCCGCACAGTGGTGGCGGAGGATCTGGACTGCGGCATTGCCATGGCCCGTCAGTACCAGAACCGCTTCCGCATCGTGACCCTGGACGGCCAGGTCATCAACCGGGGCGGTTCCATGACCGGCGGCAGCGTGTCCCGCAGCGCGGGCATCCTGTCCCGGACCAACGAGCTGCAGGCGCTGCGCCTGCGGCAGGAGGAACTGAAGGGGCATCTGGAGGCAGCCCAGCGGGAGAAGGACGAGGCCAGCCGTGAGCTGGCGGCGGCCCGGTACGCCCTGGAGGTAGCCGAAGGAGAGCGCCGGGCGGCGGAGGACGAGGTCCTTCGCTCCCAGGGTGAGGTCAGCCGCTGCACTGCCCTGCTGGAGAATGTGGAGCGGAGTTTGGAGAGCCTGGAAGGGGAGAAGGAGTCCCTGACCCAGCGCCTGGCCGACAGCCGCTCCCAGATGGCGGAGACACGGAAAGAGATCGATGAGCTGGAGGCCCAGGCAGCGGCGCTGCGCCAGTCTGTGGAGGAGAAGCTCTCCGGACAGAGCGACCTTATGGCCCTGTCCGGTCAGCTCAGCGAGGAGGTAGCCGGCAAGAAGGAGAAGCTGGCAGGCCTCAGTGCCGAGCGGGAGGCCACCGCCAAAGCCCTCAGTGATATGGAGCAGGTCTGCCGGGATATGGCAGGCGACCAGGATCAGCGTCTGCGGCGGCTGGAGGAGTACCGGAAGGCCATCGCGGATACCGAGGAGGACATGGCCCGGCGCACCGAGGCGGCGGCGTCCCTCCGGCTCCAGAGCAGTACCTGTAAGGAGCGGCTGGAAGCTCTCCGCCAGGAGAAGCTGACTATGGAGCAGGAGCGCAGCGCCATGGGGCAGAAGATCAAGACCTGCAACGACGAGGTGTTGGACGCGGAGCGGGAGGCCTCCCGGCTGGAGCAGAAGCTCTCTGCCGGCCAGTGGGAGGAAAAGCAGATCCTGGATAAGCTCTGGGAGAACTATGAGCTCAGCCACTCCGCCGCTATGGAGCAGCGCATCGAGCTGGAATCCCTGCCTAAAGCCAACCGCCGTATCGGCGAGCTGCGCCGGGAGATGAGCGGCCTTGGCCCGGTGAACGTGGGAGCGATTGAGGAGTTTGACCGGGTGAATACCCGTTATACCTATCTCACTGGCCAGCGGGACGACGTAGAGAAGGCCAAGGGGGAGCTTACCGGCATCATCGAGGAGATCACCCGGGAGATGACGACGATTTTTGCCGAGCAGTT
>CALXGE010000096.1 GCA_944387775.1 uncultured Oscillospiraceae bacterium | reverse complement strand
GTCCGGCGGAATCTTATAGAAGCCACCGGCCAGCTTTACCGCCTCGCCGCTGAGGTTCATATAGGTCTGGGGCTTGATGACCAACACCCGCTGGCTCCCCACCCGGATCTCCCCGGTGAGAGCCCGGTAGCGCAGCTTGTTGATCTTGATCCCCTCCCGGCGGCCCAGTTCATCTGCCGTCAGAAAGCCGATGTTGTGCCGGGTATTCTCATACTGTTTGCCCGGGTTGCCCAGGCATACCAGCAGCCACTGATAGCCGCCGTTTTCTCTGCCAAACATGATTCTTCGCTCCTTCTGGATGCTGTGCTGTTGCCGGTCTGATCCGGACAAAGACCGGTACGCCGGTGCTGTGAAAGGGCGGGGGCGGAACCACTCCGCCCCCGCCTCTTTGTGTACTTGTGGCTCGGGATCACACCCAGAGCTTGGATACGGAGATCTCCTGATAGATACGCTCAATGGCCTCGGCAAACATGGGGGCCACGGTGAGGTACTTGATCTTATTGCTGAGGGAGGGATCGATGGGCGCAATGGTATCCAGGAAAGCCAGCTCCGTGATAACGCTGTCATTGATCCGCTCTACAGCGGGACCAGAGAGCACAGCATGGGAAGCGCAGGCGTACACGTTCCGGGCACCGCCCACTTCCACCACGGCCTTAGCCGCGTTGCACAGGGAACCGGCGGTATCCACCATGTCGTCAAAGAGGATGCAGTCCTTGCCCTCCACGTCACCGATGACGTTCATGACCTCGCACTGGTTGGCCTTCTGACGGCGCTTGTCCACGATAGCCAGGTTCATATGGAGCTTCTGGGCAAAGGCGCGGGCACGAGCCACGGAACCCACATCCGGGGAGACCACTACCATGTCCTCGCACTTCTCACCGAACTTCTTGGCATAGTAATCCACGAACACAGGGTTGCCCAGCAGATTATCCACCGGGATATCGAAGAAGCCCTGGATCTGGGCGGCATGGAGGTCCATGGTGAGGACCCGGTCAGCGCCGGCTGCGGTGAGCATATTGGCCACCAGCTTGGCGGAGATAGGATCACGGGCCTTGGTCTTGCGGTCCTGACGGGCATAGCCGAAGTAGGGGATCACCGCGGTAATACGGCCGGCGGAAGCCCGCTTCATGGCATCGATCATGATGAGCAGCTCCATCAGGTTGTCGTTGACAGGACGGCTGGTGGACTGTACCAGGAACACATCGGAACCACGGACAGATTCATAGATGGAGGCAAACACCTCGCCATCGGCAAAATGGCCGATCTCCGAGTTGCCCAACTGGATACCAATCAGCTTACAAATGTCTTTGGCCAGTCCCATATTGGAATTGCCGCTGAACACCTTCATATCCTTGCTGTGAGAAATCATTTCCAACTCCCTCTTTCTTCCTCGTTGTAGATTCGTTGTTGACGCCTGCAGCGTGAAGATTTTCGTTTTTCTGCCTGCTCTGTCTGATTTTATTTAATAGACGTTCTATTTACTTCTTCCCGAAAATATCCCGGCGGGTCTTGGCCCAGCCCGGCTTGGTCTCCTGACGAACCCGACCGATGGCCAGGCTGTCCGGCTCCACATCCTTCGTCACTGTGGTCCCGGCGGCAATATACGCCCCGTTTCCAACAGACACCGGCGGCACCAGATTGGTGTTGCAGCCCACAAACACATCGTCGCCGATGACGGTGCGGTGCTTGCGGAACCCGTCGTAATTGGAAGTGATGGTGCCGCAGCCGAAATTCACCCGGCTGCCCACGTCGGCGTCGCCTACATAAGTAAGGTGGGACATCTTGGTGTCCTCGCCGAATACGGCGTTTTTCACCTCTACAAAGGCGCCCACCTTGCACCCATCGCCGATCTGGCACTTGGGCCGCACATGGGCGAAGGGTCCTACGTGGACGTTCCGTCCCAAAGTGCTCTCATATACCTGGGAGGCGTTGACTACGCTGCCGTCCCCCACCACACAGTCCTCCAGCAGGGCGTTGGGCCCAATCTGGCAATTGTCACCGATAATGGTATTGCCCCGGAGAATGGTGCCCGGCAAAATAATGGTTCCGGCGCCGATGGACACCCGGGGGTCAATATAGGTATTATCCGGAGCCAGCACATTGACGCCGGTATTCTGGTGATAGGTTACGATATCCTCCTTCACCGCCTGCTGCAGACGGATCAGCTCCGGCACCGTGCGGAAGGAGAGCATCATGCTGCCCACCGGCAGCATGGCCTCGTGGATCTCCTCGATCCAGCAGCCGTGGGCAAACTCCTCGATATCCTGCTGGTAGGTGTCCTGGGTGCCCACCGCAGCCACTACGCCCTCGGGGAAGCAGGCCACCACCTCATCGTGGTACTCCGGCGCACAGACAACAAAAAACCGCCGGATGCCCTTTTCTGTCCACGCCCGCATACACCAATTCAATACGGGGCAAAACAGCGCTTCCTGCAGCATCAGCGGTTTCCCATCATAGGTCTGAGCGACATCATCCGTCATAAAAATGACAACACATTTCATCGGACATCCCCTCTTCCCTGTGTAAGTAGTATTCAGCTTTCATTATATCAGACAAACCTAGTTATGCAAGTGGATTTTTCAAAAATGCACCCCATATTTTGCACAAATCTCCCCCTGCTCTTTCGTTAGGGGCTTTTTGCACAAGGCAGAACGCTTATGTAGACCAAAATTTGTGGCTTCCTGTCGATGCCACCTCGTAGAAGCACATTTTTGTAAATTTCTTCGAAGAATTAATCTATTTATGCTTGAATTCGGAGAGAATTTGTTTTACAATGTACGCTGTTAAAATTTGAACGCGCAGGATGGGCGATGCCCTCCTCCCCGCGCTTTTCTGGAGGAGCTATGCTGCACATCGTCCTGGTAGAACCAGAAATCCCGCAAAATTGCGGCAATATTGCCCGCACCTGCGCTGCTACCGGCAGTCAGCTGCACCTGGTGGAACCTCTTGGCTTCGACATATCGGAGAAGGCCGTCCGCCGGGCAGGGCTGGACTACTGGTATCTGGTGGAGGTAACCACCCACCCCAGCCTGGAGGCGCTGTTCCGTGCCTTTCCCCAGGCGGCCTCGGACCTGTGGCTGGCTACCACCAAGGCGCCCCGGGACTACAGTCAGGCACAGTTCTCTCCGGACTGCTGGCTATTCTTCGGCAAGGAGACCGCAGGGCTGCCTCTGGACTTCCGGGAGGCCTTCCGGGAGCGGTGTATCCGCCTGCCCATGGTGAACGAGGCCCGGAGCCTGAATCTTGCCAACAGTGTGGCGGTCCTCACCTATGAAGCACTGCGGCAGAATGGCTTTCCCGGTCTCCAGGGCACCGGGGAGATGGCCCGCTGATCCCTCTGCCAATTTTTCTTCCTGTCAACCGTACCTTTATATATGTGAAAGGAGTGTCATTGGACATGAACTACAACAAGAAGACTGTCAAGGATATCGACGTAAAGGGCAAGAAGGTCCTCCTGCGCTGCGATTTCAACGTGCCCCAGGACAAGACCACCGGTGCCATTACCGACGACAAGCGCATCCGTGCCGCTCTGCCCACCATCCAGTACCTGCTGGACCAGGGCGCGGCGGTTATCGCCTGCTCCCACCTGGGCAAGCCCGAGCCCAACTTTGACAAGTGGGTGAAAAAGCAGACCGAGAAGGGCAAGGATCCCGCCTCCCTCACCAAGGAGAAGTGGGAGAAGTCCATGAAGGCCCTGACTCTGGCCCCTGTTGCCAAGCGGCTGAGCGAGCTGCTGGGCAAGGATGTCATCATGGCCGCCGATGTGGTGGGCCCCGATGCCCAGGCCAAGGCCGCTGCCCTCAAGAGCGGCGAGATCATGCTGCTGGAGAACACCCGTTTTGAGAAGGGTGAGACCAAGAACGATCCCGAGCTGGCCAAGGCTATGGCCGACATGGCTGAGATCTATGTCTCCGACGCCTTCGGTGCTGTCCACCGTGCTCACGCCTCCACTGCCGGCGTGGCCGCCTACCTGCCCGCTGTCAGCGGCTTCCTCATTGAGAAGGAGCTGGAGATCATGGGCGGCGCTCTGGCCAACCCCAAGCGGCCCCTGGTGGCCATCCTGGGCGGCAGCAAGGTTTCTTCCAAGATCGGCGTCATCAACAACCTTCTGGACATCGCCGACACCATTATCATTGGCGGCGGCATGGCCTACACCTTTGCCAAGGCCCAGGGCGGCAGCGTGGGCACCAGCCTTCTGGAGGCCGACTGGCTGGACTACTGCAACGAGATGATCGCTAAGGCCAAGGCCAAGGGCGTGAAGTTCCTCCTGCCCGTAGACAACTACTGCGCTGCGGAGTTCTCCGCCGACGCCACCCCTGTTCTCTATGACGCCATGTCCATTCCCGACAACATGATGGGTATGGATATCGGTCCCAAGACGGTGGAGGCCTATGTGGCCGCCGTGAAGGATGCCGGTACTGTGATCTGGAACGGCCCCATGGGCGTGTTCGAGTTCCCCGCCTTTGCTGAGGGCACCCGTGCCGTAGCCAAGGCTCTGGCCGATACCAACGCCATCACCATCATCGGCGGCGGCGACAGCGCGGCCGCTGTGGCACAGCTGGGCTTTGCCGACAAGATGACCCACATCTCCACCGGCGGCGGTGCCTCCCTGGAGTTCCTGGAAGGCAAGGAGCTGCCCGGTGTGGCCTGCCTGCTGGATAAGTAACATGTCCCATCGGGCAGCTCCCGGGATCCCAACGTAACCCAGCGCAGCGGGTCCGTTGGGAAGAGGAGCCGCAGCAAAGTGAGCGAGCTTTCCCGCCTGCGGGGAAGCAAGGGATACGGCGCTTGCGGCGACGAGCCCGGCGTGGCCTGCCTGCTGGATAAGTAAGAATCGCTGAGCCGCCGTCGGCGGCAGCGGATGGACCATTTCCCCTTGTGTGTCCGGCTTCGGGTCCTGCCGGATAGAATCTCTCCGGCAGGACCCGTGCCATGAAATATCAATACAATATTTAATTATTAAAAATTAGACAGGAGACGAAAGTACCATGAACCGCAGATATCGCAAGACCATTATTGCCGGCAACTGGAAAATGAACAAGAATGCCACCGAGACCAAGAAGTTTGCCGAAGAGCTCAAGGCCATCCTCCCCCGCGCCAAGTGGTGTGACGTGGTGGTCTGTGTTCCCTTTGTGAACATCCCCGCCGCCCTCAAGGCCTTCAAGGACATGCGTGTGGCTGTCGGTGCCGAGAACCTCTATTTTGAGCCCAACGGCGCCTACACCGGCGAGGTCTCCGCCGATATGCTCCGGGATCTGGGTGTCAAGTACGTCATCATTGGCCACAGCGAGCGCCGCCAGTACTTCGGTGAGACCGACATCACCGTCAACAAGAAGGTCCACGCCGCCCTGGAGGCCGGTCTCCACCCCATCATCTGCGTGGGCGAGAGCCTGGAGCAGCGTGAGATGGGTGTGACCATGGAGCTCATCGCTCTGCAGGTCAAGTCCGCTCTCTCCGGCGTGGCCGCTGACAAGGTCCGCAAGTGCGTTATTGCCTACGAGCCCATCTGGGCCATCGGCACCGGCAAGACCGCCACTGCCGAGCAGGCTGCCGAGGTCTGCACCGCCATCCGCGCCACCATCCGCAACCTCTACGGTGCCCGGGTTGCCCGCTCCGTCACCATCCAGTACGGTGGTTCCATGAACCCCAAGAACGCTGCAGAGCTGCTGGCTCAGCCCGACGTGGACGGCGGCCTCATCGGCGGCGCCTCCCTGAAGCCTGACCAGTTCGTCGATATCATCAACGCAGCCAACCAGGAGTAATCGGTGCCTTTCGTAAAGACGCTTCACTCTAAGGGATGTGTAACCCCGTCCGGCGGCTAAACGGTTTTCGCCGCCGGCGGGCATTGAGAAATCGAGGTTAATATGAACAAAACGCCTACAACTTTGATTATTATGGACGGCTTCGGCCTGCGCAGCGAGGAAAACGGCAACGCCGTGGCCCACGCTCGGACCCCTGTCCTGGATAAGCTCTTCGCCCAGTGCGCTCACACCACCCTCTCCGCCTCCGGTCTGGACGTGGGTCTTCCTGCCGGGCAGATGGGCAATAGCGAGGTTGGCCACACCAATATCGGCGGCGGCCGGGTGGTCTACCAGGACCTGCCCCGGATCACCCGTGCCATTGAGGACGGCAGCTTCTTTGAGAACAAGGCTTACTGTGCCGCTATGGATGCCTGCCTGAAAAACGGCAGCTCCCTCCACCTCTATGGTCTTCTGTCTGACGGTGGCGTCCACTCTCACACCACCCATCTGTGGGCCCTGCTGAAGATGGCCAAGATCCGCGGCCTCTCCAAGGTCTATATCCATGCTTTCCTGGATGGCCGTGACGTGTCCCCCACCAGCGGCAAGGGTTTTGTGGCCGAGGCCGTGGAGAAGTGCAAGGAGATCGGCGTGGGCAAGGTGGCCACTGTGATGGGCCGCTATTACGCCATGGACCGCGACAAGCGCTGGGACCGGGTGGAGCAGGCCTATGACGCCATGGTCTATGGCCAGGGCATCCAGAATCCCGATCCGGTGGCCGCTGTGGCTCAATCCTACCAGAATGGCATCACCGACGAGTTTGTGGAGCCTGTGGTCTGCGACAGCCAGGGTGTGATTTCTGACAACGACAGCATCATCTTCTTCAACTTCCGCCCCGACCGTGCCCGTGAGATTACCCGCGTCTTTGTGGACCCGGAGTTTGACGGTTTCAAGCGGGAGTTCTTCCCCCTGACCTATGTGTGCACCACCGAGTACGATGCCACCATGCCCAATGTGATGGTGGCCTTCCCCCGGATCCGGGTGGAGAATGGCCTGGGTGAGTACCTCAGCAAGATGGGCATGACCCAGCTGCGCATTGCCGAGACTGAGAAGTACGCCCACGTCACCTTCTTCTTCAACGGCGGCGTAGAGGATGTGTTCCCCGGTGAGGACCGGGTGTTGGTTCCCTCTCCCAAGGTTGCCACTTATGATCTCCAGCCGGAGATGAGCGCCTTTGAAGTGGCGGACAAGTGCGTGGAGCGCATCGAGTCCGGTGCCTATGACGTGATCATTCTGAACTTCGCCAACTGCGACATGGTGGGCCACACCGGTGTGTATGACGCCGCTGTCAAGGCAGTGGAGACCGTAGACACCTGCGTAGGCAAGGTGGTGGACGCCACCCGTGCCATGGGCGGCATTGCCATGATCACCGCCGACCACGGCAACGCCGAGGAGATGTCCAAGTCCGACGGTTCCCCCATGACCGCCCACACCACCAACCTGGTGCCCTTCATCCTGGTAGGGGCCGACGCCAAGCTGCACCCCGGCCGCCTGGCGGATATTGCCCCCACTATCCTGGATATCATGGGTCTGGAGTGCCCGCCGGAGATGGACGGCAAGAGTCTTATTGACAACTAATATTTCCCTGTGGGATTTAAGGAGGGCAGGTACAAATGTACCTGCCCTCCCTTTTCATCCATGTCCATTACCGCAAAAAACCGCCGCCCAAATGGGCGGCGGTTCTTATTGAGAAGAGAATATCTCTTACTTGTGGTCCACGCTGTACATGTGCTTGATGAGCTCCAGCACCTTGTTGGAGTAACCCATCTCGTTGTCGTACCAGGACACGACCTTCACGAAGGTGTCGGTCAGAGCGATACCAGCCTTGGCGTCGAAAATGGAGGTGCGGGCATCACCCAGGAAGTCGCTGGAAACCACATCCTCATCGGTGTAGCCCAGGATACCCTTCAGCTCGCCCTCGGAAGCAGCCTTCATGGCGGCGCAGATCTCATCGTACTTGGCGGGCTTGGCCAGGTTCACAGTCAGGTCCACAACGGACACGTCCAGGGTGGGAACACGCATGGACATACCGGTGAGCTTGCCGTTCAGGGAGGGGATAACCTTACCCACGGCCTTGGCAGCGCCGGTGGAGGAGGGGATGATGTTGCCGGAGGCAGCGCGGCCGCCGCGCCAATCCTTCATGGACACACCGTCAACGGTCTTCTGGGTGGCGGTGGTGGAGTGGACGGTGGTCATGAGGCCATCGGTGATGCCCCAGTTGTCATTGAGGACCTTGGCGATGGGGGCCAGGCAGTTGGTGGTGCAGGAAGCGTTGGAGACGAAGGTCATGTCGCTGGTGTACTTGTCCAGGTTCACGCCGCAGACGAACATGGGGGTGTCGTCCTTGGAGGGGGCGGACATGATGACCTTCTTGGCGCCGGCGTCGATGTGGCCCTGGGCCTTCTCCTTGGTCAGGAACAGGCCGGTGGACTCCACCACGTACTCAGCGCCGATCTTGCCCCAGGGCAGGTCGGCGGGGTTGCGCTCGGCGAAGATGGGGATCTCCTTGCCGTTGACCACGATGGCGTTCTCGGTGGAGGAGACCTCGCCCTGGAACTGGCCGTGCATGGTGTCATACTTCAGCATGTAAGCCAGGTAATCAGCGGGGCACAGGTCATTGATGCCAACGATCTCGATCTCGGGATGATTGACGCTGGCGCGGAAAACCATGCGGCCGATGCGGCCAAAGCCATTGATACCAACTTTGATGCTCATAGTGAAAAACTCCTCTCAAATTCTTAAAAGGTTTTCTAGTGTCATTATACACCGCAC
>CALXGE010000095.1 GCA_944387775.1 uncultured Oscillospiraceae bacterium | reverse complement strand
CCGCAATTTCAAAGGATCTGCACATCTATGAGCACACGCCTATACGAGAACTGATTGGAACTACCGCCGTGGCAGATAGAGGAAGAATTCGGGCAAAGAAGGTTATTGTAACCACCCACTTTCCTTTTCTCAATAAGCACGGCAGCTATTTTTTGAAGCTATATCAGCGTCGTTCCTATGTCATTGCTTTGGAACACGCCACAAATGTAGACGGCATGTATATCGATGAAGCGGAGGATGGCCTTTCCTTCCGTAACCACGGAAATCTCCTGCTGGTGGGCGGGGGTGGCCACCGCACCGGAAAGCAGGGCGGCGGATGGCATGAACTGCGGAACTTTGCCGTAAAGCATTGTCCGCAAGCTATAGAGAAGTACCATTGGTCTACGCAGGACTGTATGAGTCTGGATGGAGCGCCTTATATCGGCCCTTACTCTGCCTCCACATCAGGTTTGTACGTGGCCACTGGATTCAACAAGTGGGGAATGACGTCCTCCATGGTATCCGCTATGATTTTAAGCGATCTCGTTCAAGAAAAGGAGCATCCTTTTGCAGAAGTATTCTCTCCTTCCCGCTCCATGCTCCGCCCCCAACTGATTACCAACGGTTGGGAAGCCATGGTCAGTCTGCTGACACCCACAACAAGGCGCTGCCCCCATCTGGGCTGCGCGCTGAAATGGAATTCCCAGGAACATACCTGGGACTGCCCCTGTCACGGTTCCCGCTTTAAGGAGGACGGTAAACGCATCGACGGTCCCGCTACAGGGGATCTGAAGTTATGAGATAACCGCAGTATAGTTCAATTAAAATTCCCCGTTTATGTGCTGTAATTTGCACATAAATGGGGAATTCAAATTTTTCGCAGTTTATGAATGGATTCTACAACGCCCCTGCAGATCTTGTGGTTTTTAATGAATGACAGCTTATCTTTTTGTTTATATTGCCGCTTACAATAAGCGATGCGCGTTTTGACGTATTTTGTCAAATTTTCTCAACTTGGGAACCCTTGTCCCACAAGGCTTTCCGGGTTTCACTTACATTAGTTCCGGCGCTATACATAGGACCGCGATATGCCGTAGTCGGCAGCAATCTCCCGCTGCGTCCTAGGCTTTCGGTTGTCCAGGCCATAGCGCTTTTTAATGATCTCCGCCTCTCGGTCCGTCAGGCACTCATCCACCAGCTGTCGGACACGCACATGGCTCTCCTGTGTGTCCAGATCGTCCAGCATGGTGTCCTCCACCCCCACCACATCCATCAAAAAGAGGTTATTGCCGTCCTTGTCCGTCTCCAGCGTATCTGAGAGTGACACCTCTCCCTGAAGCTTCTTCTGGCTGCGGAAGAACATGAGGATTTCATTCTCAATGCACCGGGCAGCATAGGTGGCAAGACGTACATTTTTCTCGGGCTTATAGCTTGAAATACCTTTGATAAGCCCGATGGTTCCGATAGAAATGAGATCGTCCTGCTCCACACTCTGGGTATAGTACTTCTTGATGATGTGTGCCACCAGACGCATATTTCGCTCAATGAGAACGTTTCGTGCCTCCAGATCCCCCTGGGCCCAACGCTCCAAGCAGGTCTGCTCCTCCTCTGCGCTGAGAGGTTTGGGAAAGGAACTGAGGCTGCCAGAGAGATGCAGTGATAGGAACAAGCTGCTTTTCAGCAGCAGCAGCGCCGTTGTGACCATGGTACTCCCCCTTTCCTCCCACCCTATGTCTCCGGTGGCTGTCCGTATGCCGGAAAACGCCTTCCGTTTCTTTTATCCAGATGCCAGTTACATTCTTCCGCTGATGATATTGCCAAAACCACCAATTTTTCTCCCAGTGCCCCTTTCCACTCTGGTGATTTTATGCTATGATACCTTCATTATCCTACATACTGTAAGGAGCGATACCGCTATGGCCAGATACATCATGTCCTTCGATGCCGGGACCACCAGCAACCGCTGTATTCTCTTTGACCAGCAGGGGCATGTGTGCAGTTCCGCTCAGAAGGAATTTACCCAGATCTTCCCCAAGCCCGGTTGGGTAGAGCACGACGCTCACGAGATCTGGGCCACACAGCTTGGGGTTGCCGTGGAAGCCATGGGGAAGATCGGGGCTACCGCCGCCGACATCGCCGCTATCGGCATCACCAACCAGCGTGAGACTACCATTGTCTGGGACAAGGCCACTGGTGAACCGGTGTGCAACGCCATCGTCTGGCAGTGCCGTCGGACCAGTGCCTACTGCGACCAGCTGAAGGCCTCCGGACACGCCGAAGCCATCCGCCGGAAAACCGGCCTGGTGGTGGATGCCTACTTCTCCGGCCCCAAGCTCAAATGGATCCTGGATGACATCCCCGGAGCCCGGGAGAAGGCTCAGCGTGGAGAGCTGCTCTTTGGCACCGTGGAGACCTGGCTCATCTGGAAGCTTACCGGGGGGCGGGTCCATGTGACCGATTTCTCCAATGCTTCTCGCACCATGCTCTTTAATATCAACACCCTGACCTGGGATGAGGATATCCTCCGACTGCTGGACATTCCCGCCTCCCTACTGCCCACACCTATGCCCAGCAGCTGCATCTACGGCACCACAGATCCTGGATTTTTCGGTGCTCCCATTCCCATCGCTGGAGCCGCCGGAGACCAGCAGGCTGCCCTCTTCGGTCAGACCTGCTTCGCGCCCGGTCAGGCCAAGAACACCTACGGCACCGGCTGCTTCCTGCTGATGAACACCGGCGAGACCCCGGTATTCTCCCAGAACGGTCTGGTGACCACTGTGGCCTGGGGGCTGGATGGCCATGTGAACTACGCCCTGGAGGGCTCCATCTTCGTGGCAGGGGCCGCCATCCAGTGGCTCCGGGATGAAATGCGCCTCATCGAGTCCGCCGCCGACAGCGAGTACCACGCCAGCAAGGTGCCCGACACCAACGGCTGTTACGTGGTCCCCGCCTTCACCGGCCTGGGCGCTCCCTATTGGGACCAGTACGCCCGGGGGGCCATTGTTGGCCTCACCCGGGGAGTCAACAAAAATCACATTATCCGGGCCACTCTGGAATCCATTGCCTATCAGGTGTCCGACGTGCTCACCGCCATGAAGGCAGATGCCGGCATCGACCTTACCTCCCTGAAAGTGGACGGCGGTGCCAGCGCCAACAACGTCCTCATGCAGCTTCAGGCGGACATTCTCCAAGCCACCGTTCACCGTCCCGTCTGTGTGGAGACCACCGCTCTGGGCGCGGCTTACCTGGCAGGCCTCGCGGTGGGCTACTGGTCCGGTACAGAGGATATCCGGCGCAACTGGGCGGTGGACCGGACCTTCACCCCCTCCATCTCCCCCACCCAGCGAGATGAAAAAGTCCAGGGTTGGCAGCGGGCGGTCAAGCGTGCCTTCGACTGGGCCAGGGAGTGATAGACCATGGCCGGACATATTCTGAGCAGTATCGAACAAACCCCCATTATCGCCGCCGTCAAAAATGACAGTGGGCTGGAGCAGGTCCTAAGCCGGGACAACCGGGTGGTGTTTTTGCTCTACGGTGACGTGTGCAGCCTTCCCGGCACAGTGGAGCGACTCCATCGGGCGGAAAAATTGGTCATGGTCCATACGGACCTTATTACCGGCCTTGCCCCCAAAGAGGTGGCGGTGGACTATGTCTCCTCCGTAGCCCGGGCCGATGGCGTCATCACTACCCGCCCCAATCTGATCCGCCGGGGCCGGGAGCTGGGGCTTTTCACCATACTGCGCTTTTTTGTTTTTGACTCTCTTTCCCTGGAGAACGTGCGGCCCGCTGCCCTGGCTGCTCAGCCGGACATGGTGGAAATCCTGCCAGGAATCATGCCCAAGGTCATTGCCCGGGTGGCAGACGCCCTTCCCATCCCCCTGATCTGCGGCGGTCTGGTCATGGATAAAAGCGACGTAATGGAGGCGCTCAACGCCGGCGCTCTGGCTGTATCCTCCACCAACGAGGCGGTGTGGGGGCTATAATACTCTTATATATAAAAGCATAAGAACCGCGCGCCGCTTTTGCGGCGCGCGGTTCTTATCATATTCACGGTATATGCCAGTTGCCCACAGAGATCCCCCGTCAGAAGGGCACTTTCTCTACATGAATGTGATTCAACAGGGCCATGGTCTCCTCCCGGGTACCCAGCCAGTCATTAAAGGCGGTAGCACAGCCGGCGGCTACCCCCAGCTGCAGAGCCTTAGCAAAGTCCTCCGTCTGCTTCAGTCCAGTGAGGAAACCAGCCACCAGGGAATCCCCTGATCCCACGGTGTTGCGCACCTGGCCGCAGCAGGCGTTTGCCAGGTACAGCTCCCCGCCCTCTGTCAGCAGGAAGGCTCCCCGGCTCCCCATGGTCACCAGTATATTCCGGGCGCCCTCCACCTGGAGCTGATGGGCCAGCTCCACGCCCTCGGTATACTCCAGGTCGTCCACTCCAAACAGGGCCCCCAGTTCCGAGAGATTGGGCTTGACCAGAAAGGGGTGGCAGGGCAAGCACTGCCACAGGGCTTCACCGGTGCAGTCCAGGGCCGTTACACACCCCTTCTCCACTACCTGGCGGAGAATGGACACATAGAAGGGGATGCTCTGGGCCCAGCCGGAGATTACCACGCAGTCCTCAGGGCTCACATCCTCCAGTCGCTTCAACAGCCGCTGCATATCTGCCTCCTGAAGAGCGGGGCCCCGGCCGTTCACCGCCGTCTCCGGCGTGCCCTTGAACTTGACATTGATCCGGCTCTGACCACCGCCGGAGAGCTCCATCAGCTCATGGGGGCAGTTCAGATCATCCAGCAGATCCCGGATAGCCTGGCCGATGCGGCCGGCAGCAAATCCCAGGGCCAGTGTCTCCATCCCCAGCCGCTGGAGAAAGAGGGAGACATTGATCCCCTTGCCGCCGGGATAGATGACCTCACTCCTGGTGCGGTTGACCTGACCGGGGATCAGGTCAACCTCCACGGTATAATCCAGGGAAGGATTCGTCGTAATCGTATAAACCATCGCACACACCACACACAAAAATAGTGTTACTATGATAGCATGCCACAACTGCCAATGCAAGACAAATTTTGACAGAAACCTCCCTTTCCCGCCGATTATCCTAGGCTGCCCCAACCTTTCGCTACCAATCGCACCAACCCAAAGGCCGCTCTCCCAGCGGGAGAGCGGCCTTTTGTTTATTCAAGAGAAAGAAGCAATTGGGCTTACATCAGGGGATCCATGCTGAGAGCGGGGTGACCTTTCTCGCTGAGGAAGGCCATCAAGGTCTCGGGATCCTCGGCAATGGTCTCGTCGCCTACCATGTCGCAGAAGTTATCGATGCCGTAGAGCTCCTTGGCGGACTGGTTCACACGCTCCGCCACCTGCTCCTTCAGCGCCTTGGGCATCCAGACGATGCGGCCCAGGCCGCCCTCAGCCTTCATGAACTTCTTGGAAGCGATGAAGTGCTTGCCGTGGCCCATGAAGCCGGGGGTCTGCACGCCGCCGCCGGTCATGGAGGCCATCTCGGAGAAGGTCATGCCCAGGGGGGTCATGCCCGCGTGCTCACGGTTGACGATGACCACGCCGTTGGAGAAGGGCTCGATGCCGCAGATACACTCGAAGCAGCCGCAGGAGGTCATGGGGTCCTCCATGATGGAGTACAGGGTGACAGACTCCAGCGCACCCTGGCTGTACTTGTTGACAGCCTCGTTGACCTCCTCCCAGCGACCCACATTCTCGTCGATGACGTGGGCCTTGGGCACCACCTGGCAGGGACCGGAGGGATCCAGCTCGTTGGTGGCCTTGGCATCCAGCCAGCTCACGGCGCCGCACAGGCCCAGACGCTCGGGAGTGACGATGCACACGTGGCTGGGAGAGAAGGACTGGCACATGATGCAGGTATAGAACTGATCCACATTCTCATCGGTGAGGCTCTGCAGACGCTCGTCGCGCTTGTCGTAGGCGGGGATGGCCACCTCGTGGCGGAACTTCTTGCACTCCTCGGGATCGGTGATAATGGTGATCTGGCACTTATCGATAACAGCGTCATAGTCGCTCTTGAGCTTGGCATAGAGGACCTCGGCGAAGTCCTTCAGCCGCAGGCCCGCCTCAAAAGCGGCCTTGCTGACACGGACACGGATCATATCCCGCTGACCGGTGTGCATGACGCCCTCCATGCAGTTGACGTAGGCGTGGAACTTGCGCTCGAACACGGACTCGAAGTCGGTGCTCATGTTCTTGCCGGCCACATCCGCGATGAAGCAGACAGCATTCTTGGAACCCACGGCGAAGGAATCCAGGTCCGGCCCGATGAGGGTGAACTTGTGGTCCTCCACCTCGCTGAGTTCCTTGCTGCGCACCAGCTCCAGAGCGTCCACACGGGAGCCGTCAAACTCCACCTGCATGTCACCGCGGCGGATAATCTCACCCTCGAAGGCAGAGGAGAAGGCCACGGGAATGTCGATCTTGGTGATCTTGATCTTGATGTTGCGGGCCTCCAGGGAGGTGGCGTTGAACTTGCTGGTGTCCTCCTGGATGATGAGGCTCTTGGGCACCCGGAACATGTTGTTCTCCTCGGTGTCGTTGGTGATGACCGGGAAGCCCAGCTGGATGGCGCCGGCACCGCAGGCCACGGTCATATCGTCCACAGGAGCGTAGGCGTTGACGAAGGCGAACACGCGGTCCATGGTGTAGCGCCACATGGCCTCGTAGTTGCCGGGCTCGGTGCTGCCGAAGATGATGGCGGCGCGGAGGGCCACGCTGACCACGTGGGCCACGCTGCTGAGGTCACGGCCCAGGGCCACGCAGCGGACGTTGAAGCCCAGCTTCACGCCCTTCTCGATGCACTGGTCGATGATGCCGCCCACCAGGGTGACGAAAATACCCTGGGACTGGTACTCCTTCACCAGCTCCACGCCCTCCTCAGCGGAGGGGGCAGCGCCGATGATGACGGCCACGCCGGGGATGTCCCGGGTCACCAGAGGAACGCCCAGCTCACGGACCTGGGCGTCGGTGAAGTGGCCCATGACGGGCTCCTCGTAGGGGCAGCCGCCGTGGGTGGCCCACTTCATCAGCTCGATCATCTCGGCGGACAGGGCGGTAGCGATGCCGGAGGTGAAAATATCCTTGGTGCGGTTGTTGCGGGTCATGAAATCCTTGATGGTGGTCTCCAGGGCCTCCTTGGCCTCGCCCACGGTGGCCACCTTCCTGCCGGTCATGGCGTAGAGGCAGGGCAGGCTGTAGGCGGTATCGCCAAAGGTAGCGGGGGCATCGGGCCCCAGTTTGGCCAGGGCCTCGTCCACGGCCTTGACCGCAAGAGCGTACATTTCGTCGTTGCCGGCGAAAACTCTCTCGAACAATGTCTTCATTTGACGTTTCACTCCTTACGATTGCTCTCAGCACGAATATTTATTTTTCAGCGTCCATTTTTGCCTTGATGGCACGGATCTCCTCCACCGCCGCAGGGCTGAAGTCATAGGGAGACTTGCCGTTGCGGTCGGCGTCGATGACCTCGGCGTTGTAGTGGATGAATCCCAGCAGGTCCTCCTCCGGAATCCGTGCCCGTATGAATTCCTCATCCTCGGGGCCCCGGACCTTGTTGGCCACCACCCGGACCTTGGTGATCCCCAGGTCTGCCGCCAGCTCCTTGACCTTTCCGTAGGTCTGGATGCTGCGGGCGCCGGGCTCGATGACCACCACGAACTGGTCCATCATGCTGGCGGTACCTCTTCCCAGGTGCTCCAGGCCAGCCTCCATGTCCATAACCACCACATCGTCCTTCCGGAACACCAGAGACGAGAGGATGGCTTTGAGCATCACATGCTCGGGACATACACAGCCGCTGCCCCCGGTCTCCACCGTGCCCATGACCAGCAGCTTCACGCCGTTGATCTCCTTGGCGTAAGTGTCGGGGATATCACTGACCTGGGGGTTGAGCTTGAAGAATTTGTTGGCGGCATTGGCCCCGGTACGCTCCTCCACCAGCTTGCGCATCTTGGAGATGGGCACGATGGCGTTGACCTCCTCCTCAGAGAAACCCAGGGCCAGGCCCAGGTTGGCGTCGGGGTCCACGTCTGCGGCCAGGACCGTGCGGCCCTCCGCGGCGTACAGCCGGCACAGCGTGGAGGCAAAGGTGGTCTTCCCCACCCCGCCTTTACCGGTGATGGCAACTTTCATAACGGGAGATCCTTCCTTCTTTGCTCAGGCAAAAATGTTTTTTGCGATCCGCACGCTCCCGTGCGGGCAGGAAATCCGGCGCAGGCCGGAAATAGTTTGTATCAGATGCCGAGGGCAACGCGCTTTGCCTCGATAGCTTCGATCATCTTGTCGCCCAGCTTCTCGATGTCCAGCTCAACGGTGAAGTTGGCCTCCACCCAATCCTTGATGCCGTGCTCGCCTTGGAGCAGCTCGGTAACCTCGGAGGAACCCTTGGTGTAGGGATCCACGCCCAGGTATGTATCGATACCGGTGGCCACCACATAGTTACCGATGGACACGGCCTTCTCGCTCATCCACTCGGGGGCACAGCCCACCAGGGGGATCTGGGAGATGTTCCAGCCGGAATCCTTGGCGATATCGGCGGCCAGGACCATCATGCGGGAGATATCCACGCAGGAGCCCATGTGGAGGATGGGAGGAATATCCACCAGCTCGCACACGCGCTTGAGGCCGTCGCCGCAGAGCTCCTTGGCCTCCTTGCTGAGGAGGCCCGCCTTGGCCGCAGCCTGGGCGGAGCAGCCGGAAACCACCACAATAATATCGTTGGCGATGAGCTTCTTCATGAGCTCAATGTGGGCGGTGTCGGGACGGACCTTGGGGTTGTTGCAGCCAACCATGGCCACAGCGCCCCGGAGCACGCCGGACTTCACGCACTCCACCAGGGGCTTGGTGGTGCCGGTGACGTCCACCTGGGTGTTGGTGACGCCGTCCAGGCACTTCTTGAT